>JAGGWN010000030.1 GCA_021157415.1 Bacteroidales bacterium | reverse complement strand
CAACGCTTTCCCGGGCACAGGCTGAACAGTTTTACGGCGTTCACAGGAACCGGCCTTTTTTTAATGATCTGGTAGCGTTTATCACCTCAGGTCCGGTAGTGGCTATGTTGCTGGAAAAAGAAAATGCCGTGGAGGATTTCAGAACACTGATCGGAGCCACCGATCCTGCAAAAGCTGCCGACGGAACCATCCGGAAAAAATATGCAAGGTCTTTGCAGGCCAATGCCATACACGGATCGGACAGCGATGAAAACGCCGTTATTGAATGTGATTTTTTCTTCAGCCGGCTGGAAAGATTTTAAGAAGAACAATGGGAGAATCCCTGGTGACGAACGATACGGGATTTTGTTTGTTGCACTGCTTTCTGTTTTATTCCTTTAGTTTATATCTGATGCCCTGGTGGGTGAAAAGAGGCTCAAGGATGTTCCAGGTCAGAAAATTGACGAGGATGTTTTCGGAAGAAGCATAGGAGATACGGGCTATTTTTCTGAAATGATTCTGACTGATGGATTCGTGTCCGGCAAGATAATGCATCAGAATGCGCTCAGGCCGGGAATATCTGACCCAGGTACCCCTTTTTCTTTTTTCCCGCTGCCATGTACGGATCAAAACCCTGTTGGCAATGAAGTTTTCATCCCCGACCCTTACATAAGCATGCCAGCGCCCATGATCATCCGGTGCCCGGTAGGGCCGGTCGGTGGCAGGAGGGACCGTTACCTCAAGAACCGTTTTCCGACCTGTCTCGTGAAGGGTTGTGGTAAATTTTACCTCCGGTTTGCAAAAGGTGATCGCCGCCGTTTCAACCATATACATCTCTTCATCCGAACGAACCCCGGCAATACGACCGTTGTCCTTTACACCGATCAGCAAACGGCCTCCGTCGGTATTGGAAAAGGCCACCAGCGTCCGGGCAATCTTGCGGCTGTCGGTAATGGCATACTTGAAATCAAGCTGCTGATGCTCTCCCTCCCTGATCAGATCCCTGATGTACCGGTTTGAGCCCATACATTATTCCCCTTTAACCAATGCTTATTGTCATAATCTTTGGCTAAAGTTAACAAAACCCGGAAACATAATGAATAATACTTATCTGAAAAACAGTTGTAACTGAATGGTGGCAAAGTACTTTTCCAATCCTGCCGGACCGGTCCGGAAATAGTTGTCAAAAAACAATTTCAGCTTGTATTTATCGATGAGATAATTGTAACCGACCCTGTAGGCAGGACGGTCGCTTGTTTCCGGTATCAGACTATGGTAATCCTCCCACGAAAAAACAATTTGATTCTTTTTGATATTGAGGGCCGACAACAGATAGAAACCGTATGCATGTCCGCGGTCAAAACCGGCATGCAGATATTCTCCCTGTATCTCAAATATTTTGGTTTTGAAACGGGCAAACACGTTAAACCTGAAGTCATTGCCCGTATAAGAAACCGTATCAGGCAGCACATAGGGATTACCCGTTCTGTATTGATCGGATGCTTTTTTCTTATGCAGCAGAAACATAATGCCGGAGAAAAGTAAAAAACCGATAAACAGGAAAAGAATGATCCTGGCCGGAATGAATTTGGACATCCAGGCTCCCAGAATGGCAAACAGAAACGAAAAAATAATGATAGGAATGCCCGCTTTGAAATCCAGCCTTTTGTTACGGATATTATTGATACTGGCTCCGGTAAGACTGACCGTGTTGTAGAAAAGTCCCACCGGCTTGGCCGTATTGATGGGGATGCCTAATGAAACCAGAATGGGAATCAGGATGATGGCAGCTCCCACACCCCCCAGAGAAAATAAAAAAGCTGCCAGAAAGGAAATGAAAAAGATCAGGATCTCCATAGGGCTTTGTTTGAATATGCAGTTTGAAACAGTGAGAACACAAGAGAATCAATGGAAAAAATTTCTGAATAACTGCCTGGCTTTTCCCCAGTTTTCCATATGAATACAATATTTGATCCTCGGAGGATTTACTTCTCCCTGTATCAACCCTGCTTCTTTCAATTCTTTCAGATGCTGAGAGATGGTTGATTGTGCCAATGGAAATTCTTCTACCAGATCGCCGGTGTAACAACAGGCCCGGCTCTCCAGCGATTTTAATATCTTAATGCGCGTGGGATGACCCAGTGCCTTGGCGAAACGGGCCAGTTCCACTGTCTCCTCACAATATTCAATGTTTTCGAGATATCGTTTCATCCGTGGGGTGTGTTTGAGAAAATCTGATCGCAAATATACGATATGCGCCTTAGAACAAAGAGCAATTTTTAAAATATTTTCGGAAATCTTTAACCACAACAGAAAGGGGTCCTGTTCGGATTCGTCATATCGCCACAGAAGAGACATCAAACGAATAGCCGTACCACCGTCCACCGTAACTTCAGGGAAGGTGGGACTTCGTCCACCATAGCTTCAGCGAAGGTGGATTACTGTCTTTTATTAACACTAAAATCATCCAGGATCGTTCCATCCAGTTGGATGGCTTTCAGTGTTGCTTTTTCCGGACCCACATCTATTCTCATAAAATGTTCGATCTTCTTATACTTTATGGTTTCGGGTTGAATCGCATCCGTATTGTACAGAGGTGCGCCGCCGCCGGCTGTGACAATATAATGGGTTCCGCCGTGAAAAGCATGTTCATAATAATGATCATGGCCGTTCAGCACAACCTGCACATGATGCCGTTCAAAGATATCTCCCCAGTAAGCCCGGCGACGGGCAGCTTCCGCTACCCGGCTCAAATGGATACTGTACCAGGTGGGGTGAAAGAAGACAAAAATATATCCCGCATCGTCATGGATCGTTAATAGGTTTTCCAGCCAGGCTTTTTCCTGGTCAAAATATTGTTTACTGACTTTTCCCCAGAATATCTCACGACTTTTCGGGGAAAGATACCGGGGTGTTTCATAATCCGGACCTTCCATATCGAGTACGACAAACAATGCATCCCCGACCGAAAAAAAATAGTATCTTTCGTTTCCGGGCAGGTCGAAAAAGTCATAGTAGTTTTTCGAATCCTTTTCGTGATTTCCCAGAACCGTGTAATAGGGAACATGCCGTATCAGGTCTTTATTGATGTCGAAAAAAGTTTCCCATAGGGAGATATCGTTGCCGTTGGCTACCAGATCGCCGGTGTTTATAACAAACAACGGTTTTTCCTCAATGATCCTGTTAACCACTTGCTGATGAACACTGTGTCGTGTCCTGGTATCGCCCAGCACACAGAAATGGAAAGGTTCGACCCGATCTGGGAACGTGCGAAAAGTACCTTTGCCGGCATCGGTACCGTCCTGCAAAATGTCATACGTGTATGTTGAGTCGGGTTTCAATCCGGTGAGCCGGCTGGTGTGATAGGTGTACCGGCTCACCTGTTTTTTATACGTATTGTTTTTCCCTTCCACCAGGGTGCTTCCTGTTTTCACAGCCCAGGCAATTGTGACCGAATGAGGCGTCATGTTCTGCAGATAAGGTCCGATCAGTTTATGTGTATCCCCGCTTTTTGTTGTTTGTATCTGAGCGGTGGTGATACCACCGTAAAAAACACTCAGACTCATCAATAGACTCATGGTCCATACTGATAGCTTCTTCATAATCCTTTTTTTTGACTTTTACAAAGGTATGGAAGAGAATCCGAATGGCGTTATGGAAATTTCAGCATTATTTCGTATTTATTAACCCGGATACTCTTAGTAAATCATCTGTCATCGTTTGGATATATCAGACCCCAGGGTTTCCGGATCCTGTCCATGATCCGCATGACCTCGAGAGACCTGTGCAGAGGCATATGGGGCGACTCCTTTAATCCTTCCCGCAGGCACCACATCACTTCTTCGGCTTCGTAGTTCAAGGCATTGCCGGTAATAGGTTCTTCCAATACTTCGACGATCTGTTTGTTTTTATCGTAAAGGGTAGCCCGCTCAGGTACTGCAAATATTTCGTCAATATGAATAAAGCCGTCGCTGCCGTATATATAAGCATCGTTGACGGCCTCTGTACGTAAGGCAAATGTCAGGTTGGCAACAGCGCCGTCCTCATATTTCAGGAGTGCGGCACCCTGTTCGTCTGTTTTTTGTTGTCCGAAAGTGGCAACGCCGTAAGCTTCCATGGGTGGTTGTTCAAAAATCATGGAAGCAAAGGAGATCGGATAAACCCCCACATCCAACAGACTGCCTCCACCCAGCTCCAGCTTAAGCTGCCGTGCCTCAGGACTGAAATCCCTGCGGATGCAACGGGAGGCGCTGAAGATGCGTACCTCTCCGATACGGCCGCTGCGAATCCACTGCAGGATCTTTTTTACCAGTGGTACATGCGGTGGGATCATGGCCTCCATCAGGAAGACATTCTCTTCCCGGGCTACCCGGATCATCTCTTCGGTCTCACCTGCATGAATGGTCAGGGCTTTTTCGCAGAGAACTGCTTTGCCGGCACGCATACACATCACGGCATTTTCCAGATGAAATACATGGGGTGTGCCAATGTAAACGGCCTCCACTTCAGGATCTTCGGCCAGTGCCCGGTAGGTACCATAGGCATGCTGAAAACCATATCTACGGGCAAAAGCATCGGCTTTTTCCTGTGTGCGGGAGGCGACAGCATATAATTCGGCTTCGGGCAGGATCTGCAGGGCTTCGGCAAACTTACCGGCAATGTGGCCGGTGCTGATAATACCCCAACGGGTTCGGGAAGAAGATCTGGCCATACGTGAAAATTTAAAATTATAAGGGAAGTAAGTTCATTACGAAAGATCTGAAAATATATGTATTTAAATATTTAATTAAATATGTATTTAAATATGTATTTTTTGCCATCTCCCTAAACCCGGAACCCGGAACCCTTCCATCATTTTTTATAGAAGACTTTTCCTGTCATCAGCAGGCCTGCAAACACAAACACGGTAAATACCAGGCTGCTGATGGCCAGTTGCATACCGCCGGAAAGAATATGCCCGCTGGTACATCCTCCGGCCATTCCGGGGCCGATCTCAACACTCAGCAGGATGGCGCCCAGGCCTGGGGCCAAGGCAATAGCTTTGGCCACCGACAAATCTTCCAGGATGGCCATGCCACTGATGACACTGAAACGGTTCAGACGGGCATATTGTAAGATAGCCCCGAATAAAAACCCGTAAACCGGAATCCTTAATGTTTCCATATCAAGAATATTTACTGATGCGATATCGTTGACCCAAAATGATTGTGAATATAAATAAATAGTCCTATACAAGGGCTATAAACCCGGAAAATTACACTATTTTCTTGCTTTTCTTTGTTCAACGTAAAAACCTAACTCATTCGGATGGTCATGAACCAGTGTGTTTTTGCTGATTTTGCGCAACATAAAAAGAGAGACGATGTCGCCTGAAGCTCCCCAGATAAACAAAATGCCGAAGAAAAAAACCGTGCCATTTCCTGAGATGATCCCATACAGGGAAGGCCCCAGACCCAGAATGATCAGGGGCATAGATGCTCCTGTGAAAAACTGCCATGCTTTCAAAGGTTCTTTGCAATGGGTATATGGGGCCATATAATTCAGGTTGATCCCGAACCGGATCGAACGTAGCCCTTTTTGTGTAAACAGCGCCCAGGTAAATCCGTGCAATAATTCATGAACAATAATACCAAAGAGTAATATCAATAATGGTCGTGGCTCCAACAGGGCATAAATACCTGCCTGGAGGGTCTTTGGTCCCCATAAGAGAAGAAACGGAAAAATCAGGAAGAGAGCCATGGGGATCAGGAGAAGCACCGCAACAAATACGAGCTTTCCGTGACTCAGGGTATATGCGGTTCTTGCAGGGTTTTCTTTTTTCATCTGTGTTGTCTGAGATTATTTCCGTAGTATAAATTCGAAAATGTGATTCAATCTGGTGGCAAAAAAAAATCGTTTGTACAAAACTAATTTATTTTATTTTTGAAGGATATAAAAAACTCCCCAAAAGAATGCGATTATGGAGATTATTATTCTTATGTCTGTAGTGCCCGATACCTCTGTAAAAATTAAGCTGACCGCTGACGGTCTGCCGGATATGAAGGAGATACCATGGATCATCAACCCCTGGGATGAGCTGGCCCTGACGCGTGCCCTGGAGCTGAAAGAAGATCCGGGAAACACCGTGAATAAGGTAACTTTATTGCATGTGGGGCCTTCCACCCACGGACAGGTGCTGCGAAAAGCTATGGCTATGGGGGCCGATGAAGCTGTTCGTATCGAGGCTACTCCCCGGGATTCTTATGAAACCGCTTATCATATCGTGGCATTTTTGCAGGAAAGAGCTTTTGACCTGGTGTTGGCCGGGATCGAATCGAGTGACTATAACGGAGCTGCTGTCGGCGGGCTGGTGGCGGGGATGCTGGATATACCTTCCGTATCAGCCGTGACCGGCATACAGACAGAAGGAGATAAACTCCATGTGGTGCGTGAAACGGACGGAGGCAGGGAAACCCTGCGCATGCCCCTGCCCCTGCTCGCGGTGGTGCAGAAAGGTATTGCCAAAGAACCCCGTATGCCCTCTATGAGAGGGTTAATGATGGCACGGAAAAAAAACATTCATGTGATTGAACCCGGAGCGGTTGATTCTCTGACGGAATATGCAAGATTCGAGCTGCCTCCACCCAAACCGCCGTGCCATATGGTGGATGCTACCAATCCCGGTGAACTGCTGGAGTTGTTGGAAAATGAGTCGAAAGTGATTCATTTGTCATGAATCTTTACCTTACTATGTGGAGACGTACATCTTGAACTTCTCCACGGGTTAATAAAAGAAAAAACATGTCAATATTAATCTTTGCTGAAAACAGAAACGGAAAATTCCCCAGGCATGTCCCGGAGCTGGTAACCTATGGACGGCAACTGGCAGATCAATTCCGGGTGCAGGCGATAGTGTTGGCGCCGGGCAGGATGGATCACCCTGAATTGGCTGCATTGGGTAAATACGGGGCGCACAGAGTGTTGTCTGTCCCGGATCAGTCACTCGATGTGATGGACAATCGAATGTATTCCGACGTGATTCTGGAAATCGCCGGAGAGGAGGATGCGGAAATCCTGTTGTTTGCATATTCCAATGCGGGAAAGGCCCTCGCTCCGTTGGTAGCGGCGCACCTGCAGGCCGCTTACGTGTCTGCCATTACCGGACTGCCTGCCGGCACCGACCCGTTCGTGGTCCGGAAAAAAGTCTTTTCCGGTAAGGTCTTTACCGATATATTTGTAAAGACACGGAAGAAAGTTTTTACCCTGGCACCCCACTCCCTGGAAGCCTCGGAGCATTATGATCCGGTAACGCCGGAGATCAGACACGTAAAGGTGCATGAGAACCGGAATGTCACGGAAAGAATGGAAATAAAGTCCCAGGAAGGGAAACTCCTGTTGACAGAAGCGGATATTGTGATCTCGGGGGGCCGGGGTATGCAGCATCCTGATAATTTTAAACTGCTTGAGGAACTGGCTGCACTGCTGGGCGGGGCTACTGCCTGCACGCGTCCTGTCTCGGACGAAGGATGGAGACCCGCCGAAGAACATGCCGGACAAACCGGAAAGATCATTGCTCCGGATCTGTACTTTGCTTTCGGTATCTCCGGCGCAATACAACATCTGGCAGGCGTCTCCTCTTCCAAAGTAATCGCAGCCGTCAATACCGACCCGGAAGCTCCCATCTTCGAAGTGGCCGATTACGGTATCGTAGGAGACGCACTGGATATCCTGCCAAAAATGATCGAAGAGATAAAACGCAGAAAACATGTATGATTTAGAGTAACGTACTGTAAAGGAACACAATGGTGCGTCTTTTGCCGGAACCCATAACCCATACTCCATGACCCTGACACATCTTACGTTTATCCTTCTCCTCTTTTTAACACTGGGCATCTTTGCCCGGACTACCGTCAAGTATATCCGCCTTTTCAGGGTCACAAAACCGGCTTTTCCCCTGAAAAATATTCCTGCCCGGATCCGGGTGGTGCTGAAAGTGGCTTTCGGCCAGAGCAAGATCCTGCAACGTCCTGTGATTGGGTTTTTGCATGCCCTGGTCTTTTGGGGGTTTCTGGTTATTCTCGTGGGCAGTTTTGAGATGGTGGTTGATGGACTCACCGGACAGGAAAGGTCTTTTCATGAACTCGGGGACGTGTATGATTTTCTGACGGCTGCCACAGATGTCCTGGCTCCGGTAATCGCTGTGGCAGTAATCATCTTCTGGATACGAAGAAATGTATTTCATGTGCGCAGATATGACGGACCGGAGATCACACGGAAGTCGCATCGTGACGCGAATATTACACTTGCCCTGATCTTCCTGCTGATGTTGACCCTTTCAGGCATGAATCTCCTCTACCTGGCGTACGGGATGCGTACGGGAAGGATGATTTACGGATCGTTTCCTGTCAGCGCTGCCTGGATGCCCGCGTTTTTATCCGGCGCTGCTCCGGAGGTTATGACGGAGTATTACAGAATACTGTGGTGGGTCCATATCCTTACGATCTTTTTCTTTGCCAATTATCTGCCTTATTCCAAGCATTTTCATGTGTACCTGTCTATCCCGAATGTCTTTCTCTCCCGGCCTTATCCCATGGGAAAACTTCCGGATATGCCGGAAGTAACCAAAGAGGTGAAAGCCATGGCCGGAGGAGAGGAGATCCCGGAGGAAGGAATGCCGGATGTTCTTCCCGGCCGCTTCGGGATCCTGGATGTGGAAGATATTACCTGGAAAAACTACCTGGATTCGCTCACCTGCACACAATGCGGACGATGTACTTCCGTCTGCCCGGTCCATCTGGCCGGAGGGGTGCTGTCACCCCGAAAGGTGATGATGAATACCCGCGAACGGATGGATGAAAAAGCACCCGGTCTCCTCAAAGGAGTGGGAACGGACGACGGGAAAAGCTTGTTGGGAGTGTATATCACCGACGATGAGCTCTGGGCCTGTACCTTATGCGATGCCTGTGTGCGGGAGTGCCCCTTGAATATCAATCAGCCTGAGTTGATCCTGGGGCTGCGTCGTTATCAGGTGCTGGAAAAAGCATCTGCTCCCACTGAATGGAATACCGTATATACCCATGTCGAAAATAACGGGGCCCTGTGGAAGGTATCCGGGGCAGACCGGATGAAGTGGTCGGAGGGACTCTGCCTGCAGACCGGTGACGGGCAATCACGGAAAATAGAAGTGCCTGTGATGGGTGTTCTGCTGTCTCGCGGGCATACGCCGGAATATCTGTTGTGGGTAGGTAGCGCCGGCGCTTTTGACAGCCGTTATAAAAAAGTGATCCGGGCCTTTGTTAAGATTCTGGAATATCTGGAGATTGACTATGCCGTTTTGGGGGAAGAGGAAACTTCTTCCGGGGACTTCGCCCGCCGCACCGGCAATGAGATGCTCTTCCTGATGCAGGCTTTTGCCAATATTAAAAAATTCCATGGATATGGAATCAGGAAAGTGATCACCTGCGATCCGCATGTGTACAACACTTTTAAAAATGAATACCCGGATTTCGGTGAGGCTTTGCAAGTAATTCACCATACACAATTTCTGAAACAACACCTGGAACAACTGACTGCAAAAGCAGGGAAGACGTTCTTCGGGGAGAAAAAGGTTACCTATCATGATCCCTGTTATCTGGGCCGTATCAATAAAGAATTTGAGGCTCCACGGCAGGTGATCCGTGCAATGGGCTTGAAGATCAGAGAAATGCCCCGCAATAAAGCCAACGCTTTGTGTTGTGGCGGGGGAGGTGGTCAGATGTTCCGCGAATCCGGCCACGGCGAGAATGAGATATTTTTACAACGTACCACCGAAGCCCTTGATACCGGTTCGGAAATGATCATTACTGCCTGTCCCTATTGTATGACTATGATTGGCGATGGTCTTAAATACAAACATCGTGAAAAAGAAGTAATCAATATGGATGTGGCTGAGTTGGTGGCAGGGCGCCTGGGAATATGATGACGGAACAGTTGTGATACAATGGTCATTCAATGGTCATACGGTGGTCATACGAGGGTTAATCAAGGAAATTTATTCGCTTGTGTCCGTTCGGCCAAAGCCTTACGGACGCGCTCACGAAATGAGCAGCCTGCGGCTGCGAAATGAATGGAAATTGCATGTGAAATGCATAGACGTGAAAAAAAAACGTAAAAAATTGTTAATAAAGACAAATATAATGATATATATCATAGATATGATTCTAATAGTGGTGTTTGTAAAACCACAATAAACAATTGATAAACAGTATATAAAGAAATATAAGTTTAATATAATATGTAATAAGAATCAATAAGAATTAATTGATATATTTAATTATTGTGTATAATGTAACTACATTTCCCAATCATTTAGAAAAAAATCAATTAATTTGAATATGAAAGGAATTTACCGGCTTTTCTTTCCCCTATGCATATTATGTTCTTTCTTCTCAGCATACGGTCAGTCCGTGAACATTACGGCAGAGATCAGACCCCGGTTTGAGTACCGGCATGGATACAAAACGTTATTCCCGGATCAGGCAGAGCCTGCTGTTTTTATTTCGCAACGTACCCGGCTGAATGCGGACTTTGCAGGCAAGTCATTCCGGGCCTATGTCAGCACACAGAATATTCGTGTATGGGGAGATGTCAGTCAATTGAATAAAGTTGATAAATATGCCATGTCTGTACATGAAGCCTGGGGTGAGATCCTTTTCAGTGAATCTGTGTCCCTGAAAATAGGAAGACAGGAAATAATATACGATGATCATCGCATTTTTGGCAATGTGGGTTGGACACAACAAGCCCGCAGTCATGATGCTGCCATGCTTAAACTGAAACCGAATGAAAATCACCATGTTGATCTTGTGGTGGCTTATAATGCCGGTCAGGAGTCCCTGTATCGCGAAACATATACCCTGACAAATTACAAAACCTTTCAGGTGATGCATTATCAAGGAAGGATTGGAAAATCAAGCTTGAATTTTCTTTTTCTGAATAACGGACTGCCCTACGATGCTGATCCGGATTCATCCGTATATAAAGAAAAGGTATCCTACAGCCGTACCGTCGGAGGGCGGTACTCGATGAAAAGAGAGAAATTCGGATTGAATATGGCCGCCTATTACCAGGGAGGAAAAAATAAAATGCATAATAACCTGTCTGCCTATTATTTGGCAGGGGATCTCTCTCTTTATCTTATAGGTCCTTTTTCCTTCGGAGCAGGGTTTGAGGTATTGTCCGGAACGGACACCAGAAGTAGGGGAGTAAGCGGAGCTACCGATCATTCTTTCACCCCTTTTTACGGAACCAATCATAAGTTCAACGGATGGATGGATTATTTTTATGTGGGAAATCACGGTGGCAATGTCGGTTTGATAGATATTTACTTCCCGTTTAAGCTGACGCTGGAAAAGATCGGCATTATACTGGTCTCTCATACCCTGAGACCGGCAGCAACACTGGCCACCAAAACTGCTGTGCCGGGAGAATGGACGGAGTATCACCAGGCGCTGGGAACGGAGTTTGATTTATCCGTAGCCTGGAAGATGGCAAAAAATGTCACTGTGGCGGGAGGCTATTCCCGGATGTTTTCTTCACAGGCCATGCAAGCCCTGAAATATCCTGACATTCCGGACGGAGAATTTAATAAAAACACTAATCATTGGGCCTGGGTTATGGTCACTTTTAAACCAACCTTATTCACCCGTAAGTCTTTAAAATAAAATTTGTGTTATGGAAAGAAGAGATGCTCTGAAAAACCTGTTGACATTTATCCCTTTAGGAACAGCTTTTGCCGGGATCACTGCCATAGGGCTTCGTTTCATCACTCCTAAAAAGCAGGAAGTGACACGCAGGATTTTTGCCTTGCACCTGGAAGAACTGCCTGTCAATGCTTCCCGCAAGATTACAGACCTGCGTGGTAAAGACCTCATGCTGGTCCGTACGGATAACCAGGAGGTGAAAGCCATGTCTACCGTATGTACGCATCTGGGATGCACGGTCCAATGGGAAAAAGACAAGCAGGAATTCTATTGTCCTTGTCACGGAGGAAGATTTGACAAGAACGGCAAGGTCATTGCCGGTCCCCCACCGGCCCCATTAGATACGTATCCTACCGACCTGGAGGGAGATAATATTTTCATTTATTTCAAAGATAAGAACGGCTGATTATGGGTCTGACAAGCTGGCTTAAACAATCTTTCCCCATAGACCAGGAAGCGCTGGTCAAGCTTACTGCGGAACCCATTCCCAACCACCTGAAGAGATGGTGGTGGGCACTCGGAGGAACGCCTTTGTATATGTTTGTAGTGCAGGTGATAACCGGCCTGATGCTTATCTTTTACTATGTGCCGGAGACCGAAAAAGCATACCAGAGTGTGGCTTATATAACGTATGGTACGGATTTTGGATGGCTGATACGAAGCATCCACAGGTGGTCATCCAATATTATGATCGCCGCCCTGTTGTTACATATGATACGCGTGTTTTTTACCCGTACCTACCGGACTCCGCGTGACATAAACTGGATGTTCGGAGTGACTCTTTTCCTGCTTACTCTCTTTTTCGGGTTTACGGGCTATTCCCTCGTTTTTGAGCAGATGTCTTACTGGGCGATGAAGGTGGGTACAGGCATTGCCGGGGCGACCCCTTTTATCGGCGACTGGTTGGCTGATTTTATTCGGGGTGGCTCGGAGATAGGACAAAGCACCCTGACACGCTTTTACTTGTTTCATGTGGTACTGCTACCCGTATTGATGGGTTTGGCCGTGGTGGGTCATCTTTATCTTATACGTGCCCACGGTGTCAGCGAATTGAAGTTTGAAGGGGAAAAAGAGACGGAAAAGAAAACGTTCCCGTTATGGCCCGACCACGTTTTTACCGAATTGATCATGGTTTCCATCATCATGATCTTGCTGGTTACTCTTTCCCTTCTGTTTCCCGTGGCATTGGGTGAGCCTGCCAATCCGAATGTCACACCGCTGCACATTAAACCGGAATGGTACTTCTTTCCGGTATTCCGGTGGTTGAAAGTGACCAATCTCTATGTCGGTGTAATGGGACCAATCCTTTTTATCCTGATCCTTTTTTTCTGGCCTTTTATTGATAAGTTTTTTGACAGATTATGGCCCGGAAAGGAAGCCGGTTTCTGGATCGGAGTGGCAGGTATGCTTACGATCAATGCTTTTTTGTTATGGGAAGTTTTTGCCCATTAATCATAAAACCAATTACATTTCTAAATCTCAAAATAGAACATAATGGCAACAAGTTTGAATACCAAAAGAACGATTATCGGCATTTTAAGTATCGTATTTCTTGTTGTACTGCTCATTGCCCTGTATAAGGAAGTACAACGTTCCAATCCGAACTACAAGCCGAAACCCATTGTTGATGAAGATACCCGTCACTGTATAAGCTGTCACGGTGAACAGGGAGCCGGGAAGGTTATCGTAGGACAATGGGAAAACAGCAGGCACTCTGAGGTGGGCGTAGGTTGTCTGGAGTGTCATCAGGCTCAGAAAGAAGATGTTGACGGTTATGAGCATGAGGGTAAATGGATTGCAACCATTGTAACCCCCAATGACTGTGCAAGGTGTCACAAGGAAGAAGCAGCACAGTTTACGGCCAGCCACCATGCCGATGCAGGAATGATCATGGGCTCTCTGGACAATGTGCTGGCAGAGGTGGTAGAGGGTCATGACAAGTTCATGAATAATTCCAACCCTGCTGCTGCCTCAGGATGCTGGCAATGTCATGGCTCGAAAGTGGAGATATTGAAAGATGAAAAAGGCCATGCCAGGCACAATGATATGGGGGTGATGTTGCTGGATCCCAAAACCTGGCCCAATACCGGCATGGGACGTATCAACCTTGACGGTTCCAAAGGCTCCTGTACGGCCTGTCACAACCGGCATAATTTTTCTGTGGCACAGGCCCGTCAGCCCGAGAACTGCGGGAAATGTCATATCGGCCCGGACCACCCGCAGTTGGAGATCTATAATGAGTCAAAACATGGAATTAATTACCATGCACACCGTGAAGAAATGAACCTGGAGGCCCAGCCCTGGATCGTCGGCAAGGAATATTCGGCTGCTCCCACATGCGCCACCTGCCATATGAGTGCTACACCCGACATGGCGGTAACACACGATGTGGGTGACAGGATTAGCTGGACTCTCCGGCCCAAAGTGTCGGAAAAGATAGATGCTGCGGAGATGTCCAGATATAAAGCTGAGGGAAAACCTCTGCCCGAGGATTTTCTGACATGGGAACAGCGGCGTAAGAATATGCAGAACGTTTGCTTTCAGTGCCATACCCGAATTTATGTAGAGAATTTTTATAATCAGTATGACAAGGAAGTGGCTCTCTATAACGACAAGTTTGGCAAGCCTGCACTTGCGCTGATGAATCTCCTGAAAAAAGAGGGGCTGATCACTCCTACGCCTTTTGATGATAAGGTGGAATGGACCTATTTCTACCTGTGGCACCATGAAGGACGTAGGGCCAGAATGGGTGCTTCCATGATGGGACCGGATTATACACAGTGGCACGGAAATTTCGAAGTGGCCGCAAGGTTTTACACGGATATGGTTCCGGAGATAAGAGAGCTGATCAGTGAAGGGAAGAAACACGGCAAAGCGGTCGGTGCTGCCAGGGTACAGAAACTGCTGCATAATATCCTGAACGGGGAAATGCACAAATGGTATCTGGGGAAAATGGATCCGGAAGAGACGGCCCGGAGAAAAGCCGCTGCCTCCGAATTCCGCAAAAGGTATTCTCAGGAGGATTACAACTAAGCCATTAAATTTCTTCTTATAAAATCATAAAAAGAAGAGCGTTTGTCAAGACGACTGCTGTAACGGCTGCTGCATCGGCCATTGGGATGGCTCTGCCCGGAGAACTGAAAGATAAATGCTAAAATCTTCATCTTTTCCTGTTTATCTTATTATCTTTATATGATCTTTCGTATTTTTACACGGAATTTCGGATATTAACCTTTTACAATTGATTTATCAACCACATGAAAAAAGTTGAAACTATTCTTTTGATTGCAACGATTGCCCTGATGTTTTCATCGGGTAGTTGCAAGAAACAAACCTGCGGCTGTGAAGGGAAGGTGTCTTTTGAGTTGAATCAGGTTCCCGGGACGATCTACTATGAAGACACCAAATTCACCTATTTCATTTCAGATGGTATATATTCTTATTTTACGGTTTGTGATCCTGAAAAAACCTGGGACGAGGTTTCCAAGTTCAAGTCGGGAGAGCATGTTATTGTGAGCGGAAAAGCCATGGATGATTGTATGAAACAGATGTCATATTATTACAGTTCCAATTACGTCCTTCATCTGGAAGAGATCAAACGCCCGGAATTCTAGCTTTTATGATTGCAGGCAGGCGTATTTATGACAAAAAACAAAAAATCCTATTCCATTATTTTTATCGGTGCCGGCAGGGTCGCCGGTCATCTTTCACGTGCGTTGCATGATGCAGGTCACAGGATCATCCAGGTGATCAGCCGGACGGAAGAATCGGCGCGGACCCTGGCCAACGTGTTCGGCTGTGCCTGGGATACAGATATCGCAAAGATGCTGCCTGATCCTGACCTGATCATCTTTGCCGTGAGGGATGATGCCTTGCAGGCTTTGATTGCCCGTATGGATGTGGGAGAGGCCTCTGTGGTTCATACCGGGGGCAGCATCCCCATGAGCGTATTTGAAGGGAAAGCCCGGAGCTACGGGGTTTTCTATCCGTTGCAGACATTTTCAGCAGGCCGCACACCCGATATACGGAAAATACCCATGTGTATCGAAGCCAATACCTCAGGCAACGAGCTAATGCTTATGGATCTGGCCCGACAGATCAGCGACGTGGTACTCAGGGTGGATTCAACAAAACGCCTCACCCTACATCTTGCAGCCATCATGATAAATAATTTCGGGAACCATCTTTTGGTGCTGGCGCAGGAGATCCTCCGGAAAGAACAACTTTCTTTAGATCTACTGCGTCCTTTGTTAGAAGAAACCGTGGCCAAAGCCTTTGATCTGGGCCCCCGCAAAGCACAAACAGGTCCGGCAGCAAGAAATGACAAAATGGTTATAAAAAAGCATTTGGATTTATTATCTTGCTCACCGGAAATTCAACGGGTTTATCAGGTGTTTACGGAGAGCATACAGCACCATATGGAAAAGGGAAAGTGAATATTGTGGGATGGTTGGAGAACAGCACCCAAAAGGAATAAAAAAAATCGTTAGACAGATGCATGTAAGTAACTTTAAGGAGGAACTCAGAAAAGTCAAAGCTTTTGCTTTTGATGTGGATGGGGTATTGTCCCGGACGGTGATGCCCCTGCATCCTTCGGGCGAGCCGATGCGTACCGTGAACATTAAAGACGGTTATGCCCTGCAACTGGCTTCCAAAAAAGAGTATCCTGTAGGTATTATCACCGGAGGAAGTACTCCGGCAGTGCGGCAACGTTTTGAAAACCTGGGGGTGAAGGATATTTACATGGGCTCTTCCCGTAAAAAGAAAGATTTTCAGAAATTTCTGGACAAATATGGCCTCGATCCCGGTAATGTGCTGTATATGGGTGACGACCTGCCGGATTATGAGATCATGCAAATGGTGGGCTTTCCCACAGCTCCCGCCGATGCAGTGGCAGAGATTAAGCAGGCGGCACGTTATATCTCCTGGCTCAATGGCGGAGAAGGATGCGTGCGGGATGTGATAGAACAGGTGCTGCGCCTGCATAACAAATGGATGGACGGAGATGCATTTCATTGGTAATGACTATGATTAAAGCTTTTTTCAGAATTATTCGCTGGCCCAATCTGCTGATTATCATCCTCACGCAGTATCTGATGCGTTATGGACTGGTGGGTCCTATGCTGCATCATCTGCCCGGTACCTATAACGGCCAGCCGGTAGTGGTGCCTGATGTCAGCCTGGTCATGAGTGACTTCTATTTTTTCCTGCTGGTGTTTGCCACCGTGATGCTGACAGCTGCCGGATATGTTATCAACGATTATTTCGATACCCGTACGGACATGATCAACCGGCCCCACAGGGTGGTGGTCGGGAAAGAGATACCCCGCCGTAAAGCGCTGGTGATTCATATTGTCCTGAATGTGCTCGGGGTAGGTGCCGGCATTGTCCTTTCCTGGGCCATAGGACTCTCTTTTCTGGGTATCGTTTTTATCCTGGCTGCCGGTTTGTTGTGGTTTTATTCCACCACCTATAAACGCCAGTTCCTGATAGGAAATCTGTTGGTGGCTTTTCTTACGGCCCTGGTGCCTTTTATGGTTCCTTTGTTTGAGATCCCTCTTGTCAACAAACAGTATGCTTCCGTCATGATCTTATATCATGCTACCTGGAGACCCATCATGGTATGGTCGGCAGGTATTTCCATCTTTGCTTTTTTGCTAACCCTGATTCGTGAAATTATCAAGGATATGGAAGATTATGAGGGCGACTGGTCGTTTGGCCGTAACTCCATGCCCGTGGTGGCCGGACTGGACACCACCCGTTACATCGTGCTGGGGATTATCGTGATCACCATCCTTTTGGTCCTGTGGGTTATCTTCTTTTATCTCGGCGACACGTTTACGATCGCTTATGGTCTGGCAGCCATTGTGGCACCATTGATAGGGCTGATCATAAAAATGATAAAAGCCCGCTCTTCTGGCGATTATCATAAGGCCAGCACCCTAACCAAGTGGATTATGCTGACAGGCCTGGCATATATCCTGGTGGCCGATTATTTATTTTCCACGTTGATCAGTTGAACCCGATGATGCTGTCCTGGCCGAAAAATAAAAGAGTAATCCTGGCTTCCGCCTCACCGCGCCGTAAGATGCTTATGGAGGGATTGGACATCCCTCTTGTGATCGTGCAGGCCAGCAGGGTGGATGAGTCTTATCCTGACGTTCTGTCTCCTGAAAAGATTCCGGCTTATCTGGCAGGTAAAAAAGCCGATGGGGCACAGGACCTGCTGACGGCTGATACCATACTGGTAACAGCTGATACCCTGGTGATCCTCAACGGAGAAGTGATAGAGAAACCGCAGGACAAAGCCCATGCACGGGAGATGCTTTCCAGGTTGTCCGGAAATATGCATCGTGTATTAACAGGCGTCTGTATGAGATCTGTGGATAAGGAAATATGTTTTACTGCCGAGTCGAAGGTCTATTTTGGAAAATTATCGCAAGATGAAATTGATTATTATATAAACACCTACAAACCTTTTGACAAAGCCGGTGCATATGGCATCCAGGAATGGATCGGGTATGTCAGTGTCGAACGGATCGAAGGTTCTTTTTACAATGTTATGGGTCTGCCGGTGCATCAGGTGTACCAATATTTGAAAGAATTTTAGCCAAAGAATTCCAAACGCAGTATCAGTAACCAACAACTACATACCATGAAAAAACTATTTTCATCTATCCTTCTCTCGTTGCTCATAGCCGTTCACCTCCTCCGTGCTGATGAAGGCATGTGGATCCCGATGTTGCTGGATCAGTTTAATATTGATATCATGCACAGGGAAGGTTTCAGACTGACTGCCGAAGATATATACAGCATCAACAAAGCCAGTATGAAAGATGCTGTGGTGATCTTCGGGGGAGGATGTACTGCCGAGCTGATCTCTCCCGACGGATTGCTTATCACCAACCATCACTGCGGATACCGCAGTATTCAGAGGCATTCCACCCTGGAGCATGATTACCTGACCCATGGCTTCTGGGCGATGTCTCGCAAGGAAGAACTGCCAAACCCCGGCCTGACGGTTACCTTCCTGAAACGGATGGAAGATGTGACGGAACGCATCCTCACTAAAGTGAATGATAATATGACCGGGGAAGAGAGGGCCAGGGCCGTCCGGGAAGAGAGCCGTAAAATTGAACAGGAGACCTCAAAAAGAACCGGTCTGAAAGCGGTAGTCAAACCTTTTTATATGGGAAACCAGTATTTTCTGCTGGTGCAGAAGGTGTATCGTGACGTTAGGTTGGTGGGAGCACCCCCTTCAGCCATCGGGAAATTCGGGGGCGATACCGATAATTGGATGTGGCCCCGCCATACCGGCGATTTTTCCCTGTTCCGTATCTATGCCGGGAAAGAAAACGAACCGGCTGCATATGCCGAAGACAATCAGCCTTATCATCCTGATTATTTTTTCCCCATATCACTGAAAGGGGTGCATCCGGGCGACTTTACCATGATCATCGGATATCCGGGAAGTACTTACGAATACGTGCCTTCTTATCACCTGAAAATACTGATGCAGGATATTTATCCCAAACTGATAGACCTACGGACCAAAAAACTGAATATTATAAATGCCGGAATGAGTGCGGATCCGAAGATAAGAATCCAGTATGCCGCCAAATATGCAGGGCTGAGTAATTCATGGAAACGCTGGAAAGGAGAGATACGCGGACTCAACAAACTGAATGCCATCCAAAGGAAACAGGATTACGAATACCGTTTTTTGCAATGGACCCACGAGGATCCGCAGCGGAAAGAAAAATATGGTTCGTTGCTGGCCGAATACCGGAAGCTTTATCCCGAATACAGCCGTTACCTGCTGGCTTCCGATTTTATCAATGAAGTGTTTTTCAGGTATGGTGCCGAGGCGATCCATCTTGCACATTATTTTACGTCCCTGGTGGAAATGACGGAGCAGCAGGCAGACAAGGACAAGATAGACAAGGAGGTGGAAGTGCTTAAATCCCGTTGCGAAAGTTTCTTCCGGGATTATAACAAACCGGTGGATGAAAAACTCTTTGTTGCACTGGTGAATATGTATGAGACGAACATGCCACGTGAATTTTATCCGCTGTCATTGCTCTCCTGGCAGGGGAAAACAGGTAAATACATGCAGCGTGTTTATGGAAAAACGATGTTTGTCGATTCGGCGAAAGTATTCGGGTATCTCGACGGTTTTACCGCGGCTGCTGTCAAAAAGTTGAAAAAAGATCCGGCCTATGCCCTGGCAGCCGATGTACAACGTTTGTATGACGATAAGATAGGCCCCGAATTGCAACGCCTGACTGCGGAGAAAAATCGGCTGGACCGACTGTATATGGCTGCCCAGCTTGAGTTTAACAAAGGAAAACATCTGTATCCCGACGCCAATTTCACGATGCGTGTTACGTATGGGCAAGTCAGAGGCTATGAGCCGCGGGATGCGGTGTATTACAGGTTTCAGACGACACTGAATGGCGTGATCGAGAAGGATAATCCTGCCATATACGATTATCATGTGCCGGAAAAACTCAAGACGCTGTTCCGGGAAAAAGATTTCGGACCCTATGGGGAAAATGACAGAATGCCGGTATGTTTCATTGCTACAAACCATACCACAGGCGGAAATTCCGGGAGCCCGGTGATTGACGCCAACGGTTATCTTGTGGGGGTTAACTTCGACAGAGCGTGGGAGGGGGTGATGAGCGACCTGATGTTCAACCCCGACCAGTGCCGTAACATATCCCTGGATATACGGTATGCCCTCTTCCTGATTGATAAATATGCCGGAGCCGGTTATCTGTTGAAGGAAATGAAACTCATACGGTAAAATGTTGTTAAGAAAATGCCAGAGTTCCGACATAAATCAATCCGTCATGAAACGAACATGAATTTTATTAATCAAACATTCAATGGAGAGTGAACCGGGAAAAGCGAACTCACGAACAGTTTTACTGTGAGTAAACGGTTACATGGGTGAAGAAAATTTATATGATGAGAACTTTTTCGTTACGTATTAACGGCCGCGGTAACGCCTGGCCCATTCTGATCGGGCAGCATCATCCGTTTTATGACTTGCGGGGAGCTCCCGATTATGCCAATGCTTCCCATTCAATACTGGAGCGGGAAGGCGAAGGAAAGATTGTCAAAGACATCCTGATCGATGCGGGTCACGGCATCGTTCCTTTCCTGTTGCGCCATGGCAACCGTATTCCTGACGCTTTGCTGATCACCCATCCCCATTTCGATCATACATTGGGTATGGACTGGATCATTCAGAGTTATTATCGGTTCAGAAAGAAGAAATATCCGGTGTATGCCACCAAAGGATGTTACGAACAGATCCTCCGGACCATGCCTCATCTTGGAGAACTTTGTGCATTTACGGAACTGTCTTATGGTAAACCGGTGAGGGTACGGGAAGCGGGAGAGGGGATGACCGTCACAGCTTTTCCCGTTTATCACGGGGTCCATGCCCGTGCGGCTGCTATGTTGCTGGTGGAGATCGTCCCGGCCGGACCAAGGGTACTCTTTACCGGTGATGTGCTGGTACCCATGCTGAAGAAATCGGATATCGGAGCATTGCATAACGTAGATTGGCTGGTGACAGATGCCAACAACCGTTTTCCCTATCCCAAAACCAACCACTGGTCTGTGGTCCGCAGACACCCGGAAGACGGGAAATATATGGAACCATGGCTGCAGGAGCTGACAGAATCCCTGCTGATGGCTCCGCATAATTTTCAGAATTATACCAATTATCAGTACCTGCTGGATTTTTTCCGGGATTTTCCTGAAAAAGAGGACTATATACACACTGTGCTGGATTTTGCCACCCGTATTAAACCCCGGAACCTTTTACTGACTCATTACAGCGGTCTGGAAGACGAGAAGTATTATAAAGATGCCCTGCTGGATACATCCGGACTGGAGAAATGGGCACAGCAGGCATTGAATAACGATCAGCTGGCGGTGAATGTGAAAGTGCCGGAGACGGGAGCGGTCATTTCCCTGGGTAAGAAATGAAGCCTCCTCATTGTTTCAAATAATTCCTCATTCCTTTCCTGTCTTCCTGCTTTTTTCTCAATCTATTACAATCTTTCCAAACATTCTGCTAAATTTGTATGGAAACGATGAATAAAACGCTATTACGTTGGCCTCAAGCAAAGAAAAAGCTCAAAAAGAAAGGGATATTTGCTACAATGGGGATAAAAACCCTACGCACAAATAGCACATTTGCAATTAATACGAGCCTGCGCTCGAACCAAAAAATTGCAAAAAAGCTATTTATTCCACCCCATTCTACGAAATTCATACATCTCCAAAATATGTGATGTAATTATCTTGAAAAACGAGACAAAAAAATAAGTTTTGTATTTTTATAAATATTTTTGAATTTATTAAGATAAAATAAATCGAATAAAAGAAGTACTTGAAGAAAAAGGAATTAAACAGAAATGGTTGGCTGAACAACTGGGTAAAAGTTACAATATGGTAAACGGATACGTGCAAAACCGACAGCAACCAAGATTGGAAGTGCTTTACAGAATTGCTGAAATATTAAATGTTAAACCAAAAGATTTATTGAAAGAAGATTAATGTTAAAAGAAAATAAAATAGAAGAAAACCTGATAAAACAATTGACGGACTTAAAATACACTTATCGTCCCGATATGGTTGACAGGAAAACTCTTGAACAAAATTTCAGAGAAAAGTTTGAATCTTTGAATAAAGTTCGGCTTACCGACAACGAATTTGCACGGCTCAGAGATGAAATTATTAAATCCGATGTGTTTACGGCTTCTAAATTATTACGGGAACGACAGTATTTTCAAAGAGAAGACGGAACCCCTTTGTACTTCACATTGGTAAATATAAAAGACTGGTGCAAAAACGAATACGAAGTCATCAATCAACTACGAATAAATACGGAAAATAGTTTTCAAAGATATGATGTAATCATTTTAATAAACGGATTGCCTATTGTTCAAATTGAACTTAAAAAAGTAAATGTATCCCCACGTAAGGCAATGCAACAAATTGTAGATTACAAAAATGACCCGGGTAACGGTTACAGCAATACTTTGCTTTGTTTTATGCAGTTGTTTATTGTAAGTAATTTGACCAATACCTACTATTTTGCCAATAATAAAAATCAACATTTTGCTTTTAATGCCGATGAACAGTTTTTACCAATCTATCAATTGGCTGATGAAAAAAACAAGAAAATTACTCATCTAAACGAATTTTCTGAAAAGTTTCTATCAAAATGTACTTTGGGCGAAATGATTAGCAAGCATATGGTTTTGGTAGAGAGCGAACAGAAGATTTTAATAATGCGTCCTTATCAGATTTATGCGGTAAAAGCAATTATTGACTGTATCCATCAAAACAGAGGCAACGGCTATATTTGGCATACAACAGGTAGTGGAAAAACCTTGACTTCTTTCAAGGCATCTACCCTACTGAAAGACAATCCCGATATTGAAAAATGCTTATTTGTGGTGGACAGAAAAGACCTTGACCGGCAAACGCGCGAAGAATTTAATAAATTTCAGGAAGGTAGTGTTGAGGAAAATACCAATACCGAAACCTTGGTTAGACGAATGCTTTCTACCGATTATTCCGATAAAGTAATTGTAACTACTATTCAAAAACTGGGTTTGGCACTGGATGGCACTTACAAACGAAATTACAAAGAACGATTAGAACCGTTGAGAGATAAACGGATGGTTTTTATTTTTGACGAGTGCCACCGTTCGCAGTTTGGCGAAAATCATAAAGCTATAAAAGAGTTTTTCCCGAAATCTCAACTTTTTGGGTTTACAGGCACACCTATTTTCGAAGAGAATGCAACTTATAAAATCAGAGAAGACCGTTTTGAAACCTACAAAACTACCGAAGCGGTTTTTGAAAAACTCTTGCATTCTTACACCATTACACACGCCATAGACGACAAAAATGTCTTGCGTTTTCATATTGATTATTATAAAGGCAAAGGCGAGCAAAACCCCAAACCGGGCGAACCGCCTGCACAACAGGCGGTAGCAGAAGCTATTTTGGATAAGCACGATGCAGCAACCAATAATCGAAAATTTAACGCCATTCTTGCAACATCATCCATAAACGATGCTATCAGTTTTTACCGCCTCTTTAAAGAAATTCAAAAGAAAAAAGCAGAAGAAAATCCTGAGTTTGAGCCACTGAATATTGCTTGTGTGTTTTCTCCGCCGGCACAGCTTATTGCAAAAGAAGGCGATAAACAAAGTCAAAAGAATGCCGAAGACATTAAACAATTACAAGAAGATTTAACACAGGAAAAAGAGGATAACAAACAAAATCCCGAAGAAAAGAAAAAAGCTCTTGAAGAAATTATTGCCGACTATAATAAACAATACGGCACAAACCACAGTATCAATGAATTTGATTTATACTATCAGGATTTACAGTCGCGCATAAAAAACCAAAAATACAGCAATAAAGATTATCCACATAAAAATAAAATAGATTTGACGATTGTAGTGGACATGCTCTTAACAGGCTTTGATTCTAAGTATCTCAACACACTTTATGTGGATAAAAACTTGAAATACCACGGACTAATTCAAGCCTTTTCAAGAACAAATCGTATATTGAATGATACCAAACCATACGGTAATATCCTTGATTTTCGCTCGCAACAAGATGAGGTAAATAAGGCGGTTGTTTTATTTTCCGGTGAAGATAATGCACACAAAGCACAAGAAATTTGGATGGTGGACCCCGCTCCGGTTGTTATTGAAAAATACAAAGAAGCCGTTGAGAAGTTAGGTGATTTTATGGAAGAACATAATTTGGTAAACGAACCGCAAGAGGTTTATAATCTGCGAGGTGATGCTGCCAAAATTGCCTTTGTGAAAAACTTTAAAGAAGTGCAAAGGCTTAAAACCCAACTCGACCAATATACCGATTTGGACCATGAACAAAAAGAAATTATCGAACAGGTTTTGCCCTCAGATAAATTATTGGAATTTAGAAGTTCATACATAGAAACCGCTAAACAACTGCGAGAAATTCAAATAAAAGAAGGCGATGATGCACCGCCCGAAATTCAAGAATTGGATTTTGAATTTGTGCTTTTTGCTTCGGCTATCATCGATTACGATTATATTATGAATCTGATTGCCGACAGCACTCAGAAAATGCCTTCTAAATACAAGATGACCAAAGAGCAAATTATCAGCTTGCTAAAATCCAATTCAAACCTTATGGACGAAGAGGAAGACCTGACTGATTATATCAATAGTTTGGACTGGGAACAAGGACGAAATGTGGATGATTTACGCAAAGGGTACGAAACTTTTAAGGAAGAAAAATACAACAAAGTGCTGGCTAATATTGCCAATAAACACGGTTTGAAAACGGCAGATTTAAAGGCGTTTGTAGAAAAGATTATCGACCGTATGATTTTTGACGGTGAAAAACTCACCGATTTGCTCGAACCTTTGGATTTGGGTTGGAAAGCCCGAAGAGTAAAAGAATTGGAATTAATGGAAGATTTGGTTCCGCTGTTAAAAAAATTGGCCGGCGGGCGTGAAATTTCGGGACTTAAAGCGTATGAATAGAATTATGAATTGAGAATTGAGAATTGAGAATTGAGAATTGAGAATAATGAATAAAAAAGAGAATAT
>JAGGWN010000031.1 GCA_021157415.1 Bacteroidales bacterium | reverse complement strand
GTTTTTACGTGTACCATCCGGAAGAGTTCCCGGTGAATGACGGTGGTATCGCACTCGGACAACTGGCCGTGGCGGCAGCGGGAAGGAAAGGGTAAAAGAAGAAATGAGAAATGAGTGATGAGTGATGAGAGGTGAGAGGTGAGTGATGAGAAATGAGAAATGAGTGATGAGAAATGAGAGGGGGGAGAGGAGAAGTGAGAGAAAATATTGGACCTGGGGAGGACCTGTCCGTTTTGAATGTTTGTTAAAATTAAGATTTTATAGACAAGGCATGCCTGGTCTCGCAGGAACAGAAAAATTAACAACATGAAGTATATAGAAGAATTCAGAAACAGAGACATGGTTCAGCAATTGGCGTGGGAGATAAGAAAAATATCGAAACATCCCGTTGCTTTTATGGAGGTATGTGGCGGGCATACGCATGCCATCCGCAAATTCGGGATCCCCTCCCTGTTGCCAGAGCATATCACATTGTTGTCAGGGCCCGGATGCCCGGTATGTGTTTCCAGTACACGATATGTGGACCAGGCCATTGCATACAGCCGTCTGCCGGATGTGATTGTCGCCACCTTCGGAGATATGATCCGGATACCCGGGTCGTCTTCTTCCCTCGACCGGGAGAAAGCGGAGGGCAGGGATATACGCATCGTTTGGTCTGCCCTGGATGCCGTTACGATTGCAAAGAAAAATCCGGATAAGAAGGTGATCTTGTTGGCCATAGGTTTTGAAACAACGGCACCGGCTACTGCCATTTCCGTGGTACATGCCTATAGGGAAAAAGTGGATAATTTTTATTTTTTCAGCGCCCACAAGATTATGCCTCCTGCTATGGAAGCTTTGATAGACGAGGGGGTACGTCTCGATGGTTACCTGGCACCAGGACATGTAAGTACGATAACAGGTGCGGGGATATATCGTAACATCACCGAGAAATATGGGAAAGCTTGTGTGATTGCCGGCTTTGAACCGGTGGATATTCTGCGCTCTGTCTTTATGCTGGTGAAACAGGTGGAAGAAAACACTCCTAAGGTCGAGATTCAATATACCAGGGTGGTGAGGCCGGAAGGAAACCTGGAGGCTTTGCAGTTGATGGAAGAGGTATATGAACTGAGGGATGACTGGTGGAGAGGTCTGGGCATGTTGCCGGCCAGCGGTCTGGGTTTACAAAACAAATATGCAGCTCATGATGCCGAAAAAATGATTGAGGTTGAAGTGGAAGATACCGTTGAACCGAAAGGTTGTATTTGCGGAGAAGTGCTGAAAGGGGTGAAGAAACCGGTGGAGTGCCCTTTGTTCGGAACGGTATGCACCCCGGAAAATCCGGTAGGAGCCTGCATGGTATCTCCTGAGGGTGCCTGTCAGGCCTGGTATATGTACAGGAGCAATAATGAGACGATCTGATAAAGCCATAGAGAAGAAATAAATGTTAACCCGGATCCGCAATAGAAAACCAAGATTTTTTACAGATAAAACAAATAATAGCTTATGATACCTCGTAGCTTCCGCCCGGCTGACACCGGTCCTGCCCGAATGAATTCGTTCAGGCAGGCTGCTGTGAGGTTGTTCATCAAAATAAAAATATCAAATACATGAAAAAAGATAAGATTCTTTTAGCCCATGGCAGCGGAGGGAAAATGTCCCATAATCTGATCAGGGAAATATTTATGAAATATTTTTCCAACGCAACCCTGGAAGCTGAAACCGACTCGGCCATCCTGGAAGGCAGACCCGGCTGGCTGGCTTTCACCACCGATTCCTATGTAGTAAGTCCGCTTTTTTTTGCGGGAGGTGATATCGGGTCACTGGCCGTATGCGGGACCATCAACGACTTGTCGGTTTCGGGTGCACAGCCGGTGGCTATCAGTGCCTCTTTTATTCTGGAAGAAGGCCTGCCGCTGGAAGTACTGGAACGGATTGTCCGTTCGATGGCCGCTGCCTCGGTAAAAGCGGGTGTGCCCGTTGTGACCGGCGATACCAAAGTAGTAGAACATGGAAAATGTGATCAGGTGTTTATCAATACGGCCGGTGTAGGCTGGATAAAACCCGAATACCGTGATATCAGTTACGGAAACAAAATCAGACCGGGAGATAAAATCATCCTGAATGGTCCGGTGGGAGATCATGGCGTTACCATCCTGGCAGCCCGTGAATCCCTGGATGTATCTTCGGATATCCGAACCGACAGCGCTCCCCTGAATGCTTTGATCCGTTCGGTCCTGGAGGCCGGCATAGACGTGCATTTTATGCGAGATCCCACTAGGGGCGGACTGGCTACGGTGATGTGCGAGATAGCCGGAAAGAACAAACTGGGTATAGATCTACGGGAAAACGAGCTGCCGGTAAAAGAAACCGTAAAAAATATTTGTGAAGTGTTTGGCTATGATCCTCTTTATCTGGCCAATGAAGGAAAAGTGGTAATGATCGTTCCGGAGAACCAGGCGGAGAAGGCGATTGCTGTCCTCCGGTCTCACGAAGATGGAAAGGAAGCCTGTATCATTGGGGATATAACACATAACCACCCGGGGAAGGTGGTTATGAAAACAGAGATCGGAGGAAGCCGTATTGTAGATATGCTCGCAGGGGAACAATTGCCGCGCATCTGCTAGAAAGGGTGATCTCTTTCCGGAGGAACGACCCCGGGGCAGCTCGTCTGAAAGGTATTAGCCGGGCAAGCCCGTCTGATAGGTGTCAGCCGGGCAAGCCCGTCTGTCGCTGAGGCCTCGGTCAAAAACTATGGCCGCGGGGGAAAGCTTTAGCGGAGGTACAAGCGGCTTCGCGAAGGCGGATTAAAAATTCCCGTATTCGTTATACAGCCGCGTTAAAGCTTCCGAAATATTCTCAAAGGTAAGGAAGTGCTTATTACATCCTACCCGTGAGCAGATATATACCCGCCCTCCTTTTTGAAGAGCCAGAGGAATCATCGGAGCCTTGCATTCACTACAGAATTTGGTCTTACTGATAAGCTCTTTGTGGCAATGGGGACAAAATAAATGTACGATCTCTCCTTCTTTAAGTTCAATGGTGCTTTCATGGGTATAACAGCCATAGTAGGAACAAAGACGAATCTTGCCTTTTTTATCCCCCGCTTCAATATCCACCAGAATACTCGGTTTTTCATGAATCCGGTGATAGGGGTCCATCAATGATTTCTTGCAATGAGGACATTTTACATTAAGCGCAACTTTTTCCATATCTTTATACTTTATAATTTTCTTAAAAACGAATGATATAAATCTTTTCCATTATAGTAAAAATAATGTTATTTTCCAAACGAAATATTAAAAAAATAATATTGAGCCCATGCATGAATTATCTATTGCCATGAGTATTGTGGAACTGGCTGAGGAATATGCCGGTAAGGAGCATGCTGAAAAAGTGACGGAGTTGGAAATTGAAGTGGGAGATTTTTCAGGTGTTGTAATTGATGCTTTGGAGTTTGCTATGGAAGAAGCCGTGAAAGAAAGTATTTGTCAAGGGGCTGTCTGGAAGATTATTCCGGTGCATCCACTGGCCCGTTGTGGTTCATGCGGACACACTTATCATCCTGACAGCCTGTTTCAACCATGTCCTGCATGCGGCGGATATGGAGCGGAAATTCTTCAGGGTGAAGAATTACGATTACGGTCTATTCTGGTCGAGTAAGAAACTCCTGCTCTGTAGTGTTAAAATGTGAAGGAAATAACAAAAATGACAAACATCATTGGACAGGTTATAAAGTGAGGGTACTTTTACAATATATTAAATAATGAAATAAGGAGGTCATTATGTGTGATACTTGTGGTTGCGGCGAAGGCGGAGAAACCATTATCCTGAGAAAACCTGGCAGAGAAGGTGCGCATATCCATTTGGAGGGAGAGCACGCTCATCATCATGAACACGAACACGAACACGAACACGAACACTCACATGTTCATCCTCAGGATCATCGTGGAAGGGAAGTGGTTATAGAACAAAATATTCTTTCGAAAAATGACCTGCTGGCCGAAAGAAACCGGGGGTATTTCGAAGCAAAAAAAATTGCAGCTTTCAACCTTGTCAGTTCTCCCGGATCAGGGAAGACCAGCTTGCTGGAAAGGACCATCACCGCCATGAAAGGGAAAAAAGACTTTTTTGTGATAGAGGGGGATCAGCAGACGATGCATGATGCCGACAGGATCCATGCTACAGGTGTACCGGTAATTCAGATCAATACCGGTAACGGTTGTCACCTCGATGCACGGATGATTCATGAAGCTGTAAAAGAACTGGATCCGGGGGAGGATTCTGTCCTGATGATAGAAAATGTAGGGAACCTGGTTTGTCCTTCCTTGTTCGATCTGGGCGAAAGCAAACGCATTGTTGTGATGAGTGTGCCCGAAGGAGATGATAAACCTATCAAATATCCCACTATGTTCCAGTCTTCTGATTTATGCATCATCAACAAAACCGACCTTTTGCCCTATGTGGATTTTGATATGGAAAAAGTAAAAAACTATGCCCGTCAGGTAAAGCCGGAAATGGAATTTATCGAACTTTCCGTACGTACGGGGGAGGGTATGGAGCCATGGTATGAATGGATAGAAAAAAACAGTGGCGTTCTTCTATGATTCTTGTTTTTTGTTTTTTTCCGTTACATACACCAGGGCTTCCAAATCACCACATACGCTGATATTCTGTACGACCACATCGGGAGGGGTTTTTAGCATAACCGGGGCAAAATTCAGGATGCCTTTGATGCCTGCTTCTACCATGTTATTGCAAACTTCCTGGGCTGCAGCCTCCGGAACGGCTATGATCCCGATATGCACATTTTCCTTTTGGACCACTACGGGGATTTCTTTTGCAGAAAAGGTAGGTATGCGGCAGTTTTTCTTCAGCTTGGCCGGATCGATATCAAAGCCGGCTACCAGTTGCATATTTCTGTTGGCAAAACCCTTGTACTTGATCAAAGCCTGACCGATATTGCCCAATCCCACCATAATGATTTTGTGGATATCTTCTTTATGCAACAGATCATTAATCTGATCCAGGATGTCCTGGATCAGATAACCGGCTTTCTTATTGCCACGTAAATGAAACTGTGAAAAATCTTTTCTTACCTGTTCAGGACTTACGCCTATTTCCTGAGCCAGGGTATAAGAGAAGATCCTCTCAAATCCCAGACTTTGGAATCTAAGCAGACACATCCGGTACTGGATAATTCTTTGTATGTTTTTCTTGATCATATTATTTTATTTTTTTTTGTATAGTGTTCGAAAAATATAAATAAAAATAATCTTTTTGTTTATAAATTAACAATTTAATTCTAATTTCGCACAGACTAAATACCTGAAATGGGGAAATTACCTGCAAAAACCGTAGAGCGTTTGAGCGAATATCGCCGTACCCTGATCAACTGTATGAATCATGGCAAAGAATATATTTACTCGCACGAACTGGCCCAGTTTCATCACAAAACGGCCGTGCAGGTTCGCCGGGATATTATGTTGATGGGGTTTTCCGGTGTTCAACGGAAAGGATATAAAGTAAAAGAAATGATTGATGCCATCGGGCGTATTCTCGATTACAAAAACGGACAGAATGTCGGGATTGTCGGGATTGGGCATCTGGGCACAGCTATCCTGCAATATTTCACCGGGAAGCGCCCTAAACTTAGAGTCGTTGCGATTTTTGATGTCGATGAAAAGAAAACCGGCAGAGAGATTAATGGCGTCCATTGCTATCACGTTGATACCATCCCTGAGGTGGTAGAGAGAGAAAATATAGACCTGGGTATCATTACCGTCCCCCCGGAGTTCGCGAAAGAAACTGCCGAAGGACTTATCAATGCAGGAATACGAGGCATCCTTAATTTCACAACTGTCCCCCTGAATGTGCCCGAAGATGTTTACCTTGAAGAGTATGATATGATCACTTCCCTGGAGAAAGTGGCTTATTTTGCCCGTGGTTAACTACAAAATTCTTCCTTTCATCAAAAATCCCATGAATATGGGAGGGGCTTCCGATTAATATTCCTGAAAAATAAATTATATTTGTCTGGGATGAATTTTGGGGACATCCGATATTTCTTAGAATTTTAATTAAATCTTAAATTTATATGAAAACGATTTCAAAAACATGCATGATCCTAATGGGTACCCTGCTTCTTGGGGTGACTCTTTCTTCCTGTGAAAAAATCAAATCCCTTGCAGATGTAAAATTTAACAGCGAATTGGGAACGGACCTGAATGTAACGATCGGGTCGGGAACAGAAAAGTCTGTACAGGTTGAAGGATATACCTTTTCAGAGTCTGCCGATGTAAGCCTGCACGATGATCAGGATATTGACAAATATTTTGATAAACTGAAAGGATTTGATGTACAGGAAGTTACCGGTACCGTTAAGTCTGTTATCAGAGGTCCTGTAACTATAAGCAACGGAAAACTATCCATTGGTTCAGGATCTTCTGTCGCAACATGGTTGATAAAAAACTTTCAGGTTGAAACCAATGCGACTTTGACGCTGGATAATAATGGAGGGCAATGGGATATCGTGAACGGAATTTTGAATGATAAAAAAGATTTTACCGTTACGGTTGAAGGAAAAACTGATAAAGACAATGTTTCTTTTACACTTCATGTAGTAGTAAAAGTTAAAGTTACGGCAAACCCATTATAGTTCTGACGGGAGATATAATTCCCGGTAGTTGTCTTACCCAGATGTATAGACCGTCTTCTTTGAAGGCGGTCTTTCTTTTTTAGTACTATGGAAACTTTGGTTGTGGTTGGCATCACAGGACCAAAATCATATTGGAGTTTAAAAAATAGTTATATTTTTGGTTAGTAAATCAAAACATGAAAGGCCATGGGAGAGAAAATGTTTTTATTGGGGGACGAGGCAGTGGCTCAGGGAGCCATTGATTCCGGTATATCAGGATGTTACGCGTATCCAGGCACTCCGTCAACTGAAATTATGGAGTATGTTCAGGCTGGCAAAGCAGCACAGGAAGGAGATATCGTCAGGGAGTGGTCAGCCAACGAGAAGACTGCTATGGAGGCGGCGCTGGGGATGTCTTATGCCGGAAAACGAGCCATGGTTTGTATGAAACACGTAGGTCTCAATGTAGCTGCCGATCCGTTTATCAATGCAACCATTACCGGGGTAAACGGCGGATTGCTGGTGGTGGTGGCCGATGATCCTTCCATGCACTCCTCACAGAATGAGCAGGATTCCCGTTACTACGGGAAGTTTGCACAAATACCGGTACTGGAGCCTTCCAGTCAACAGGAAGCCTATAATATGGTCAGAAAGGGCTTTGAGCTGTCGGAGAAATACGGTGTGCCCGTTCTTGTGCGTATGGTGACACGTATCTCTCATTCCCGGGCAGCAGTCGTGCCGGAAAAACCTGATCCCCGGAAAGAATTGAAACTGCCCCGGGACATGAAGCAGTTTATCCTGCTGCCTTCCATTGCCAAAGGACATTATCGTAAATTGTTGTCGAGCCAGCATGTTTTTGAAGAGGATGCTGCAATTTCTGTGTTTAATAAGCTGATCTTTTCTGAAAAAGCAAAAAAAGGAGTCATTGCCTGCGGACTTGCCTATAATTATCTGATGGAAAATTTTCCCGGGGGGGATTTCCCTTTTCATATGCTGAAATTATCCCATTATCCGGTCCCTGAGAAGTTGATACGGGCTATCTATGAACGATCTGAAGAGCTTGTGGTACTGGAAGAGGGCTATCCTTTTCTGGAAGATATGCTGGTGGGTATGCCGGCAAAGGACAAGCCTGTGCACGGCCGTCTGGACGGTTTTCTGCCCCGTGACGGAGAATTAAATCCGTACCTGGTTGGAAAAGCCCTGCAATTACCGATGGAAGAGTACCGGGAGATCCCGGCAGTGACCGTTCCCCGCCCCCCTACATTCTGTCCCGGATGCGGTCATATTGACGTGTACAAAGCACTCAATGTGGCTATGGAGGAGTACGGGCCGGGCAGGGTTTTTTCCGATATTGGTTGTTATACCCTGGGCGCATTGCCTCCCTATAATGCCATTAATTCCTGTGTGGATATGGGGGCCAGCGTTACCATGGCTGTTGGAGCCGCTGATGCCGGGCTGGTGCCTTCCGTTGCCGTGATAGGCGATTCAACTTTTACTCATTCGGGTATGACCGGCCTGCTCGATGCCGTGAATAAAAAATCTCCTGTGACCGTCATTATTTCCGACAATGACGCCACCGCGATGACAGGGGGACAAGTTCCTGCAGGCCTGGGAAAAATAGAACAGATATGCGTGGGACTGGGCGTGGAAAAAGAACATGTGCGGACCATCATCCCCTTGAGAAAAAATCACGAGAAAAATGTGATCGTGATGAAGGAAGAAATAAAATACAAAGGCGTATCGGTTATCGTCGCCCGCCGGGAATGTGTGCGGATCCTGGCAGCCGGGAAGAAGAGAGAAATGAGCAATGAGAAATGAG
>JAGGWN010000127.1 GCA_021157415.1 Bacteroidales bacterium | reverse complement strand
TCATGCCGCCGATGGCGCTGCTGAGGTAACTCTGCAGGTCCTTGATGGTGAGACCGTAGCGGGAAAGGGCCCGCCGGTCGATCTTCAATTCCAGGTAAGGCTTGCCTACCACACGGTCGGCAAAGACCGACGAGGGCTCCACCCCCGGCACCTGCTTGAGCAGACGCTCGATGTCGTAACCGGTCTTCTCAATGGTCTCCAGGTCGGGACCGTACACCTTGATGCCCATGGGGGCACGCATGCCCGTCTGCAGCATGATCAGCCGCGTCTGGATGGGCTGCAGCTTGGGCGAAGAGGTGAGGCCGGGGATAGAGGCCTTTTTGATGATCTCTTTCCAGATGTCATCCGGTGTCCTGATATGCGGTCGCCACTGACGGAAATATCCTCCTTTTTTGTCAGGGATCAGCTCTTCGTAACGGATGTCCCGGTACGGGTCTTTCGCCGGGTTGTATTTGGTGCCGTCGCGCAGGATGAAGTTGTTGTCTTTGTCTGTTTTGAAACGTTCGCGATGACCGTACTCATCCAGCATATACTCCGGTTTGTAATTGATGATGTTCTCATACATGGAGATAGGCGCCGGGTCGAGGGCCGAGTTGACACGTCCCCATTTGCCGACGACGTTCTCCACCTCGGGGATGCTGTTGACGCGCTGGTCGAGCATGCGGATCACCTCCAGGTTCTCGGCAATGCCCGAGTGGGGCATAGTGGTGGGCATCAGGAGGAAAGAGCCCTCGTCGAGGGCGGGCATGAACTCCTTGCCGATACCGGGGAAAGCCTTGGTCATGGCCTGCCACGGCTTGCTCTTACGGAGGTCCCAGCCGATCTTTTCCGTTCCTGCCGGCAGGAAGCCGAACATCTTGTCGAAGTCCTGCCAGGTAGTGATGCCGAACAGCAGCACGAGGATGGGCAGCGTGAGGAAGGTCCATTTGTGTTTCAGCACCCATTTCAGGATCACCGTGTAGGAGTGAACGATGAACATGAGGGCGCCCAGCACCACGGCGATGATCAGCGCCACGAAGATGAAATTGATGAAGGCCGTGTTGAGGGCTCCCAGAGGCAGCCACTCGATGGCCAGCAGCCAGACGATCACCAGAAGGGTGATGGCCACATTGATGAGGTTGACGAATTTCTTTTTGTCTTCGGGCCACAGGTATACCAGCAGGTTGTTGATGCCCAGCAGGATCAGAGCGGCGGCGATCCAGGAATGGTATCTGATAATGAAATAGATGCCGGCGGCGACCAACAGGCCGTTGAAGATGCGGTTGACCTTCTTCCGGTCGAAGCGTATGGCAAAGGTGATATGTGCAAAGGCAGGGATGAAGATGATGCCTATCAACAGCGAGGCCAGCAGGGCGAAGGTCTTGGTGAAGGCCAGCGGGCGGAAGAGCTTGCCCTCGGCGGCCTGCATGGCGAAGACCGGCAGGAAGCTGACGATGGTGGTGGCCAGGGCCGTGACAATCGCCGGTGCCACCTCAATGGTGGCGGCATAGATCACCTCCACGAGGCGCTTGCCGCGCACCCCCTTGTTCTCCGGCATGTCGAGATGCCGGATGATGTTCTCGGTGAAGACGATCCCCACATCCGCCATCACCCCGATGGCGATGGCGATCCCTGACAACGCCACGATATTGGCGTCGACACCGAACTGCTTCATCACGATGAAGGTGATTAGCACGCCCAGCGGCAGGAGACTGGAGATCAGAAAAGAGGCCCGCAGGTTGAACACCAGGATCATCACCACGATGATCGAGATGAGGATCTCATGTGAGAGGGCCGACTCGAGGGTGCCGAGGGTCTCCTTGATCAGGCCGGTACGGTCGTAGAAAGGCACGATGGTCACCTTCGAGACGGTGCCGTCCTCCAGTGTTTTCGAGGGCAGTCCCGTGGAGATCTTTTCGATCTCTTCCTTGACGTTGTTGATCACCTCCATGGGGTTGGCGCCGTAGCGGGCCACCACCACGCCGCCCACCGCCTCGGCACCTCCCTTGTCCAGACCGCCGCGGCGTGTGGCGGGGCCGAAGTGGATGTTGGCCACATCTTTAAGACGTACCGGCACATTGTTGCGGACGGTCACCACGCTCTCCTCCAGGTCTTCCAGACTCTTGACATATCCGAGGGCCCGGACGAGGTACTCGGTCCGGTTGAACTCGATGGTGCGGGCGCCGATGTCGAAGTTGCTCTTCTTGACGGCGTTCATGATCTGGGCGATGGTCACACCATAGGCTTTCATGGCGTCGGGGTCGATGTCGATCTGGTATTCCCGTACAAAGCCGCCTACGGAGGCCACTTCGGCCACCCCTTTGGCGCCGGTGAGGGCATAACGTACGTAGAAATCCTGCAGGGTACGCAGCTCCTCAGGATCCCATCCCCCGGCAGGGTTGCCCTCTTTGTCGCGCCCCTCCAGGGTGTACCAATAGACCTGTCCCAGCGCTGTAGCGTCGGGACCCAGTGCCGGCGTTACATTGTCCGGCAGGGTGCTGGCAGGCAGTGAGTTGAGCTTTTCGAGGATACGGGTGCGCGTCCAGTAAAACTCTCGTTCTTCCTCAAAGATGATATAGATGCTGGAGAGGCCGAAGATCGAGTTGCTGCGGATCGTCTTCACCCCCGGAATCCCCAGCAGGGCCGTCGTCAGCGGGTAGCTGATCTGATCCTCGATGTCCTGGGGCGAACGGCCGGGCCATACCGTATAAACGATCTGCTGGTTCTCCCCCAGATCGGGAATGGCATCCACCGGCACCGGGTCGCTCGGAAGAAAACCCGTGTTCCAGTTGAAAGGGGAAGAGACGATCCCCCAGGCAATCAAAGCAAAAAGCAACAGAAAGGTTACCAGCTTGTTCTCCAGAAAATATTTTATCGTCCTGTTCAGCATGATGATCTTTTTTGAATGACGCCTGCAGTGGTGGCAGAAAAATTTGAACAGGACAAAGATATGGGGAGGGGAAGGTGGGGGTTTTACATCATTTTCGGAAAAAAGTATATAGTTTTCTGAGGGGAGGGTTGGTAGTTAGCTCGCTGTCGCGGGCGAAATTAGCGGCTGCACTGCGTAATTAGCCGCTAACGCGGTGTTATAAAGTTGCTTCACAACTTAAATTTGCACCCTTCGGGTGTGTCATTAGCTTGCTTCTCAAGCGTCCATAAGCCCCAAGGGGTACATAGATTTTTGGGACTTTTTACGTTTTTTGCGTTACCCTTCGCGTCTTCTGCGTGAACCTCCTTAAACCTTCATCGATCATCGTTCATCCTTCCTTAATGTTGTCCAGTTTTTGCCGGTTAAAATCCCCTTTTTTCTTGTATGCAGAGGGGGTTACGCCGGTTAATTTCTTGAACTGTGCCGAGAGATGATGGACACTGCTGAAGCCGGTCTTCCAGGCAATCTCGCTTAGAGTCAGATCGCCGTAAGAAAGGAGCTCCTTGACCCGTTCGATACGTTGCAGGATATAAAATTTCTCGATGGTTAGTCCTTCATGGGAGGAGAAAAGGGAAGAGAGGTATTTGTAGTCATGATTCAATGTGTTGGCCAGATATTGAGACAGAACCATCTCATCAAGGGGTTCTTCCGAATGGTGAATCAGCCGGACAATGGCAGCTTTGATATCTTTGGTGATCTGCTGATCCCGGTCAATGACCAGGTCAAATCCGTTTTCGTGCAGAACATGCTCAATCTCTGATAGATCTTCTTCAGAAGGATGTCCTCTGACAGTGGCCTGTCCCAGTTTTATTTCCACAATATCACAGTGTAATTTCTCCAGCTCCCGCTTAACGGTACTGATACAACGGTCACAGACCATGTTCTTGATATGTAGGACTGAAGTTTCCATTTTATTGTTACGATTGCTTACAAATATAATGAATTATAAGGGAATGCCGGAAAGTTTTATATTTTCAGAAGACTTTATTCTTTTACTTTTCAGGGCTAAAGAGAGACCATGCAGATCTTTGCAGACTCCCTCTCTGTTTTACCTGGTTTGGGGAAACTTCCCGGCAAAATCCTTATCCCAAACTATTTTGCATGATGTATCCTGAAGGTGCGATATCCAAATATGGAAATAACGACGAAGCTGATAAAAGGCAGTATGAAAGAAGCGTTGACAGCGGGAAGAAAAGCCACGGTACCCAGGTCGATGATTTTGCCCTGCAACGGGGGCATCAGTGCTCCCCCCACAATGGCCATAACCAGTCCGGCAGCGCCCAGTTTGGCATCATCGTTGTTCATGCCGTTCAGGGAGATTCCGTAGATGGTCGGGAACATGATCGACATGAAAAGGGAGGTGGCCATCAGGGAATAGAGGCCCGTCATGCCCTGGATAAAGATCGCTCCGGTGGTGGTGATCATCCCTCCGACAGCAAATAGAAACAGGAGTTTACCGGGTTCAATATATTTCATCAGGTATGTGCCGATAAAACGGCCGCTCACAAAAACGATCATGGCGATGATGTTATATTCTTCTCCCCGGGCTTTGGTAAGACCCAGATGTTCGCCGTACTGGATGATAAAAGTCCAGCACATGATCTGGGCGCCCACGTAAAATACCTGGGCGATGACCCCTTCCCGGTATTTCCGGTAAGCAGACAATGTAAAAAGCCGCTTGAAAATCTCACCGGTGCTGGTGTGAACCTGGCTTTTGTTTCTGGGCATATTGGATACCGCAATAAGAATAAACACGATCAGCACCACAAGCCCCAGGATAACATACGGATCCCGGATAATCACCAAGTCATGTGCCCGGATAACGGCTTTCTGAGCTGCTGCCAGGTGTGGATAGATAAGATTCCCGGCAGCATCTCTTTCGTCGGAATGCAGGAGGGCCAGGATAAAGTGAGTAGCTACGATCATGCCCAGCAACGAACCTAAAGGATTGAATGATTGTGCCAGATTCAGACGCCTGGTAGCCGTATTTTCACTTCCCATGGATAGGATGTAGGGATTGGCCGTTGTTTCCAGAAAAGCTAAACCGAAGGTGAGGATATAGTAGGCAAGGAGAAAAAAAGTAAATATCTCGAATCTGGCAGCCGGCCAGAAAAGAAAAGCTCCGGTCGCATATAGTCCCAAACCAATGAGAATGCCGGTTTTATAGGAATATTTTTTAACAACAAGAGCCGCAGGAATAGCCATCGTGGCATATCCCCCGTAAAAGGCAAACTGCACCAACGCTGCTTTGGCAGCAGATATTTCCATCACAGTCTGAAAGGCCGCGACCAGCGGATTGGTAATATCGTTGGCAAAACCCCACAAAGGAAACAGAATGGTGATCAGAAGAAAAGGAACGATATACTCTTTCGGAACGACAGGCTCATGCTTTTTATATTCTGACATGGCATCAATTGTTTATGTTATGGTTTTTTAAAACCCAAAAATAAGATATTTTGGATATACATACGAGCCGGTAAATATATTATTTTATTCTATCTTGTACTCATGAGTTGTAAATTACATCCCTGAAATACCAAGGTATGTAGATAAATATTTTGGATGATTCTACGATATATATAAGATATGCATTACAATGAAATACAGATAACTGGTGTACTTTTCAATTGAAATAAACATAAGGCGCCATCGATTTATCCCTACCTTAAACAGGTAGCCGGAGAAAATATCGGTTTTTATCGTAATCATCCCTCCGTGATTAACTGGTCGATGGTCAACGAGTCGCTTTGGGGTCCCAACTGGGCCCGGTTATTAAAATTTTATAAAAGAACAGACCCGACACGTCCTGAAACATTTCATGATCAGGCATATGATTCCTATAATAATCACAGAAGCACTGCTCCGATAGCGGTGTATCATTATCCGGACAGGGTAGCCGACACCTTCCCCGGGCCACTGCTGTTCGGAGAATATTGTCATGTTAACTGCTACAACCGGCGGGAGATTGCTGCCGATCCCGGCGTACGGGATGCCTGGGGCAGAGGGTTCCTGCCAATGGGGGATGGTGCTTTCGGTGGTTCGCAGGGTTGAAAACCTGGAGTGGTTCGGAAAAGGCCTCTGGACAGTCTATCCGGAGGATCATACCGGTCGGACCCATGGAAAAGCCGTGCCTTTTGTTACAGGTAGCTATCACAAACCGGTATTCGGGGAACGTCCGGAATGTCCCTGGTACCATGATGCCAATGAGCTGGGATCGAATGATTTCAGATCATCCAAAGAAAATGTTTACTGGCTTTTCCTGACAGATAACGAAGGATACGGTGTGATAGTGAAGGGTGGAGGGAAAACCACGGTCAGGGTCTGGGTGGATGGAGATAATATCTCTTTTCTGGTGGCTGGATTTTCCACCGGCGGCGGTGATCTTTTCTTTGCCTCCCATTATCGTAATGAAAGAAGACCTCTTAAAAAAGGTGATACTTTCTCTGGCAAAACAAATATCTTATTTGTGGTAGGGGAAAGAATAAGATGAATCTTATGCGTGCGAAAATGCAAGAGGCAATCGAACTTTATGATCCTGTAGTTTTTATTGGGATATACGAACCATCTGTCAGACTGTATCTTATCCAGGCACCCAGGGTCACTCCGGCCATCATTGGCCTCACAGTTGTGAATCATACCAATATTTATGCCAGGCCGCAAGGCGCTTTGGCAAACATACTGGAAATCATAGAAGATAACAGAACAAAATAAAATCCGAAAAAAAACAATCCATAAAACTTGAAACCAGGTATCCTTGTTCCTTTTGGGAAATCACCGGGGAATGGACACTGCTGTGGATATAATATTGGTGATCCTGGCCCCGGCACCGGAAGGATTTGCCATAATGGTTTTCAGGTCTATACCTGCCATTTTCATCCGGATTCGCTTATAAAAGCCTATGGCATAGGCACCAGGAAATAATTGGATGGGAATGGATCCGTTTCGTTCCGGTGGAGTTCCCTGGCAAAACGGCCCAATTCTTTTATTGTTAAGGTAAAAATGTTCTCATTTCGGGTTGCATGGAGCTTCAATTTTGTAATTTTGGAGAATTATACATTTTGTTTTTGTCTGTTATATGCTGATTCTGATTGTTGAGGATGAAAAAGAACTGGCCCTGTCTATCCGGGATTACCTGAAAGGTATCCAAGATATAACCTGTGATCTGGCACCAAACTTCTCAAAAGCGGTTGAGCTTACTGAGCTGTACAGTTATGACTGTCTGATTGTTGATCTTGGGCTTCCTGACGGTGACGGACTGGAAATCATCAAAAAGGTAAAGACAGAAGATGCCCAAACCGGGATCATCATTATTTCGGCCCGCGACACACTGGATGACCGGCTCAAAGGCCTGAACATCGGAGCCGACGATTATCTGACCAAACCTTTTCATCTTTCTGAACTTCAGGCCAGAATTGCATCTGTGCTCCGGAGGATAAGGTTTGACGGGAAAAGCATTTTGAAAGAGGGAGTGCTCGAAGTGGATACGGTGCAACGCAAAATCAAAGTGAACGGAAAAGAACCCGACCTGACCAAGAGTGAATTCAATATCCTTGAATACCTGATTACCAATAAAAATAAAGTGGTAACCAAAGCCTCCATCGCCGAACATATCCTTGGAGAGTACAGTGACATGTATTCCTCGTACGATTTTGTATATACGCATATCAAAAACCTGAGAAAAAAACTTGTGGAACTGGGTTGCCCGGATTACATAAAAACGGTTTACGGAACCGGATATATCTTTGAAACAGCATGAATCTGCTTACCAAAACCAGTCTACTTATCACTACCGTGGCATTGACTGTCCTGATGGCAGGAGGTGTGATTTTTTTCCTTTCCACCAAGGAAATGATCAACAAACAGGTTGATAAAGAGTTGATCTCAGAGATGCATTTTGTTATGCGTTCTTTTGATAACCTTGTTCATGGGAGGGATACGGTTTTCTACGAAGAGTTGACCATCATCCCGACAGATGAAATAATATCGCCCGTAGCCCGTTTCAGGGACACCATACGGCTGAATGTTTTTGACAATAAATACCATACCTACAGGGCGTTGTTTTTTGGATTCAGAAAAGGGGGAAATAATTACAAAATTGAAATTTTCAAATCACTGATCGATTCAAATACGCTTATCGAAAGGGTTACCCTTGTATGGATAGGTATGTCTCTTTTTTTGATTGTGGCCATCTATTTCCTGAATAAGCTTATATTTAAAAGTACCTGGAAAGATTTTTTCGAGATACTGAAACTCGCCAAATCGTATGACCTGAAAAAACCGCACAAAAAAGTCTTATTAAAAGAATCCGAGATAAACGAATTTGCTTCACTCAATACAGTCATTACACAATTGCTTGAAAGGGTAGAACGGGATTTCAATAACCAGAAAGAGTTAACGGCCAATACGAGTCATGAGTTGCAGACACCCCTTTCCATCATACGGATGAAAGCAGAGCTGCTCCTGCAGACACCGGACCTTACATCAGAACAGGTCAGGTTAATTTCGGATATTCTGGCCACCACCGACCGCCTGTCCCGCCTCAACAAATCCCTGCTTACAATCAGTAAAATTGAAAATAATCAGTTTCGTGAAACGGAAAAGATCAGTCTCCATGAGAAAATAAGATCGTTAGCCGGTCAGTTTAAAGAATTAATCGACGAGAAAGGTCTCAAGATCAGTATGACCCTGGAAGAAACCACGATTGAGATCCATCCTCTTCTGGCTGATCTTTTGCTGGTCAATCTTCTCGGAAATGCGATCCTGCATAATCCCGTTGAAAATGGCAGGATCCTTCTTGAGCTCAAAAACAACATTCTGAAGATCGCGAATACCGGAGACCATATAGAACTGGACAAAGAAAATATATTTCATCGCTATTTCCGTCAGAGCAAAAACCCAGGGTCAACCGGTATCGGTTTGTCCATTGTGAAAAAGATATGTGAATACTATGATATTGACCTGGACTATCGTTACAGGAATAATCTGCACACATTTATCCTGGACCTATCATCATTATACACATCCTGATTACGACCGTCTATTCCCTTTCCAGGTTTGATGGTTTACTCATAAATAATCGATCTGACAAATTGCAGATTTTCTTGATTTCTCATGTTTATATTCAGAACAATTTAAAATAACAGATTTTCCCCAGAATTGGATTGTAGCTTTGACCCAAAATCTGTCAGTAATGATCGGAATTATAGGGTTGGATTATAAAACTGCTTCAATCAAAGAGAGGGAGCTGTTCGTTATTAGCAAGAATCAACAGGTTAATTTAAGTAAAATATTGTTGGCTAAAACCGGTCTCACCGGTATCGTAATTCTGTTTACCTGTAACCGCACCGAAATCTATTTTTCAACTGCCCACAACGCCATGGCCGGGGAGATTAAAGATCTGTTGATCAGCTTACTGGAAAAACACCTCGGGATTACAAGGAATGTTTCTCGCAACTTTTATTTTAAAACCGGTGATGATGCAATAAAACATCTTTTCGGGGTTGTATCGGGGTATGAGTCTATGATTTTTGGAGAAGCACAGATTGCTGCTCAGGTTAAGGAAGCTTATTTTCTTTCCGACAGGTTGAAAACCACGGATTCCGTTCTGAAACGATTATTCGAAAAAGCTTTTGAAACCGGGAAAAAAGTAAGAACGGAAACAAAACTAAACGAGGGAGCTTTTTCGGTAAGTTATGCCGGTATCGAAAAATGCCGTTCAATTTATCCGGATTTTCAAAAAAAGAAGATTTTCATCATCGGAACGGGCAAAACGGGCGAACTCACCCTGATGACATTGTTAAAAAAAGGCTGTTCAGACATCAAAATAACAAATCGTTCACCTGAAAAAGCAATGGACCTGGGCAGGAAATTCAAGGTAGATGTGCTGCCATACAAAGATATGACAAAAGGTCTTTATGATGCTGATATCGTCTTTGTCGCAACAGCAGGCCAATCATACATTCTTACCAGGGATATAATTGAATCGGTTATGGCGCAGAGGGAAAGAAAACCCTTGGTAATTGTGGATTATTCCGTTCCACGGAATGTGGACCCGGAGATCAATTCGCTGAAAGATGTCTCGCTATATGATGTGGATTACCTGGAAAATGTCCTCGAAGAAAACACGTTAAAACGTAAAAAAATGATGAGACGGGGACTAAAAATCATTGAACAGTCGACGACAGAATATACAGACTGGCTTCATTCCCGGAAACTGAAACCGGTGATTGCAAGTTTGAATGACCATTTTAGTAAGATCAGTGAGAAAGAACTGGAGGGTTTCATGAAAGTATATAAAGCTGAGAATGACGAATTACTTGGAGAGTATAACCGACATATTACCGGGAAATATATCCGCCTACTGATCAGGAACATGAAAGAAGTTACCGAAAACGGTAAAAAGGCTGAATACATTGATATCCTGGAGAAATTATTTGAGATATATTGATATGGAGAAGAAAGAAATCAGAATCGCAACACGTGGGAGCAAGCTGGCTGTTTATCAGGCCGAACAGGTCAGAAAACAAATAGAACGATATTTTCCTGGTACAAAAACCTCAGTTAAAATTATACAAACACGCGGTGACAGGATTCTGGATATCAGTTTATCAAAAGTTGGTGACAAAGGATTCTTTACGAAAGAACTTGAAAATGCGTTGATTTCAGGCCATGCCGACGTTGCCGTACATAGTCTCAAAGACCTTCCTACTGTAAACCCTCCCGGACTGATCTTGGGGGGGGTACTGGAGAGAGGAGAGGTGAGGGATGCGCTTGTCAGCCATCAGGATTTGACACTGAAAGATCTTTCTACCGGTCTCCGTATTGGCACATCAAGTCTGCGGCGCACTGCTCAACTGAAAATCCATTTTCCGGGGATTACCATCGTAGACATCAGAGGCAATGTGGGTACCCGGATAAGGAAAATGAAAGAAGGTGTATGTTACGCTATGGTGATGGCAGCTGCAGGATTACAGCGGCTCAAACAGGACAAATATATACGGGAAATCCTGGATCCCTCAATCATAATACCGGCAGTAAGCCAGGGAGCAATAGGTATGCAAATCCGTGAAGAAGATGATTTTATGAAAACAATCATTTCGGGGGTAAACCATACACCTACTTATTTATGCACCCGCGCCGAACGAACTTTCCTCAGGATTCTGGAGGGTGGTTGCCAGATCCCGATAGGTTGTTTCTCTACGGTCCGTAACGGACAGATAACCCTTTCTGGCTTTGTCTCTGATATACAAGGCAATAATGCAATCTTTCTTAGTAAAAGCGGGCCATTAGACCGGTCTGAAGAAGTCGCCCACGACCTTGCAAAAGATTATCTTAAAGCAGGAGCCGGACAGATTATCGAACAGATAAAAAAGGAGAGTAATGAGTAATAACAATCCGCTTTCCGGCAGGCTTTTTATCAGCACATGTACCGATAATAAGGCCGACAGGCTGAAAAACCTGTTGGAAAGGAAAAGTGCCGGATTACTGATGATGCCTTTGATCTATATCGAAAAAGCAGATATAAGCCCGGAAATAAAGTATATGCAGGATCATATCTCTTCTTTCGACTGGGTATTTTTCACGAGCGGTTACAGCATCAGATATTTTTTTGAGTTCATGGATCAGACATCCCATTCTCCCAAATGGCGTGAACAATTAAAATTTGCTGTAATAGGTAAGTCCACTGAAAAACTTTTGTCTCAACATGGTATTCATGCTGATTTTGTTAACACAGGAGCCGGCAGTCTGAAAATGGCTGAACATTTTCTCAGGAAAGTGACTAAGACGGGCAAAAGGATTCTGATACCAACAGGGAATCTTGCAGATAAAAGGGTAACAACACTTTTATTAAAGAGCCATGAAGTATTTCCTGTTGAAGTATACCGGACGAAAATGACCAATCGGCCTGACAAGAAAGCAATGGATGTGATTTCTTCTGGAAAATATGACATGATATTGTTTTTAAGTCCGTCGGCATTTCACAATTTTTTGAGCATATGTCATCCCATCCTGATGAAAAAAAGATACCGCCTTGGCTGTATAGGCCAGACAACCGCAAAAGCAATTGCCTCTGCTGGTTTTGTACCGGAGATCGTGGCCGGTGGAAGAGGAATTGACGACCTGGTATATCATCTAGAAAAACATTATTCTCAAGTATTAACCTAAAAATTATCAACTATGGCTTTCCCTGTAACAAGATTAAGAAGATTAAGAAAAAATCAGATTATCCGTGATATGGTAACTGAAACAAGACTTTCGGTAGAAAATCTTGTTATGCCATTATTCGTTTGTCCGTCAACAAAGGTTAAAAATCCAATTTTGTCAATGCCGGGAAACTATCAGCTCTCGGTAGATCTGATTGTAGAAGAATGTAAGAAGCTGGTTGACAAAGGGATTAAATCCGTTCTTCTTTTTGGAATACCGGAAGAAAAAGACGAAGACGGAACGGTTGCCACGCATGATGATTCCATCGTCCAGCGTGCCGTGAAAGCAATAAAGAAAGAGATCAGTGATATATACATTATTGCGGATGTTTGCAATTGTGAATATACTGTTCACGGACACTGCGGAACCATTGTTGACGGGGATGTACACAATGACAAAACCATCAGCACGCTGGTTGCACAGGCTTTGTCTTTTGCCCGCGTAGGAACAGACATGATAGCCCCCAGTGACATGATGGACGGACGAGTGGGGGAGATAAGGAAAGGACTGGATGCCAACGGGTTCTACAATATGCCCATCATGGCCTATTCGGCAAAATACGCATCTGCCTTTTACGGTCCCTTCCGTGATGCGGCAGAAAGCGCTCCGAAATTCGGAAACCGGAATACGTATCAGATGAATCCGGCAAACAGTGATGAAGCTCTTCGCGAAATTGAAGCGGATATTGAAGAAGGAGCCGATATCGTTATGGTGAAACCGGCCCTAAGTTATCTGGATATTATTCGAAGATGTCGTGAGACCTTTAATATCCCGCTGGCAGCATATAACGTAAGCGGGGAATTTTCAATGGTTAAAGCAGCAGCTGAAAAAGGATGGATTGATGAAAAAAGAATTGTCATGGAAATGCTGACCTCTATAAAACGTGCCGGTGCGGATATTATCATTACTTATTTTGCTGCCGATGCTGCGGATTATATTAACTGAATAAAATGAAAAACGTCACCGGATTATGAAAAGAGAAAAATCAAATCAGGAGTTTGAACGTGCAAAAAGAGTGATTCCCGGAGGTGTGAACTCGCCTGTCAGGGCATTTAAGAGTGTTCAGTCAACCCCGGCTTTCATCAGTCACGGAAAGGGGGCACGCATATTTGATATCGATGGAAACGAATATATTGATTTTGTAGGTTCCTGGGGACCGCTGATCCTGGGGCATGCTTTTCCCGCTGTCATTGATGCCATAGAAGAGGCTGTCCGGAAAGGCACATCTTTCGGCGCTCCGACCGTTAAGGAAACGGATGTTGCAGAACTGATATGCAACATGGTCCCATCCGTAGAGAAAGTCAGAATGGTCAATTCAGGTACCGAAGCAACAATGAGTGCCCTGCGGCTGGCAAGGGGATTTACAGGCAGGGAAAAAGTGATAAAGTTCGCCGGTTGCTACCACGGTCATGTTGACAGTTTCCTGATACAGGCAGGGTCAGGTGCACTGACACACAGTGTTCCCGACAGTATGGGTGTGACCCGGGGAACAGCCTCGGATACACTGCTTGCCGAATACAATAACCCTGAATCTGTCGAAAGGTTATTTTCCGGGAATCAAAACAAAATTGCAGCTGTCATTCTTGAACCGGTAGCCGGGAATATGGGTGTTGTCCCTCCAGCCCCGGGATTTCTGGACAGGCTGCGAAAATTAACCCAGGAAAACGGAGCTCTGCTGATCTTCGATGAAGTCATTACGGGTTTCCGTCTTTCGGGCGGTGGCGCCCAGGAATACTATGATGTAACACCTGACATAACCACACTCGGCAAAATCATCGGCGGAGGATTACCTGTCGGGGCATTTGGCGGGAAAAAGGAGATCATGGATTATCTCGCTCCCGAAGGAGGGGTTTATCAGGCAGGAACACTTGCGGGAAATCCGGTTTCCATGGCTGCGGGATATGCCATGCTGAAATTCCTCAATGATCATCCGGAAATTTACAAAGAGCTTGAAGATAAGGGAGCCACCCTTGAAGAGGGGATCAGGGAAAATCTAGGAAAAACCGGTATCCCCGGTGTGGTAAACCGTGTGGGGTCCATGATGACACTGTTTTTCTCGAATGCCGGGCAAATATATTCGTACAAGTATGCCCTTACGGCAAATACCGCCATGTATGCCGGATATTTCAAACTGGCTGTCGAAAACGGTATTTATATCGCTCCCTCGCAATTTGAAAGTATGTTTGTCTCTTATGCTCATACTCGTGAGGATATAGAAGAAACTGTTGCCAAAAACCTTGAAGCTTTAAGAATACTGAAAAACCCTTAATTATGGCAGGTATTTTACTCGATACAGTTGCAGGTACTTTTCATGCCAGGCCTCCCGTATGGTACATGCGACAGGCCGGAAGGGTTTTGCCTTCATATCAAAGGTTAAAAGAAAAGCATTCTTTCTGGGAGATGATGCAGGTTCCGGAGCTGGCAGCAAAAGTAACCATGCTTCCTGTAAAAGATCTTGATGTTGACGGGGCAATACTGTTTTCGGATATTCTTGTAATCCCGTATGCAATGGGTATGGGGCTGGAATTCACCGATTCTGGCCCAGTGTTCGAATTGCCGCTGAAAATGCAGTCTCCGCCATACACAAAAAACTTAACCCCCCGGCCCGAAAAGTTGAATTATATATACAATACCATTAAAGCGACGAATAAGATCCGGCCCCGTGACATTCCCCTGATAGGATTCTGCGGCGGCCCTCTTACGGTCTTATGCTATATGATCGAAGGGTTGGGCTCCCGATCGGACTTCCCGGAAGTTCCGAAATTTATTTACAGAAATAAAACCGAAGTCCGAAAACTGGTGGATATGATCACGGAACTCTCACTGGTTTATATGGAGGAACAGATAAACAACGGAATTGACATCTTCCAACTATTTGAGACCCATGCAGGCATACTGCCTGCCAATGTTTACCATGAACTTTTCCTCCCGGCGGTAGAAAAGCTCGGCAGATTTGCAAAGGAAAGAAAAATACCTTTTATATATTTTCCCAAAGGATTGGGTACGGGAATCGCCGGCATCTCCCATGAAATATGTGATTTTATCAGTATCGACTGGCAGATGCCGCTTTCTTTTGCACGCAAACTCGTTCATAGAGAGATAGGGTTACAGGGAAATCTTGACCCGCGTGTATTGTTTGCAAAAAAAGAAGTATTGCAGCAAACGCTCAACGGTTTCCTGGATTTTGGCCGGAATGAATATCACTGGATTTTTAACCTGGGTCACGGCTTCCTGCCTGGCACACCTTATGAAAATGCACGATTTGTAACGGAATGGATTAAAAACGCGAACTGGAACAGGAAATAAATGGAAAAGGAAATCATTTTAAAATATAATCAGCCGGGGCCAAGGTATACCTCATATCCCCCCGCAAATTATTTCGGTGGTGCATACAATTCCACAGATTTTGAGAATGATATTGTGGAGTCCAATAATAAAGGACCTTCTCATCTCTCATTTTATTTTCATGTACCATATTGCCCCAGACTTTGCTATTTCTGCGGATGCAACACATCGCTGATGAAAAGGAAAGACCGTATTGCCGATTATTTTTCTGCCATGCAGAAGGAAATTGACAAGGTGGCTTCATATATTGATTCGGACAGGCTAATCACCCAGATACACTGGGGAGGTGGTACACCCAATTCAGTGCCTTTAGAGTTTATAGGCAATATAATGAACCAGGTAAGAACACTTTTCAAACTCCATCCTGATGCGGAAATCGCTATGGAATGCAGCCCTGCTTACTTGTCATTCAATGATATTGACCTCCTGGCACAAATGGGTTTTAACAGGATGAGCCTTGGCATTCAGGACTTCAACGAGACTGTTCTTTCGGCAGTAAACCGTTTGCCTTCAAGGTATCCTGTGGAAGAGTTGATCAGGAAATTAAGATCTGCAGGATTTTCGGGCATTAACCTGGATCTGATTTACGGTTTGCCTCTTCAAAATCCCGACAATTTTGCACTTACCGTCCGGAAAGCCATTGAGGCAAACCCCGACAGGCTGGTGACCTTTTCTTATGCCCATGTTCCCTGGGTTAATAAAAATCAGATCATCCTGGAAAAGAAAGGATTGCCCTCGCCTGCTGAAAAGCTGGAAATGTTTCTGGTTGCCCACCGGATGCTTGTGCATGCCGGTTACTTCCCTGTCGGTTTGGATCACTATGCCAAAAAGGACGATGAACTGGTCATCGCTTTAAATAACAATCAGCTACACCGGAATTTCCAGGGGTATTGTACAAAAAGCCGGACCGGTCAGGTATATGCCTTTGGATCTTCCTCGATCAGTCAGTTATTTAACGCTTATGCCCAAAACACAAAATATCCGGAAAAATATATTGAAAAAATACGGAAAACCGGATTTGCTACGGAAAGAGGTTACCGCTTAAGCTTTGATGAGATGGTTATTCGTGAAGTGATTAATGAAGTAATGTGCAACGGACATGTTGATTTCAGCCAGGTAGCAGACCATTTTGATATTCCTGTATCCGAAGTGTTTGACACTGTCGGTTATGACCCCGGAAAATTCACCCCGTTTATTGAAGACGGATTAATCGAATTGAATTCCGGGAAATTAAGGGTAACTCCTACGGGGATGTTGGTTGTCAGAAACATTGCAATGAAACTGGATCCCCGGGCTGATATCTCTGAGAAAAGATTTTCCAAAACACTTTAATATAAATGAATCAAACAAAAAAAGAAACGGTGATTATCGGAGCTGGCATTACGGGACTGACTACCGCTTATTATCTCAACAAGAAAAAGGACCATTCTTTCATAGTGCTGGAAAAAAGCGACCATATCGGTGGTGTGATAAGAACCGGGAGAGAAAGGGGTTTTTTGTATGAAGAAGGACCGAATACCGGAGTTATCGGTACTCCGGAAATTGCATCACTCTTTGAAGAAATTCAGGATAACTGCCGTGTTTTGGAGGCAAATAAAAATGTTTCAAAAAGGCATATCTTAAAAAACAAGCAGTGGCATAGCCTGCCGTCCGGTCCATTGAAAGGGCTCACAACTCCTTTGTTTTCCCTGAAGGACAAATTCGGTATTCTGGGCGAACCATTCCGAAAACCGGGTTCGAATCCGGATGAATCCCTGGCCGAACTGGTTGTCAGAAGAATGGGCAAAAGCTTTCTGGATTATGCAATAGATCCTTTTATCCTGGGCGTATATGCAGGCGACCCTGCATATCTGATTACGAAATATGCTTTTCCAAAATTATATAACCTTGAGCAAAATTACGGAAGTTTCATCGGAGGAGCCATTAAGAAAAATTTTGAGAAAAAACAGGAACACGATAAGAAAGTAACCCGAAAAGTCTTCTCTACAGAGGACGGCCTCGGAGGGCTTACCAACACACTGTACAAACTGGCCGGGAACAAGCATTTCGCCCTGGAATGCAAGGATATAAACATAACACCCAACGACCATACAGGTTTTCGAATTACTTTCAAACAAAAAAACACCACACATGTTGTCGTGGCGAAAAATGTCATTACAACCGTGCCGGCATATGAATTGAATAATATTCTGAATTTTGATGAAAAAGATCTGCTTGAAAAAGTTTCAAAGGTTCGCTATGGCCCCGTTATCCAGGCAGCTATTGGTTTTCGAAAATGGCAGGGTCGCTCCCTGGATGCGTTTGGCGGATTGATTCCCTCCAGGGAAAATCTCCCCATACTGGGAATTCTTTTTATGTCTTCCCTGTTCAGGAATCGTGCTCCTTTGGGAGGAGCTCTGCTTTCCGTATTTTTGGGCGGGATCAGAAACCCTGATGTATTAGAAAAATCAGATGCGGAGATCATTGCTATTATAAAAGAAATGTTGCCATCTTTGTTGAAAACAGAAAGTTTTAACCCTGATTTAATAAAGATAATGCGTTACAAAAATGCCATTCCCCAGTATGGCCTGGACAGTAAAGACAGATTCTATGCAACGGAAAAGTTGTCGGAATGCTATCCCGGACTGCATATTGGTGGGAACCTGCGCGACGGCATCGGAATGGCCGACAGGGTAAAACAGGGAAAATACCTTGCCGATTCTGTAAACAGTAAGAAAAATATTCATGAGAAACAGTCTTTTTAATTATTTCATTTATATACATGTCGTTTCCAGTTCCCTTTTCCTGCTATTGGGGATATTTGTATTGTGGAGATCATTAAGAGGATGGATAAAACAAATGGTTTTTACTTCCAAAGACAAGCTGCTTAATAAATCATTTCTGATTTTACTCTATTTTGAACTGTTTATGGGCATCATCCTGTTTTTCTTTGTTAAAAGACCGGATGAGATAGCCAATGTAAATGAGGCGGTCCGTAATTCTTCTTTGCGATATTGGGCGATTATTCATTTCTCATCAATGACGTTTGCCCTGTTTTTCTGCCAGATAGGATGGATATTTCTAAACCGTGCAAAATCCTCGGAGAATAAGTTCAAGTATACGTTTATTTACTATGGTACGGTGATACTGATTACGGTTATAACTCTTGGTTATTACATCCTCCGGAAATACTGATATTCGTGACATCGAATAGAAAAGCACTGATCCTTCTAAATCTCGGGTCGCCCGGGAAATTCTCTTATTTGGCGATTGCCGGATTCCTGCGCGCTTTTCTGAACGACAAAAGAGTGATTGACATTCCCTTCCTATTTCGGTTTATCCTGGTACATTTCCTGATTGTTCCGTTCAGAACCGTAAAGGTTGTTAAAATGTACCGGAAGATATGGGGTCCAAACGGATCCCCGCTGCTTAATTACAGTACAAAACTGAAAAAGAAACTTGAGAAAATTGTTCCCGCGGATACGGATGTATACCTTGCCATGAGATACGGACGTCCGGGGCTTGCTTCATGCTTGCATCAAATCAAAAAAAAAAGATACGGCCAGGTTACATTGCTGCCTTTGTTTCCACAGTATGCCTCTTCGACTTCAGGCTCATTGATCAGTTTTGTGATGAAAAAAATGAGACGATGGGAGCACATTCCTGACATACGGATTATTTCTTCTTTCTTTGATAATCCAAACTATATCCGTGCAATGGTCTCATTACTCAGAGATGCGATGAACAAATACGAAAATCATCATGTTTTGTTCAGTTTTCACAGTGTTCCGCTGAGACACGTTTACAGAGCACATGATAATGTTAATTGTTCCTTATACCATTGTGAGCATACTTTGAATGAAAGGAACGCCGGCTGTTACAAGGCAACATGCTATGAGACCGCTCGCCTGATATCCCAGGCTGCAGGGATAAAAGAGAATAACTATACCGTTTCGTTTCAGTCGCAGTTTGGTCGTAAATGGCTTGGGCCGTTTACCAAAGATGTGATTAAAGAACTGCCGGGGAATGGCATTCGCAATGTTATCGTAATATCTCCCTCGTTTATCAGTGATTGTCTTGAAACTTTATTGGAATTGAATCAGGATTACAGAGAGCTGTTCCTTGTAAACGGAGGAGAGTCTTATGTACTGGTAGAAAGCCTGAATGATACTGACGAATGGGTAAAAGGGCTTGCTGACATTACAGGGACAGATTTCTAATCATACCTGCTTAAGATACAACAGAAGAGAGATTACCTGAACCTGCGGGAATCAAAACACATTGCACAAATGATGTATAATCTCAGTAACCATGTTCCACTAAAAGAAGGATTAAGACTCCTGCTTCGTTTCTGAAAAATGTATCAACAATCTCTCAGAAACCATGTTCCACTCAAATACCAATCCTATTGGGCGTAGGGTTCCAAATTATACGAAAAGATATGCACGCGTGTATTGTTTTCGCTTCCTCAAAATCAGAAAAGTAATACTAAATGATAAGTGGTATATTGCCTGGTTTACAACCAAAATGCAGAAATTACTTGTCAGGTTAAATTTTCATATTACATAAAATATAGAAAATATTTGGTATAAGTTAAAATAATACCTACGTAGGAAGCTACGTAGGTATTATTTTATGACATTGCGTAAACATTAGAATATTAATGCAATACAGATAAG
>JAGGWN010000055.1 GCA_021157415.1 Bacteroidales bacterium | reverse complement strand
CCGTGTTCGGGGCAGATGCTGAAGGTGGGTGTGAGGGTGATGTAGGGTAGCCGGAAGTTGTGGGTGATCATCCGGATCAGTTGTTTTACGGAGGCTACCGGCATCTGACGTTCACCGGCGAAGACATGGAAAACGGTGCCGCCGGTATAACGTGTCTGTAAGTTATCCTGTAATTCCAGTGCCTTGAAGAGATCGTCGGTATATGCTACAGGCAGCTGGGTGGAGTTGGTATAGTAGGGCTCGCCTCCGTTCTTATAAGCTTCCTCATTGGCTGCGATGAGGTCGGGATATTCCATTTTGTCGATGCGGGCCAGACGATAAGAGGCTCCCTCGGCGGGGGTGGCCTCAAGGTTGAAGATATGACCCGTTTCATCCTGGAACTGCTCCAGTTTTCCGCGCATGAAATCCATCACCTTGACGGCAAAATCGTGGCCTTCACTGGTGTTGATGGGAGCTCCCAGAAAGTTGAGGGTGCATTCGTTCATTCCCACCAGGCCGATGGTGGAGAAGTGGTTATTCCAATAGGTGCCATTCTTTTTATAAAGATAACGTAAGTAGAAACGGGAGTAAGGATAAAGGCCTTGGGTGGTGAGACGTTCGATTACTTTTCTTTTAATCTCAAGACTCTCTTTGGCCAGTTCCATCAGGTGGGTAAGACGCTGGAAAAACTCCTCCTCGCTGCGTGCTTCATAGCCCAGACGGGGCATATTGATGGTGACTACACCGATAGAGCCGGTAAGGGGGTTGGAACCGAAAAGACCACCTCCTCTTTTTTTCAGTTCCCTTTTATCAAGGCGCAGACGACAACACATGCTCCGTACATCGTCGGGATCCATGTCAGAGTTGATGAAGTTGGAGAAATAAGGAATGCCGTACTTGGCGGTCATCTCCCAGATCTTTTCATAGTGAGGGTTGTCCCAGTCAAATTCGCGGGTGATATTGTAGGTAGGGATGGGGAAAGAGAAAACACTGCCATGAGCATCACCCTCAAGCATCACCTCGGAAAAAGCCTGGTTGAAGATATTCATCTCTTCCTGGAAATCGCCGTACACGGCTTCCATAGGTTTGCCTCCGATGATTACCGGTTGATTCCTGAGAAACTCCGGCACCACCAGATCCATGGTGATATTGGTAAACGGGGTCTGGAAACCCACGCGGGTGGGTACGTTCATATTGAATAGGAACTCCTGGAGCAGTTGTTTGACACGGTCATAGTCGAGGTGGTCGTAGCGGATGAAAGGAGCCAGGTAGGTATCGAAGTTGGAGAACGCCTGGGCACCGGCAGCCTCTCCCTGCATGGTGTAGAAAAAGTTGACGATCTGCCCGAGAGCGGTCTGCAGGTGCTTGGGCGGAAAGCTTTGTGTTTTGCCTTCTACGCCCCGGAACCCGGTCATCAGAAAATCTTCCAGGTCCCATCCCACACAGTAAACACTAAGGAATCCAAGATCATGAATATGAAAACGACCGCGGTTGTGAGTCTCGGCGATCTCGCGGGAATATACCTGGTTAAGCCAGTACTGGGCACTGATAATGGTAGAGATATGCTGATTAAGCCCTTGCAGAGAGTAGGAAGAGTTGGCACTCTCCCGTACCCGCCAGTCGTTGAGATTGAGATAATCCTCCACCATGTCAATATTGGAAAATAGCTCCTTGGTATGTCGGATGTTTTGGTGCTGGTAACGGTAGATGATATATGCTTTGGCAACATCATAATAACCGTTTTCCAGGAGGTTTTTCTCTACCAGGTCCTGAATTTCCTCCACGCCGGGAGGGGGAGTGCGTGCAGGCAGGTCCAGCGCCTCAGTTACCTGCCTTGACAACTTCTCCGCAAGATGACGGTCGGGACGACCCAGAGCCCGGAAGGCTTTGAAGATGGCAAATGTGATCTTGTCCTGCTCGAAAACGACTTCCCTGCCGTCGCGTTTAATAATGGTGAATTCCGATAAGGCTACATTCTCTTTCATGTGTTTAACATTTAAATATTAATAGCTCCGTGAATGCAGCTTCCGATACCGGGAAAGAAAAAGGAGGATTGTACCATATGTGACAATCACCTTTGCTTTTCGCCCGAAAGCTACGGTTGTGTTTACTGGCAGGTCTTCTGGCTTGTTCCATTCTGACGGCCTTCCCATCCGCCGGATGACGGACAGTGGCTAAAAGGTTGTCAGAACATTAAAGGAATTTACAGCTACGGGGATAGCTCCGGACTTGCACCGGATTCCCTTTTCATCCCGGCACCGGATAAGGTGACGGGAAACCAACAAACAGTTGCAATGATAAAAGAAAAAATTTTTCGGTAAAAACGAAGTTATTAACAAATCAGACAACTTTTCTTCTGTATCTCTTTCACGAAAGGAAAAGGGAGGGGTGTTGAAAACTTATAGGAAAGTGATGATGCGATGATGAGAGCATGGAGATGACAAATGTAATAAGGCAGAAGGCAAAAAGGAAGACGGAAGAGACTACATTGGCCGAAAGGGCGAGTGACGGAAACAATAACGTGATGATAAAAAGAGAGGGTGTTTCCAAAGACATGTATCCTATACCCCTGCTTAGGCAGGGGTTTTTGTTTTATGTTCCTGATTCATTGTCTTTATCATTTTTTCGATATCCTTGTGATCATGAATAATAAATTTTTCTTTGGCAGAGTATTGTCGAATTGGTGATACCAAATAAAAGATGTAAGTAATGTTTAGTAGCACCAAATAATAATATTAATAATCATTTGGTGGAAACAAATAGTTCAAAGTGCCGATTGTTCGCTCCCGGTAGCGGATCATGTGCCTTAATGGGTGAAGATTAGGTAAACAAGGATATTTTTTATAAATCTGGCTAATTGAAAAAGAATCTACGCAATCCATAACCAGGGGAAAGAATAATAAATGATTCCGGAAAGAGGCAGGATTGTTCCCTCATAAAAAATTCTTATTTTAGCCCTTCAGAATCCTAACCTTAAAAACCGACCAAGATGAAAAAGAATGTTTTATTCATGACTTTTGTTTTCATTGTTTCCGTAGTGCTGGCCGGCTGCAACAATAGCGGCAAGCCTGCGGTGACGGAAAATGTTTATCCTGTTATTCCCAAACCGGTGAAGCTGGAGCCGCAACGGGGCCGCTTCCTTTTCACTTCCGACACACGGATCACGTACTACCCCGACAACGGAGAACTGCAAAATATCGGGGAGTTTTTCTCCGGTATGCTGGCCCGTCCTGCCGGCTTTACCTTACCGGTGATGGTAGCGGAGAAAGACGCTTCCGTACCCAACACACTTTTTCTGTCGCTGGATACGACCCTCAGTATGAATGATGAAGGTTATCTGCTCGACATTACGACCCGTGCTATCGAGGTGAAGGCCCGTACACCGCGGGGCATTTTTTACGGCATACAGACCTTACGACAATTATTGCCACCACAGGTGGAGAGTACTGCGAAAGTGGAGAAGGTGGCTTTCTCCGTACCGTGTGCAAACATCGAAGACCAGCCCCGTTTTCCGTACCGGGGACTGCATCTGGATGTGGGACGCCATTTCTTCCCGAAAGACTTCATTTTACGTTATCTGGACGTAATGGCCCTGTATAAATACAATACATTCCACTGGCATCTGACCGAAGACCAGGGATGGCGTATAGAGATTAAGAAATATCCGAAGCTTATACAAATAGGTTCATGCCGCAAGGAGACGGTGGTAGGTCACTGGAAAAGCAAGGGAGAGAACAAGTATGACGGCAAGGAATACTGCGGATATTATACCCAGGAAGATATCAAAGAGGTGGTAGCCCATGCCAAAAAACTGTATATCACCGTGATCCCGGAGATAGAGATGCCGGGACATTCGCTGGCGGCGCTGGCTTCCTACCCGCAATTGGGATGTACCGGCGGTCCTTATGAGGTGGCCACCCATTGGGGTGTCTTTAAAGACATATATTGTGCAGGCAATGACAGTGTCTTTTCCTTTCTTGAGGATGTGCTAACGGAGGTGATGGATCTTTTCCCCAGTAAATATATCCATATCGGCGGAGATGAAGCTCCGAAGGACCGATGGGAAAAATGTCCCAAGTGTAAGGCCCGCATCCAAGCCGAAGGACTGAAGGATGAACATGAACTGCAGAATTATTTTATTTCCAGGATTGAAAAATTCTTGAATGCCCACGGACGTAACATTATAGGATGGGACGAGATCCTGGAGGGGGGCCTGGCACCCAATGCGACGGTGATGTCGTGGCGGGGGATCAAGGGCGGCATCGCTGCAGCAAAGATGAAGCATGATGTGATCATGACACCCGGGAATTATTGTTATTTTGATCATTATCAGGGAGATAAAGATAAAGAGCCGCTTGCCATAGGAGGTTTTCTGCCGCTGAAAAAAGTTTATTCCTACGAACCGATACCCGCAGCCCTGACACCGGATGAACAAAAGTATATCCTGGGAGCTCAGGGAAATGTATGGACCGAATACATGGCTACATCCGATTATGTGGAATACATGGTTTATCCGCGGGCCTGTGCCCTTTCGGAAGTGGACTGGACCCCGGCAGGAGAAAAAGATTATGATGATTTTGTGAACCGGTTGGAGGCCAACCTGCAACACCTGAAGGTAATGGGTGTGCATTACAGGCCGCTGGATGAATAACTAAGGGCCGGCACACCATTCCGGACCATTGTAGGGTATTTACCGGGTTGTTTGTTTCTTCCGTTCCTGTGTGGATAGCAGTCCGCATGCTGCGGCGATATCCTGGCCGCGTGAACGGCGGATGGTGGAGATCAACCCTTTTGCCTGCAGCCGGTCACTGAACTGCTCCACCTCATGTAAGGAAGGACTGTGGAGCGAAACACCGGGGATCTCATGATAACGGATCAGGTTGATACGGCATTTCAGACCGTTGAGTAGCCGGGCCAGTTCTTTTACATGGGCCGGAGTGTCGTTCAGGCCCCTGAACAGGATATATTCGAAAGAGATACGGCGCTGACCGTGCCAGTCGTATTTTTTTACGAAATCGACCACACGGCTGATGGGGTATTTTTTTTGCAAAGGCATCAGATATGCCCGCTCCTCATCAAAAGGAGAATGAAGACTGACAGCCAGATGGGCCTGGCTCTTTTCCAGGAAGTCTTTCATGGCCGGCAGGATACCTATTGTTGAAACGGTAATGCGTCGCGGGCTCCAGGCAAAGCCCCAGGGAGAAGTAAGTATTTCAATACTTTTCAGAACAGCATCAGGATTGTCCAGCGGCTCCCCCATGCCCATATATACAATATTGGTGAGTTTTTCGTTTTCCGGTACCGAAACTACCTGATTCAGGATCTCTCCGGCACTGAGGTGACCGTGGAAGCCCTGTTTACCGGTCATGCAAAAAAGGCATCCCATCTTACACCCTACCTGGGTGCTGATGCAGAGGGTGTGACGATTTTTTTCCGGGATATAGGCCGTTTCGATGAATTGACCGTTATGGGTTGGGAACAGATATTTCCTGGTTCCGTCAACAGATTCCTGCATGCTCCGGGCATCATGCAGGCCGGTAGAGTATTTTTGCTTCAGTTTATCCCTGCCTGCTTTGGAAAGATTGGTCATCCCCTCTATGGTACGCACTTTTTTATGATAGAGCCACTGTGCGATCTGACCTGCACTGTAGCGGGGTAACCCTTCCGCCAGGACGATCTCCTGCAACTCTGTCAGGGTCTTTCCGAAAAGAGGTTCTTTCATTCGTTCCATCCGTTCCATCTTGTTTTCTGCCAATGATTTTATGGCAGGACAAAGGTACAAAAACACAGGAGTTTCTTTCTTTACTAAAAAGAATTTTCCGCGGCGGGGTGCCGCTTATCCCTCTCCCTGAGAAGCGGTCAAAACTTTCGGGAAAAATTTAGGGGGAGGTGTAATAAAAAAATTCATTAGTGGTTTTTACCTTGGAGAAAAATTCTGTCTTTTACCCTGTTCAGGAATATTTCTTCTCCTTCCGGGTTGGGTCGGCCCGGTAAGTTTCCTATGGGAAAATGCAGGCAGGCTTGAAATGATAAAAAAATACCGGCTATTCTTTTAGGGTTTTATTACCTGTAAGCAGGCAGGCAATGGTAAGCAGCCACATGCTGTTGGCTACGTGAAAATAATTAATGGCATGATTTACTCCGAGAAAAGCTCCTTTGGTAAAAAAATCGATCAAACCGCCCAGTATAAGTAAAACGGCGACGATCCCTGTGACCCATGCTAATTTTTTCATGATGGTTACTTTTGTTGGTTATACGATAATATGGTACAAGGTACAAAAAAAACCGCTCTTCTGAAAGATTGGGATTAACCTCTCCCTGTGAAGCATTCAAAACTTTCGGAGAAAGTTTGGGGAAGGTGTAACAGAGAAATTGCGTTTTAAGAAATGTCTTTATTTTTTCACCACCGTTTTCTCCAGGGGGTCCTGGTAGGTCTTTATCAGACTGTCCAGCTGATGGTTCAGTTGAATTTTTATGGATTGATATTCCGGATCGTTAATGACATTGTGCATCTCATACGGATCCTTTTCCAGATCATATAATTCCCATTCGTCAATATCATTGTAGAAGTGTATCAACGTATACCGGGCTGTGCGGATTCCGTAATGTCGTTTGGCCATGTGTATGCCGGGGAATTCATAATAATGATAATAAAGGGCATGACGCCAGTTTTGGGGATGGAGGCCTTTCAGGAGAGGGACGATGGACCTTCCCTGAATATCTTCCGGGATATTCAGGCCGGCCAGTTCCAGAAAAGTGGGAGTGAAATCAATGTTTTGCACAAGATCGCTATTCCGGCTACCCGCCTTAACCATACCGGGATACCTTATCAGCAGCGGTGTACGGAAGGACTCTTCATACATAAAACGCTTGTCGAACCAGCCATGTTCTCCCATATAGAATCCCTGGTCCGAAGTATACACTACGATGGTGTTTTTGTCCAGGCCTGTTTCTTTCAGATAATCCAGCACCCTGCCCACGTTGTCATCTACCGAGCGGATGCAGGCAAGGTAATCTTCCATATAGCGCTGGTATTTCCATTTTGTCAGTGAATCTCCGGAAGGAGGGTTTGCTAAGAAAGCTTCATTGACAGGCTTGAAGACTTTGTCCCAATGAGCTCTCTGTTCGGGTGTCATCCTACCCAGGTTATTATAATAGGCATTGAAATACCATTTGAGAAAAGGCTTGTGGCCGGTGGCTGTTACGATCTTGGGGTCGATCTTATTGTCGTTGCTCAGTCCCATATTTTCGCTGATAAGCATCTCTGCCTCGCGTGCAGCGGTACCCATCCCTTCGTGATTGTCAAAGAGGGTGGCCGGCAGAGGGAATTTTACGTGGTGATACAGGTCGAGATATTTTTCCGAGGGCAGCCACTCCCGGTGAGGGGCTTTGTGCTGGTACATCAGCAGGAAGGGTTTGTCGGGGTCTCTTTTCTTAAGCCAGTCCAGAGCCATATCCGTGATCAGATCGGTGACGTAACCATGCATACGCACCGTATCGCCGTTCTGTTTAATAAAATCGGGGTTATAATAATGCCCCTGGCCCGGCAAGATACACCAGTAATCAAAGCCTTGGGGCAGGGATGCCAGATGCCATTTTCCTACCACTGCCGTCTGATAGCCGGCAGCATGCAACATCTTCGGGAAAGTAGGCTGGTCCGGATCAAACCGGTCGCCGTTTCTTTTGAACCCGTTTTTGTGGCTGAACTTGCCTGTTATGATCGAGGCCCTGCTTGGGCCGCAAAGGGAATTGGCCACAAACATACGGTCAAAGAGAATCCCTTCCTTAGCCAGACGGTCAATGTTGGGAGTGGGTGCAAGTTGGCCAATGGGATAACCATAGGCACTGATCGCCTGATAAGCATGATCGTCCGAAAGAATAAAAACAATGTTTGGACGGGTGTCGGTATTCTTTTTTGCTGTGCAACCGGCCAATGCAACCGGGAGTAAAAGCAAAAGCATTAGGTTTTTCATTGTTTTTTTATATTTTATAATAAGGCGGTTATCGAAATGACATCATTGGGATGGGTGTTGTAAAGGTAAAAAATATTATGGCTCAACCTGCATGGTGAATTCAGAATTTTCCGGATTTTTTTGAATCTCAAAGTCCGGTATGGATCATTTCGGTTCGGTTTCCCAAGATCATCCGCTGGCAGCACCCGCATGTGATGCTGCCCATCTTCCGGAAAAGGAGGTGCTTACCCGTATCATAACCGACAATATCTGATCAGACCCTGACAAGATCAGGGTCTGTTGATGACGTTGAGTCTATATCTGGTCTTTCCGGTTATCCCATCCGGAGAAATCCCTTCAACAAACACGGTATATTCTCCCGCTTCATCAGAAGTGTAGAATGCAAAGGTTACGGTACCGTCATCGCCGGTTTCCAGGTCGGGATTCCAGTAAAGCGTATTCCGGAAATCAGGACGCTCAAGGGAAGGGTCCGTCTCAGTATGATATTCCGGAAAACGAGCTTTCCGGGGCCGGTCCAGTATAGGATAATCAACCCGGAAAATGCCGGGGTCCAGTTCCAGCGGCTCCAGATTGCCTTTGGTCGTGATAAAATGAATAATCCCGTTAAAAATATGACTGCCAAAAAAATACCGGAGATTGATCACGTCAATAGCCTGTATCCCGGAAGCGGGCAGCTTAAGCAGTTGATCCAGGTCGGTAAAAGGGGTCCCGTCAACGAGTACCAGGGGATCGCTCAACGGAGTATCCTTAACATCACTGTACATTCGGAAAATAGTCTTTCCTTTTCTTTTGTGCACAGAAACCCAGGGGACTATTTCTTTGATGACTTCTCTTACATCTGACAAAGGAATATAATCTGACAAAACCACCCTGTGAACAGGTTCTCCGTAAAAGTTGTAATTGTGATATCTTTCCGGATTTTCCGATCCTGTCCGGCCGGAGCTGAAAATATCTTTTATTTGTTTGGTGAGGACAGCATTCTCCAGTATTGTCAGTTGGGAAGTATCGGGGAAATAGGATCCGGGCAGAGGATGTTGTGCTCCGGGCAGAAAATCCTGACGGAGTTCAACATAATAGTTTTTCATGTCATATGCATACGGTTGTATGACCAGCTCGCGGGAGCCTGTTTCATTGATGTTAATGAAAAAACTCCCGGTGCTGTCTGTACTGAAGATACGACAACGTGCCGTTTTATCCACGTAAGAGAAAAATATTTCCGACCGGCGCATAGGTCCCGATGAGAAGTCTGTGATTTTTCCGGAGATCAACTTGTTTTCCAGTTCGGGATAATAATGGATGGTATGCAAATTCAGGATGTCGGCATCTCCCGTATCGAATGGCTCGAAAGGCAGCAGATCCGGAAAATCATGGATGTTTATATCCCGGGTATCTGTGATTCCTGCCAGAAAGTATGCCTGGTATGCATCTCTGTCTCTGATGTTTTTTCTTGTGTTTTTTATTAATCCTGATTTGGCAATCGTTACGGTCAGATTCGCTTTTATCGGGGAGAATGTTCCGCGGGTGGTGTGGATGGTTACGCTGACCCGTTCCCTGGGGCCATAGCTTTTTTTATCAAAGCGAATCCCGATCAGGATACTGTCTTCCGGAGGAATATAAATCCGCCGGACGCTGCGAATAGCCCCGTTCTTATCTGCCAGGATGATTTCGGATATCCCTTCCGGCAAAAGTTTTTTTTCCAAATTAAAATCTTTGTCTTTCGCTGGTTTTATGCTTCTTAAAAATCGGTAAATCCCTCCTTTATGAACAAACAGATAACAGGTCCCTGCCTGCAAAGCGGGAGAAGAGACTATGGAGAAATCCAGGAATGATTCGTCGTATTCTTTTTTTGCTATCAGTTTGATGCCGGCTGAATCTATTTTGCCCGGAAGATCCGTGGTTTTGCGACCCGTGGCATCCTGACAGATAAACCGGTATTGTTCCCCGATTCGGGGGATAAAAGAAAAAAAGCCGGGTCGTTTTCCCGGTGTGGAAACCGCACAGACGGTATCTCCCTCCCGGTTGACCAGTGCTCCGGAAACGGGCAGGGGGTCCTGCAGGGCATTGTAGGCATTAAATCTGACTTTTGTGTTGGTTCCGGCAATGTATTGCCCGTCCTCAGGGAAAAAGAACAGGGTGTCTGTTTCCGGATCTTCTCTGTAGATATCTGCCGGCGCCTGGTCGGGATTAAAAACAGAAATGGTTTTAAAGGCAAATTCCGACTGGCTGAAGTTTTTCATCCAATTGGTATAAGCCCGGAGGAGATATTTGCCTGTACTCAACGTATCTGACAACCTGAAACCTGAAGCTGCAGATGCTTTATTGATTGCAATCCTGATTTGATTCACCGGGTACCCTGACCTGTTCAAAAGCTCCAGATAGACCACCCGGCTAAAATTTCCGGGAGTTCCATCGCAGGCATTCAGCTTGTACACCTTAAACCAAACCGTTTCACCCGGAATGTAAATATCACGGTCGGTCTGAAGAAACAAAGATTCACGGTACCGGCGGGCATTATTTTGTACAACCTGGCCGGGAACGATCTGAGATAGGGCAGTGTGTGGGAGCATCAGGAAGAAGACTCCCGGCAGCATCATGCTTTTTTTCAAGAAAAGATGTCTTTTCCCTGGCTCTATTATCTTATCCGCAACACTAGCCAATCGTATTAAAATGTGTTGAAACAAAGGTTTTATTGTCCTGCAAACAGTCCATATTTTATTCCGGGGATTTTTCATGGCAGGTCAATCCAAAAATCGGGTTTGACAGGATCGGCAGTGACACTGCAATCGGTGCAGGCCACGGTGGCAAAAGCAAGCCCCGCTAAGGAAAGGCCGTTATAGATGGGATATACAAACACCAGGCCTATACCGGTGTAAAAATTGTATAAATCATCCAGTGATGTAAAACCGGTTTGTATGTCATCCTCCCCTCCTGCCTCTATGATCTTGCAATTATAATGAAATGAGGGCAACTGGAGATTCGTAATCTGATGCTTGGTGATATAAATGCGTTTTTCAGCAACTGCCGATACCTGGAAATACCCCAGGACTTTTTCGGACTTGTCTTTGGCCGAATGAATATTTCCGGAAACAAAGTGAGGTTGTTTGTCAAAAATATCTCCTCTTTCTTCGGAAACCTGCTTCAGGTCGTACCAGAAATCATATTCATCTTTTGACAGTGAGTATTGTTTTACCAGGATGCTGTATTGATGGGTTAACCGGTCTGTGGTGGTCGGAGAGATAAAGGTTACCGGTTGTTTGATTACTTGCGGGATGTTTCCGTCAGGAAAAGAATAGATGAGAATGTTGGAAGAAGATTCATTCTTCCAGCAAATCTGATTTCGAACCGGAATGGATATCACACTGTTGTGGCCGAGATATTTATATCCTACCGGATAAGGGGCTTCAACTTTCCATGTCTCTTCATAATCCCACCGCAGATATTTACTTTTGCCTGTTTCGGACGAGGGGATAACGAAAATACTGATGCCATCCAGTTCAGTAGTGCCGTCTGTGCTGAAATGTTGATCACGGACGAACGAAACAGTGTCAATGGCAGGTACGGGAACCATCAGGCAGGGATCCGAAACATATTCATTGTTTCCTATCCCTATGTGCAACGTATAGGTTTTTCCGGCCCTGCCCCTGAAAGAAGTGCTGTCAGACTGATAAATACCGGGTTTCTGTTCGTGAAAGACGACGGGATCTTCATCTGTGGTGCTTACAAAGACATAAGCATCTGTGACCCTCTCGGGGAAGGTGTCTTTATTCTGAAATGTCCTCGTTAGAGAGATGGTATAAGGTCTGTTCTCATCCGTGATCATCCCGTTTACCACAAGCAAAGATTCATATTCTGAAAGATGCAGTTGATAAGGATCAATACAGGATTTCAATAAAATAAGAAACAGGCCACTGATGATCAGTAATTTATACATTATGATGCAGGTGTTGCTGTTCACAGCAAATCGTTGGTAAATATACAATTTTATTGAATATTTTCTGACCGGACTCCCGGTACTCCTTTTTTTCTTTCATGATAAGGGTGCGTAATTATTTATGTGTCCGGTCTAAAAAAAGTCTTTGTTGCCAAACTTTTCGTTGTCAAGAATTTTCCAATCCTTATTAACAATAAGTTAACTGCGGTTGCAAAATTCTTTCCGCCTCGATTATAATGAAAATCCACCTTTTTTGACTCGACTCATATTATTTTCTGATTTCCTGATAGCTGTTTTCGGATTATTGTTTTAACATTGCAGTGATAAACCGACCAGAATCAAAGAGATTTCATATGAAGCATTACATTCCGGCAGCCATCTGTTTTGTTTTGTTGCTTTCCCCGGTTCTGGTTGCCGGGCAACCTGCCGGGGGACCGGGAAGAACAGAAGCCTGTGATGATTCCCTTCATCAGGCTCAATACAGGTTTTTACACCACCTCTATGATAGTATTGTAACTACCTTTACGGAAGATGTTATTAACGGAAGTGAGTATGAGCTGTACTATCCTGTGTATGGTTCCAGTCCTCTGCTTCCAAAACATCGCTACCCGAATGGTTCGATCGTTATGGAGGGAATAAAACACAGCCCGGTTGTCCTGCAGTATGATACGTACAAAGATTTACTTATCTATTTTGATCCGAGGCATCAGATCAATCAATCCGTAATTCCGGTTGTGCTAAACAAGTATTTAATAGATGAATTTGAAGTGGGTTTGCCGGAAAACAGAATGAAATTCAGATACTTTGAATTCCCGGATTCCCTTAAGCAAGTGACAGGGAATGGCTTTTATGAGGTGGGTTACGAAGGGAAAACAGAATATCTTATCAGGTATGAAACCATTCTGGCAATCACTGATGGAAGATATATTTTTAAAATGAGGCCCTTAAAGTTTATCGTTAACGATGGAATCATATACAAAATAAAAGGAAGGAGGAGCCTTTTAATAGCTTTGGCGGATAAAAAAAACCTGATCAGAAAATTTATCAAAAGCATGAAAATCAATGTACGGCATGCCGGGAAAACCGATATGCAACGAATACTGTCATATTATGATCATGTGGAAGGACAATAAACTATTGGAACGGACAAAAAAACTTATCCTGCTGGGCGGAATAATTCTGGCTCCGCTCCTGGCACAGGGACAGATCCCCCGGATCACCCTGCGAATTGACAGTATTCCTTTCGTAAATTTTGTTGATACACTGGAGAAAGTGACGGATTACAGGTTCTTTTACAACGGGTCATGGTCCGATTCATTGATTATCCGGGTTCATGCCGTCCATGAACCGGTATCCCGGGTACTCTCCGGCGTATTTAAGAATACAGGCATTTACTGTCTTATTACCGGCAAGAAAGTTATCTTTTCGCAAGGAGTTCCTTTCAAAACAAGCTTTAAAAAGAATATGTTGTTCTATCTCCGGTTACAGCAGAAACAAAAAGAGAAGATCCGGTATGCTTTATCTTCCAATCGTGAAAACACGGAGACTTTGAGCCGGGGAAAATACAAACTTTATAAAATCGGGAACCCGGCAGACTTTAACAAGGGGAAATACGCCTTTTTATCCGGGACCGTGAAGGATGGGAATACCGGGCTACCTGCTCCGGGCGTGGTGGTCTATTTTCCTGCTCTTAAAAAAGGAACCACCACTGATGAAAAAGGACATTATTCACTATGGTTGCCGAAAGGACAGCATGCGGTGGAATACAGGTTAATCGGAATGCATATAGAGAAACGAAATTTAATACTGTTTTCGGACGGCAGATTTGATATCGAAATATTCGAACAGGTGAATCAACTGGGCGAAGTGACGGTGTCGGCAAACCGGGAGAACCAGGTGCGGAATTTGCGCATTGGTATCGAAAAGATCAGCGTGAAAATGTTAAAACAGATCCCGATGGGGTTGGGGGAAGTGGACCTTGTGAAAAGCTCGCTGCTGTTACCCGGGGTTCAGAGTGTAGGAGAAGCGGCTGCCGGATACAATATACGCGGGGGCAGTACCGATCAGAATCTGATATTGCTCAACGGTGCTCCCGTCATGAATTCATCGCATTTTTTCGGATTCTTTTCTGCTTTTAATTCGGATATGATTGAGGATGTGACCTTGTATAAAAGCGGAGTCCCGGCCAGGTATGGAGGGCGTGTTTCTTCCGTAATGGATATCAAACTCAAACAAGGCAACACGGAAAAGATCAAATGCAGCGGAGGGATCAGCCCGGTGACAGGCCGGATCATGGTTGAAGGGCCTGTAACAAAAAAGGCTAATTTCGTCCTGGGGACACGGTCCACGTATTCAGACTGGATCCTGAAACAATTAAAAGATAAACAGTTGCAGATGAGTACGGCCCGTTTTCAGGATCTTCAGGGGATCCTCAATGTCGAAGCAGGGAAGGGGGACCATCTCTCCCTGTTCGGTTATATGAGCAGGGATCTCTTTAATTATTATAAAGAAAGTGCTTTCGAATATACCAATCAAGCAGTTACCCTGCGCTGGACTCACACGTTTTCCCCCCGGCTATATGCCGATATTTCAGCTATCTTGAGCAACTATGAATACCGGGTGGATAACATCCAGGACACCCTGGCTATGAGTTCACTCTTTTACAGGATAAACCAGAAAATTGCCAAAGCAGATTTTGCCTGGCTTTTTTCAGAGGTGCATAAGGTAACCTTCGGGGTGTCTTCAACAGGATATTCATTGTTTCCGGGGAAACAGTTGCCTTTGAATGATCTGTCCGACATTATGCCTCACACGCTGGAAGAGGAAAAGGCCCTGGAAAATTCTCTGTATATCAGTGATGAATACAAAATATCATCCCTGATTACCCTTTCGGGTGGAATCCGGATGAACATGTTCATGGCCCTGGGACCGGCAACGGAGTATCACTACCGGGAACAGGCGCCTCTCGCTGTTGAGACTATGACAGATACCGCGTATTATGGAAAGAATAAAATCAAGGCATTTTATCCGGGACTGGGATACCGGTTTACCTCACGCTTTCTGATCAGTCCGGGGTTGTCGGTTAAGGCAGGACTGCAGCGGATGTATCAGTATCTTCATATGATGTCCAATACGACAGCCATCTCGCCTACCGATATTTGGACACTCAGCGACCGTTACATTAAGCCGGTAACCAGCGACCAGGTTTCCCTGGGAATATATAAAAATTTTCAACGAAACAAACTGGAAATATCCGCAGAAGCGTATTACAAATTTCTCGGAAACATACTGGATTATAAAAACGGGGCCAGGCTGCTGATGAATGATCATCTTGAAACGGATGTCCTGAACGGGAAAGGAAAAGCTTATGGTGTAGAATTGATGATAAAGAAACAGACGGGAAACATTACCGGCTGGATAAGCTATGCCTATGCCAGGATCCTGCATAAGATAGACGGAGATTTTGCAGTGGAGAAAGTGAACAACGGGAAGTGGTTCCCGGCCGACTATGATAAACCCCACGATGTGAAACTGGTGATCAATACAAAACTGTCACGGAGATTTAACGTTACTGCCAATTTTATGTACAGCACAGGACGACCCATCACGTACCCGGTCGGTTATTTCCGGTTTGGTGACGTTAACCGTATATTCTATTCCGACCGGAATGAATTCCGTATCCCGGATTATATGCGGCTTGACCTGGCTGCCACATTAAACGGGAATCTGAAAATGAAGAAACTGAATCATTCTTCTTTTACCCTCGCCGTGTACAATGTGCTGGGCCGGAGAAATCCGTATTCTATCTATTTTAAGCTGGAAGACGGAGAAATGAATGGCTATAAACTTTCCATCTTCGGACAACCTATCATAACATTAACCTACAACTTCAGAATCTTCGGAAATGCACTGGGAGATTTTTAGGATACCCGGGGATAACAGAATGAAGGACAGATAATAATTAGCGGCACATATTCAGTCATATTCATACACATTCAGATTTTATGATCAAGCTCCTTTTTGTATGTGCGACTCACCGGTAAGACGGTGTCGTTCATCGTTATTTGTCCTTTGGAATATGCTTTGATTTTGTTGCGGTTTACCACGAAGGAACGATGTATCCGCAGGAAATCCTCAGGGAGCCTTTTTTGCAACCTGCTGATCTTCTCCCGGGTGATAATTTTCTTTCCGGAAGAGGTAATGATCTTAACATAATCCCCCAGACTTTCAATATACTCAATTTCATCAAACAGGATCCTCGCATTCCGCCGGTCGGCTTTTACCAGTATGTAGCCCTTTGAAAGTTTATCTTTTTCAGTTTTCAGTCTGTTGAGATTTTCCTGATTCGAAAAATAGGTTCTCACAAGAAGGATAAATGCATTCAGCAGGACGATTAAATATAAGATAACGGCCAGTACAAAAATATTTGTTGCAACCGGAATCATGTTGTTATATTGATAATTGGCAAGGATTATATAAGCCAGAAAAATAACGATCATCTCCAGGTACATTGAAACAACAAGTGCATATACAGAAAAAAGAGCGAATCTCAGATACTTCTTTTTTAACAAATAGCGGGGTATGAGAAAATGATTATAAAAGTACGAGGTGCCTACAATGACGGGGAGTAAAAAAGAAACGAAATAAAATGAATAAAGATAGTTATGATAGGAAAAGCCAAAAATCAGGGTCAAAATTATGACCACCAGACTCCAAAAAATAACTTGATAAATTCTTTTCATGCGGATGATTTGACGTCAAATTTGCCAATTTTCATTTTATTTCCAATATTTTATCGATGAAATGCAGGTTTTCCACCGGATTCTACCTTGGAGATTCCCCCTTGTTAGCATTACATTTGAATCATGATTATGTTTCATTAAATTTTAGAAATCATGGCTACACTTTTTTATGAAGGAGGCATTCTGTTTATGAGTATTCTGTCTCTATGTTTATTGATCATGCTGGTTCTTTCTGTTTATTACGGGGTTTTGGTCTTCCGGTCCGAATCTTCATCACGTGAGATGCTCAGGCACCGTTTGACTTATATAAAATCGGCAGGTCTTTTATCATTGGTGATTGGTATTCTCGGCCAACTCATCGGACTGTATTCAGCATTTTGTAAAATCCAAGCGGTGGGATCCGTTTCGCAATCCGTCCTGGCCAGCGGGATTAAAGTCTCTATGATCACCACTTTGTATGGGATGATTATTTTCATCCTTTCCTATCTGATCTGGCTGATACTGGATTCTAAAGTGAAATAGCCAACGGGGGCATGTGCTCAAACAGGTAAAACATGATGGCGGTATGAAATATTTTTTTTATTATCGCGGACATTGTTTTAACCTTACAAATTATTGGGCATATGAAACGATTCATAGTTTTCGTACTCCTGGCGGGAGCCCTTTCCTCGGGTCTTGCGGGACAAACCTCTTCTGTCGTCCGGCAGAACGATGCATTCATCTCAGATCTGAAGGTACTGGAGTCGTGGATACGTCAGCAGATGGCATACCGTAACCTGCCGGGTGCGGCAATAGGGATCGTGTATGATCAGGAATTGGTGTATGCAAGAGGGTTCGGTTATGCGGATGTGGAGAAGAAAACCCCTGTCACCCCGAAGACCTTGTTTCGGATCGCCTCAAACTCGAAGACATTCACCGCTACGGCAGTCATGCAGCTGCGGGATGCCGGCAAACTCCGTTTGGACGATCCTGTCGAAAAATATCTGCCGGATTTTAGCATTCAAAGTCCTTTCCCGGATGCTCCACCGGTCACCCTATTTAACCTTCTGACCCACACTTCGGGGTTGCCCCGGGAAGCGGGATTTCCCTATTGGACGGACCGCAGGTTCCCGACCATGAAAGAGATACTGAAGAGTTTGCCGGAGCAGGAGATGATCTATCCGCCCGGCGTCAGGATCAAATACTCCAACCTGGGCATGGCCCTGCTGGGGGAGGTCGTGGCGGTTGTCTCGGGTATGCCGTACGACCGGTACATCCGGGAACATATTTTCCGGCCTTTGGGGATGCACCGTTCGAGTGTGTTCCTGACCGACAAAGATAAAAAACTGCTCGCTGTGCCCTACAGCCACCGTTTCCCCGACGGATCCCGCCTCGTGATGCCTTTTACCGAAGCCAAAGGCCTGGCTTCGGCTGCCAACATTACTTCCAGTCTGGAAGACCTGGCCCGTTTTGTATCACTACAGTTCCGGACAGGAAAAGCAGGAGGGTCACAGATCCTTGACGGCTATACACTGGCGGAGATGCACCGTTTGCACTTCATCAACAAAGAGTGGACCGGGGGTTACGGACTTGGTTTCAGGGTGTGGAGAGACGGCGACTATACTGTCGTGGGTCATGGCGGATGGGTGGCCGGAAACCGCTCACAGATATCCTTTATCCCCGACGAGAAAATCGGCGTGATCGTCCTGACCAATGCCGATGATGCTTCCCCCTCTTTCTTTGCCACCAGGATCCTGGAGACCCTGGTGCCGGTGATCCATGACTTGGCTACCCCGACGGCACCGGTAAAAAATATTGATCCCCGCTGGGAAAAATACACCGGCATATATACCGACCTGTCGTGGTACGACACAGAGATACTGATTTATAAAAAACATCTTGTCATGAATGGGTTTAACTATCCTCCCGATGACGATCCGGAGGCAGACCTGATGGTGTTGTACCCTGCCGGCCGCGATACTTTCAGAATGAGTGGTCCCCATGGCAACGGAGAGAAAGTGGTGTTCATCATGGATAAGAACGACCGTGTGGTGAAGGTGAAGGTGGGGGAGAACTATATTTTTCCCGAAGATCCCGGATTACACGGCTTCAAGAGGTTAGACGGTTTGGATAAGAGAGAAAAAAGGGAATAAATCACCACCAAAGGTGGCGGTGATTTATTCCCTTTTTGATGTCTTGACAATCTGTCATTAAGGTTATGGGTCCAACCAGTGTAATATGAGTTTTCGTTGCATATTAAAATGTAAACATACCCATGATACAGAAGTTTATGGATGAGATGGGGGAACGTGTCCACCGAAGCCCGAAGAAGCCCTGGTACGCCAAGGCTTCGCAGGGCGAAAGTGGAGCTGCGGGGAGTCGAACCCCGGTCCAGACAAGAAACAGAAGTGGTTTCTACATGCTTAGTCTGCTTTTTGTTGTCGGGATCAGGCTGGCAGCAGACAGCCTACCTGAACCTTAGTCCCCGTTTTCTCATCAGGATGGCGGGACATCATCCTGACCAGCCCTGGCTTTTTTGGTACCTCCTGATCGGACACCGCCGGGCAGAGTCTCCGGGAGATAGCCCGTCCCGGCACCTTGTGCCGGGATTAAGCCCTCTCTCATTCAGAGATTAGGCTGCGAGCGCAAAATTGGTTTCGCCAGTTATTGTTGTGTGACCCTGTTTTACGAGCGTTGTCACAAGGCTCGGCATGCTTGCACATCCATTTACCTTGCTGTCAAATCCAGGTCAGCCCCGTGGTTGTGCTTGTTTACACCTGCAAAGATACAAAAAATGTACCAATGGCTGAGAAATCCCAATAATCCGTCACTCATTTTAAAATTCCAAACTAAAAATGTCATAAAGTTTGGAAGTTGGTCATGGAATATTGGAATTTATTTGGAATTTCAAGATTGTGATTTGGAATTTTCAATAACTTAGCAAGCCGATAAATTGAATGCCCATGAAGATAAAAAAAATAGGGATCCTGCGTGAGACGAAGACGCCTCCCGACCGCCGGGTTCCTTTTTCACCGGCCGAAGTGCATAAGCTGCAACAGCAATTTCCGGGAGTGGAGGTGGTGGTGCAGCCGAGTCCGATACGATGCTATTTCGATGAAGAATACCGGAAGGCGGGGATCCCATTGCAGGAAAACCTGGAGGATTGTGACGTGCTAATGGGCGTAAAAGAAGTGAAAAAAGAGACGTTGATCCCTGGAAAAACCTATTTCTTTTTTTCACATACGGCCAAAAAACAACCGTACAACCGGGATCTGCTGAGGGAGGTGCTTCACAGGAAAATAAAACTGGTGGATTATGAATATCTTACAGTTCCCAATGGCGCCAGGCTGGTGGCTTTTGGTCATTGGGCCGGGATTATGGGTGCCTACAATGCCTTACGGGCCTGGGGAGAACGTACCGGAGATTATACCTTGAAACCGGCTCATACGTGCCACGACCGGAAAGAGATGGTGCAACAACTCGAAAATGTGAAACTGCCATCTATAAAAATATTGATCACGGGAGGAGGCCGCGTGGCTTTCGGAGCCTTGGAGACCTTGGCCCCCCTCAATCTGAAGCAGGTGGCCCCGGAAGAATTTCTTACCACCAACTATGATGAACCCGTTGTCTGCAGGATTGATCCGGACCATTATGTCGTCCGAAAAGATTATGCACCGTTTGACCTGAAACACTTTTTCCAATATCCCGGTATGTATCGCTCTGTATTTCTGCCATATACAAAAATTGCCGATCTGTTTATTGCATGTCATTACTGGGATCCGCATTCTCCGGTCTTTATGAAGCCGGCAGATTACCGTGCTCCGGATTTCAGGATAAAGGTAGTTGCCGACGTGAGTTGTGATATCAGGGAACCGATCCCTTCCACCCTGAGGGCTTCCACCATTGCCAACCCTTTTTACGGGTATAACCCGGAAACAGAGGAAGAAGGAGATCCTTTTGTTCCGGACAACATTACTGTCATGGCGGTGGATAACCTGCCCGGAGAGTTGCCGCGCGATGCTTCCGGGGATTTTGGGAATATGTTACTGGATAGAGTGATGCCCGCTTTGCTGGGAGAAGACAAAGACAAGATCATTGAAAGAGCGACCATAACGGAAAATGGCGGGTTGACGGAGCATTTTAAATATTTGCAAGGATATGTTGAGGGAAAAGAATAAAATTACGATAATCAATCGAAGTTGAGTTCTGAAAGGATCTATCAGGTGGTCCGGATTATTTTGAACTCATTTTAAGTTGCCGGATCGTTTCCAGCGGATTTGCTGACTTGAACACCGAATTCCCTGCCACCAGCACATTTACCCCGGCTTTCACCAGTTTTCCTGCATTTTCAACAGTGACCCCTCCGTCCACTTCGATCAGGGTATCAAGATTTCTTTCGCGGATCAGGGATGATAAGGCTCGGATTTTCTTATAGGAATGTTCGATGAATTTTTGACCGCCGAAACCGGGATTAACCGACATAATCAGTACCATGTCCGTATCGTGGAGGATGTCTTCCAGCAAACGCGTGGGAGTATGCGGATTGAGGGCTACGCCGGCTTTCATCCCCAGTTCTTTGATAGATTGGATGGTGCGGTGCAGGTGTGTGCAGGCTTCGTAATGAACGGTCAGGATTTCGGCACCTGCTTCATGAAAAGTTTTGATATACCGGTCCGGGTCCACGATCATAAGATGTACATCCAGCGGCTTCCGGGCATTATCCCTGATATATCTGATCACCGGAAAACCGAAGGAAAGGTTTGGTACGAAAACGCCATCCATAATATCCAGATGTATCCAGTCGGCCTGGCTTTGATTTATTTTTTCAATCTCTTGCCGCAGGTTCCCGAAATCAGCAGAGAGAAAAGAAGGTGCTACCCATGGGAAAGACATATCCTGAGAATTTGGTTTAGGCAAAAATAATGTTTTTCAGGGGACAGTAGCAAGAAAAACGGAAATTATCCCAGGTAAGTCCTCAGTAATTTATTCCGGGTGGTATGTTTTAGTTTGTTCAGGGCTTTTTCCTTGATCTGGCGTACCCGTTCACGGGTCAGGTTCAGAATGTCTCCTATTTCATCCAGGGTATGGGGATAGTTGTTGTTCAGCCCAAAGTAGAGCCTAAGAATTTCCGCTTCTTTGGATGATAAGGTTTTGAGCACCCTTTCGATCTCGCGGCGGAGGGATTCGTTGAGAAGCTCTTTATCCGGGGGAGGAGAATCTTTGCTCAGCAACAGATCATATTGGTTCACTTCCTCATCAGAATAGACGGGAGCATCCATGGAAATATGACGTCCGGAAGCCCAGATGTATTCTTTTACATCTGACGGGGCCAGTTCAAGCGCCTGAGCCAGTTCAAGCAACGTCGGTTCCCGTTCATGTTCCTGTTCGAACTGTGCAAAAAACCGGTTAATCTTGTTCAGGGTGCCTATCTTGTTTTGCGGTAAACGGATAATGCGGGATTGTTCTGCCAGAGCCTGCAGGATGGACTGCCTTATCCACCATACCGCATACGAGATAAATTTGAACCCACGTGTCTCATCAAAACGCATGACTGCTTTAATCAGCCCCAGATTTCCTTCGTTGATAAGGTCGGCCAGACTTAAACCCTGCCCCTGGTATTGCTTGGCTACGGAAACGACAAAACGGAGATTGGCTTTAATCAGCTTTTCCAGGGCAACCATATCCCCTTTTTTGATTTTGTTGGCCAACAGAACCTCTTCTTCTCCCGATAATAAATTCTCTTTACCTATATCATGCAGGTATTTGTCCAGAGAGAGCTCGTCCCTGCTTGTAACCTGTTTTATGATTTTTAGTTGTTTCATGCCGGCTATATAGGTTATAGATATACGTAATAATATTAAAAAAGTTACTATAAATCAGTGTTTTTAGAAAAAAATTACGTATCTTTACATACTGAAAAAAGACGGTAAAAGCTGGAAAATACTGCAGCAAAAGCCTGGGAAAACCATCCTGAATATCTGTTTCAAAAAAATAATTTCATTATATTTGAGTTTTGGATTGTTTTCTGTAATATTGCACCGGATTTTTCAGTAAGCAGATAAGTTTTTGATAAACATCACCCGACCCGATTATTTTTGCAGCGTTCTCCTCCATTGACGGGTTCAAGGTGAATCCGGATTTTAAAATTCCAATTTATAAACATATGTACGATATACTAGAGCTTAACAAGAAAAAGGTAACCGACCTGAGAGAAATAGCAAAAGGGTTGAAAATTAAAAGAGTGGACTCGCTGCGTAAAGAAGATCTGATCTACCGGATCCTGGATCAACAGGCTGTATTGGCAGCTGAAATCAGCACACAGGATAACGCACGCAACAAAGAAAGCGCGAATCCCCGGCAAAGTAATAAAAATCGCAGGTCCAGAAATAAAAATACTTCCCGGGAAACTACGGAAGTAAAAAAAGAATCAAAAGAAGAAGTGACCCGTGAAGTAAAACGGGAAGTGTCAAAAGAAGTGCCCGAGGTTGTTGCTTCGTCAGACGATAAAAAAAGGCCGGTGGATGCCCGGGAAAATCAAAAAACTGGAAGATCCAGAAGGGCTAAAATTACCCTTAAGCAGGACTCTCCTGAAGTAAAGCAAAAGGACAAATCTCCCGAAAAAACGGCTCCTGTTACCGGAGGCAATAATGATCAAGCCAAACCTCAGGGGCAGGAAACCTTAGAAAAAGGAGCATCTGATAATGCCAATCAGGACAGAAACCGGAATAACAACAATACTACCATACGGAAAAACCGTTACCGGAATGTGAATGGCAGCCAGAATAATGGAAAGGCTGTTGAGAATGAGATCATCCCCGAAAGTGAGAGATATGATTTTGAGGGGATAGTTACCACTACCGGGGTGGTAGACCTGACCAACGAAGGATACGGGTTCCTCCGTTCTTCCGATTATAACTACCTGAATTCTCCCGATGATATATATATCTCTCACAACCAGGTTAAGCTTTACGGACTGAAAACCGGCGATACCATTACCGGGACCACCCGGCCACCCAGGCCCGGTGAAAAATACTTTCCACTGACAAAGATCATAGAAATAAACGGCCGTGACCCGGATTTTATCCGTGACAGAGTGCCTTTTGATTATCTTACGCCGCTGTTTCCGGATGATAAATTCAAATTGTGTGACAAAGGACAGGGAAGCCTGTCGGTGCGTGTACTGGATCTCTTCGCTCCGATAGGCAAAGGACAGCGTGGTCTGATTGTTTCACAGCCGAAAACGGGGAAAACCGTTTTGCTCAAAGATATTGCCAATGCCATTGCCCGGTACCAACCCGAGGTTTATCTCATTGTTTTGCTTATTGATGAGCGCCCGGAAGAGGTTACAGATATGGCCCGCAACGTAAAAGCAGAGGTGATTGCTTCTACGTTTGACGAGTCGGCCGAACGTCACGTGAAAGTGGCCAATATCGTACTTGAAAAAGCAAAACGGTTGGTGGAGTGTGGCCATGATGTGGTGATACTCCTGGATTCCATTACACGACTTGCCAGAGCTTTCAACACCATCGCTCCTGCTTCGGGAAGAGTCCTTTCCGGAGGAGTGGATTCCAATGCCCTGCAGAAACCGAAACGATTCTTTGGCGCTGCCAGAAACATTGAAAACGGCGGATCCCTGACGATCCTTGCCACAGCACTTACCGAAACAGGCTCCAAAATGGATGACGTGATCTTTGAAGAATTTAAAGGTACGGGAAATATGGAGCTGCAGCTTGACCGGAAACTGTCTAACAGACGTATCTTTCCGGCGGTGGATATCAATGCTTCCGGTACACGACGTGAAGACCTCCTGCTCGAGAAGAATATCCTGAATAAAGTGTGGATCCTCCGGAATTATCTGGCAGATATGAACCCGGTAGAGGCAATGGAGTTCCTGCGTGACCGGATGCTGCAAACCAATTCGAATGAGGAATTCCTGATTTCCATGAATAGTGATTAACCATTATTTAAACAAAAATTAAGCGGAATCCTCCGCTTTTTTTTGTTTAAATGATAAAACTCATATGGTAAATTGCCAAATCGGATTAATTTTGTATGCTCATTTTGCCTCTGAGAAAAATTTATTTTTTTATAAACAAATACTATTTAATGCATAAAAACCATGGCTAAAAAAAAGAATTTTATTTCCTGTGATGGGAACTATGCTGCTTCCCATATAGCGTATATGTTTAGTGAGATAGCTGCCATTTATCCTATTACACCATCTTCTCCGATGGCTGAAAACATTGATGAATGGGCTGCCCACGGAAGGAAAAATATTTTCGGGCAAAAAGTACGGGTGGTGGAGATGCAATCCGAAGGTGGAGCTTCCGGGACTGTCCACGGTTCTCTTCAGGCAGGTGCTTTGACCTCTACATTCACAGCTTCTCAGGGACTGTTGCTGATGATCCCCAATATGTACAAGATCGCCGGGGAATTGCTTCCCGGGGTATTCCATGTGAGTGCCCGTTCGGTGGCAGCACATGCCCTTTCTATTTTTGGCGACCACAGCGATATTTATGCCACTCGTCAGACAGGCTTTGCCCTGTTGGCCTCAGGTGGCATACAGGAAATCATGGACCTGGCTGCCGTAGCCCATCTGACCGCCATAAAAACCCGTATTCCTTTCCTGCATTTCTTTGACGGTTTCCGTTCATCTCACGAAATTCAGAAAGTGGAAGCGCTGGAGATAGAAGACCTCAAAGACCTCGTGGATATGAACGCCGTACAGGCTTTCCGCGATCGGGCACTGAATCCCGAACATCCCGTAACCAGAGGAACAGCCCAAAATCCTGATATCTATTTTCAGGCCAAAGAATCGGTGAACCCCTATTATGAACATGTGGATGATGTGGTAGAGGAATATATGCAGGAGATCTCAAAAATTACAGGAAGAGAATATCATCCTTTTAATTATTATGGGGCCCCTGATGCCGAACATGTGATCGTTGCCATGGGATCTGTGACGGATACGATTCGTGAAGTTGTGGAATATCTGGCAGGAAAAGGGGGAAAAGTGGGATTGATTGCTGTTCACCTGTACCGTCCTTATTCTCCAAAGTACTTTCTGAAGGTCATGCCGGAGACTGTAAAACGTATTGCTGTGCTGGACCGCACCAAAGAACCCGGAGCCGGAGGAGAACCTTTGTATAAAGATATAAAGGACATGTTTTATGAAAGGGAAAACAGACCTTTGGTCGTGGGCGGCCGCTACGGTCTGAGTTCAAAAGATACAACACCTGCCCAGATTTTTGCGGTATTCGACAACCTGAAGCAGGAAAAACCCAAAGATCAGTTTACCATAGGAATCGTGGATGATGTAACCTTCAGCTCATTGCCCATGGGTCCCGAAATTGATGTTACTCCAAAAGGAACCTTCGAGGCCAAGTTCTACGGACTGGGATCGGATGGGACCGTGGGGGCCAACAAAAACTCCATCAAGATTATCGGCGGGGCAACCGACAAATATTGTCAGGCATACTTTGCCTATGACTCCAAGAAATCAGGGGGGATCACCATCTCCCACCTGCGTTTTGGCGATTATCCCATTCTGTCAACCTACCTGGTCAATACTCCTGATTTTGTGGCTTGTCATGTACCCAGCTATCTGGATAAATATGATATGCTGGCCGGAATGAAAAAAGGAGGAACGTTCCTGTTGAACAGTATCTGGGATGTCGAAGAGACGAAGCAAAAGCTGCCTGATCATATGAAAAAATTCATGGCGCAAAATGATATCAAATTCTATATCATCAATGCTACAAAGATTGCTAAGGAAATTGGTCTGGGAAATCGTACCAACACCATTATGCAATCGGCCTTCTTCAAAGTGTCCGGCGTGATTCCCTATGAGATGGCTGTGGATGAGATGAAAAAGGCCATTGTCAAATCCTACGGTAAGAAAGGGGAGAAAATTGTAAATATGAACTATGCCGCTGTGGATAAAGGGGGTGAGGTGACGGAGGTTAAGGTTCCGGAAGAATGGAAAAATGTCGAAGTAAAACCCAAAGAAGACGATAGCCGGAAAGATGTACCCGAGTTTATCAAAAAAGTGGCCGACCCGATCAATCGCCTGAAAGGAGATGACCTGCCGGTAAGTGCCTTTCAAGGCCGGGAAGACGGAACATTTCCTGCCGGGACTACAAAATATGAAAAACGCGGTGTCGCAGTGGATGTGCCGGAATGGATCGCCGACAATTGTATCCAGTGTAACATCTGTTCCTATGTTTGTCCCCATGCAGCGATCCGGCCCTTCCTGCTGACGGAAGAAGAAGTGAATAATGCTCCTGAAGGAACCAAAGCGATCAAGGGCGTTGGTCCGACCAAAGAATATTATTATAGGATACAGGTCAGTGTCCTGGATTGTACCGGTTGTGGCGATTGTGTCGAAGCTTGTCCTTCGAAAGAGAAATCACTGGTGATGAAAGCCCTGGATACGCAGTTGGATGAAATAGACCGTTGGGATTATATGGATGAAAAAGTGGGCTATAAAGAGACGGTGGTGGACAAACACAAAACGGTCAAAAACAGCCAGTTTGCACAGCCACTCTTTGAGTTTCACGGAGCCTGCCCCGGTTGTGGTGAAACCCCTTATATAAAGATTGTAACCCAATTATACGGCGACCGGATGATGATTGCCAATGCTACCGGATGTTCTTCGATCTACGGAGGATCTGCACCGTCAACTCCTTATACCTGTAATGTGGACGGGAAAGGACCTGCCTGGGCTAACTCGCTGTTTGAAGATAATGGAGAGTACGGTTTGGGGATGGCAGTGGGCGTACGTCAGATCAGAGAACGTCTGGCCGGAATCATGAAAGATGCCATTGAAAATGATAAGATACCTGCTGTCGCCAAAGAAGCTTTCCAGGAATGGCTGGATAATTTTGATGAAGGTCAGGGATCTGTGGAAGCCTCCAATAAGGTGGTTGCTGCCTTGAAAAATGAAAACAGTCCTCTGGCTGATGAAATCCTGAAACTGAAAGATTATCTGGTGAAAAAATCTGTATGGATCATCGGTGGCGACGGATGGGCTTATGATATAGGATACGGCGGTCTGGATCATGTGCTCGCTTCCGGCGAGGATGTGAATGTCCTTGTGCTGGATACACAGGTGTACTCCAATACGGGTGGCCAGGCTTCCAAAGCATCTCCTACCGCTGCCGTGGCTAAATTTGCCGCCAGTGGAAAGAAAGTGCGCAAAAAAGACCTGGGGGCTATGGCCATGACCTATGGGTATGTTTATGTGGCTCAGGTATCCATGGGAGCCAGCAATGCACAGCTTTTCAAAGCCGTCAGGGAAGCAGAAGCCTATAAAGGACCTTCCATCATTATTGCCTATGCTCCCTGTATCGCCCATGGGCTTCACAACGGTATGGAACATACCCAGGATGAACAGAAACTTGTCGTAGAATCCGGATTCTGGCAGTTGTATCGTTACAACCCCGAGTTGGAAAAAGAAGGCAAAAACCCGTTTGTGCTGGATTCGAAAGCACCCGACTGGAGCAAGTTTGACGAATGGCTACATAATGAGGTGCGTTTTACAGCCCTCAAAAAAACCTTCCCGGAAGAAGCAGACCGCTTGTTTGCCAAAGCGCTGGATGATGCAAAATGGCGTTATCAGTATTACAAACGCCTGGCTGAAATGGAGTATAAAACAGAGGAGTAATCATCCTCTCGGGATAAAAAAAGGCCGGCCTGCAAGTCGGCCTTTTTTTGCAGGTGCCAATAAAAAGATGTATTTTTGTAATTTATAATAATTTTAAATAGAGCTGATATATGGGACGGATCATGTCTATAGATTATGGGAAAAAAAGGGTAGGAGTAGCTGTGACGGATCCGCAAAGAATCATTGCTCAGGGTCTCACGACCGTGCCGGCACATACGGTCTGGGATTTTTTGCAAAAATATCTCGCAGAAGAAGAAGTAGATGAATTTGTGGTGGGGTACCCCCGGCAAATGAATAACAAGCCTTCAGAGGCGGTTCGGTGGATCAATCCTTTTGTAAAAAAACTGAATAAGTTATTTCCTTTAAAAAAAATTTCTTTATATGATGAGCGTTTTACCTCTGTGATGGCACACCAGGCGATCCTGGCAGCAGGAGTGAAAAAAGAAAAAAGAAAAGACAAAGCTCTGGTGGATAAAGTAAGTGCTACGATCATCCTGCAGAGTTATATGGAACAGGTGAAAAATAATTGATATTATGATATATCCGGTAGTAGTTTACGGGCATCCGGTTTTAAGAAAAACAGCCCGGAAAATTCCGGAAGGTCTTTCCGGCATAGAAGAGTTTGTAGCGAATATGTTTGAGACCATGTATGTCTCGGAAGGGGTGGGTCTGGCAGCCCCGCAGGTAGGCCAGTCTGTCCGGCTTTTTGTGGTAGATGCTACCCCGTATGCCGAAGACGAACCTTCTCTTGAAGATTTCAAAAAGGTTTTTATAAATCCGGAAATTACGGAGCGTTTCGGAGATATTGTCTCTTTTAATGAAGGCTGTCTGAGTATTCCGAACATCCGCGAAGATGTGAACCGGGAAGAAGCCATAAAAATTCGTTATCAAAATCTTGAAGGGAAATGGTTGGAAGAAGAATATGAAGGCATTGCTTCCAGAATTATACAGCATGAATTTGATCATCTTAACGGTGTGTTGTTTACCGACCTGGTTTCTCCGCTAAGGAAAAAATTGCTCCGCGGGAAACTCAGAGCTATAAGCAAAGGGAAGTTCAAGGCTTCTTACCGTACCATCCTGCCCGGACAGAAGGTGCCGGAATATATTTAATAACCGGTTTTTGACAAATAGCATAATTTTTTTAACTTTCGAAGCACCCTTTCCTGTTTGTGATCTTTTATGCCGTTTTACTCTTTTTCCGGGATAAGAAAAATTCCTTTTGTAAGAATATTGATTCCTTTTTTACTAGGGGATCTGATGGGATTGTATGTAACCCACCCCTTTTTTGGGGCATTGTTTTTTTTGCTCACCGGTCTGGCTATGTACCTATACAGTGTATCAGATAAGCGTCCGGCTGTCCGTTATGCCAGGGAAGGAACCGGAGGGTTTGGACTCTTGTGGCTCTTCTTTTCTGCCGGGATCCTGGCGGCAGGCCCGGTGACCGGAACAGTGGAAAGAAAAAAGGATTTTTACGGAGAAGGAGTGATCGCCGGAACGATTTTTCAACCGGCCATACAAAAGAAAAACTCCTGTGAGTCGGAAATTATGGTGTATGGGATCAGGAAAGATAGTGTCTGGAATAAGGTGAACGGACACGTTTTGTTGCGTTTTAATAAAAACAGCCGGATCGTGTCGGGCAAACCCGGGGAAACAATCCTGTTGTATACCCGTTTAATCCCTTTTCCCTATTACGGGAATCCCGGAGAATTTAACTATTCCCGTTATCAGTCTGATCATGGCATCTACTGGCAGGCCTTTGTAAAAGAGAAGAACTGGAAGTTTGTGCCGGAGAAATCTTTTTTTTCTGTCCGGACCGAAGCAAAAAAAGTTCAGTATTATCTGGTAAATTGTTTGAAAAAATACGGGTTCTCACAAAGTTCTCTGGCCGTAGCTTCAGCCTTGACGACAGGGGACCGGGATTTTTTGGATCCCCGTACAAAAAAATATTTTTCTGACAGTGGAACCATGCATATTCTTGCTATTTCAGGATTGCATGTGGGAATTATATATTTTATATCTCTCTATTTTTTTTCCTTTTTCGGAAAAAGGCGGCATGTGTTGTTAATCCGGTTGATTTTTATTTTGTTGCTTCTGTGGAGTTATGCCTTTATTACCGGATTATCTCCTTCTGTGATGCGTGCAGCTTTGATGTTCAGCCTTTTATTACTGGGACAAACGTTGCAGAGAAAATCCGATGTTTATAATATTCTTGCCGTTTCAGCTTTTATTTTGCTGTTCATACATCCGGTATGGATCCGGGATGCGGGTTTTCAGCTTTCTTATTTTGCTGTTTTAGGGATTGTTGCATTATACCGGCCTTTATATCTTTTTGCCGCAACGGGAATCTGGTGGTTTGATAAAATATGGTCCTTGCTGGTTGTGTCAATAACGGCCATAGCCGGAACATTTCCGTTAACTCTTTTTTATTTTCATCGTTTTCCTCTTTATGCCCCGTTGACCAACCTGTTGGTTATTCCTATGGTTACCCTTTTTATTTATGCCGGAATGATGTTCTTTCTCATGCAGCCTTTCCCATGGCTAGCCGGGATGATGGCACAAATCATGAAAGGCTTATCCAAAGGCTTACTGGTGATAGCACAAAAATCACTTTCTCTTCCTGCTGCAGTGATTTCTCCGGTTTGGTTGCATAGAAGTGATGTAGGATTATTATATTTACTTGTGCTGTCTGTTTTTCTACTGTTTTTGTGGCGGAAATCGGTATTTATTCTTTTACTGCAGGCTGTTTTACTGACAGGAGTGATTTTCTTTGTGGTACGGGAGACGGAAACCTTACATAAGCAAAAGCTGATCGTTTTCAATATTCCCCATTCTTCTGTTTTTTTATTGTCATCAGGAAGAAATGCTGTAATAGGCGGAAATTTAAAAAATAAGAAAACGGCATATTCCCTGAGAGATATCAAAGAGGTACTGGGAATAAAAAGACTGATAACGGCATATCCCGGTTTCTATCCCGTACTTTGGGAAACATCGAAGCGGGAAAATCAAATTGGCATATATCTGGGCAACGGCTTCTTCAAAGCAGGCTCTCTTACGGGTTATTTTTTAAATGATAGTACCATGCAAAGAATGAAAGAAAAAATATCTGTGAATTGTTTGGTATTCTCGGGTAAAAAATGGTGGCAACTGGAGAAACAGCTAACGACGGTTTACCCTGATATAATCATCCTTGATTCTTCTGTGCCGGACTATGTCTCCAAAAAAATACAAGAATTATATAATGACCGTGAGATATATGCTGTCCGCGAGCAGGGCCCTTTTATTTTGGAGGAGTAATAACCCCCCAAAAAATAACACTGATATATTGGGAATCATCAATCTGTTTTCGTCATTAATATCTCAATCCCCGTATGAAAATCATTTCATCACGTTAACAATTTTTATACTTTTACCGCGCATTTGGATAAAAAATATTTGATTCAGTGAAGATCATCATTGCAGGGGCAGGAGAAGTGGGCAAACATCTCGCCAAGATGCTGAGCCAGGAAAATCATGATATCGTCGTGATTGACCCGGAGATGACACGCATTGAAGAGATCAATACCTCTTTTGATATTCTGACGATTAACGGTTCGGCTACTTCCTTCGAAATCCTAAAAGAGGTGGATGTGAAAGATGCCGATCTGTTCATTGCCGTCACCCATTATGAGGAAACCAATATTGTGTCGGCGATCCTGGGTAAAAAACTGGGTGCCGGAAAAACCATCGCCCGGGTGGATAATATGGAGTATCTGATGCCTGTTTACAGAGATGTCTTCGAGAGTATGGGGATTGACTCTCTTATTTATCCGGAGCTCATCGCCGCCCGGGAGATTATCTCTTTGATTCATCAGGCAGGTACTACGGATTTTTATGACTTTACCGGCGGTAAGCTTTCTCTGTATGTGATCCGTTTGGATGAAGAATCGCCCATCATCGGAAATTCGCTCTTTGAACTGGATTGGGGCGGAGAGGATTCCAATTACCGGGCGATAGCCATTACCCGTGATAATGAGACCATCATCCCCCGTGGTACCGATCGTTTCCGACTGAACGACACGGTCTATGTGATCGCAAACCGCCATGGGATGAAAGGACTCTCCCGCTTTACGGGCAAGGAAGAAATAGATGTTAACAATATTATGATCCTCGGAGGCAGCCGTATCGGAAAACGTACTGCTGAAAACCTGGAGAAACAGTTTAATATCAAGCTTATTGAGATAAACCGCGAAAAATGTACCGAACTGGCGGATTTCCTCGAAGATACCCTCGTGATCAACGGTGATGGCAGGGATATAGACCTGCTGCTGGAGGAAGGTCTCAAAACCATGGATGTCTTTATTGCCGTGACCGGCAATTCGGAAACCAATATTCTTTCCTGTCAGTTGGCGAAAAAAATGGGGGTGCCGAAAGTGATCGCCGAAGTGGAGAACATTGACTATATTCCCCTGGCTGAAAATATCGGCATAGATACCATCATTAATAAAAAACTGATTACTGCCAGCCGGATATTCAGATTCACTACCCGGTCGGAGGTCTCTGCCATTAAATGTCTGACGGGTACCGATGCCGAAGTACTGGAGTATGTTGTTAAAAAGGATTCCAGGATCACCAAGGCGCCGCTTAAAGACCTGGATTTTCCCAAAGGGGCTATCGTGGGGGGCGTCATTCGCGGGAAACAAAGCTTTATTGCCCTGGGAGATACATTCATAAAACCTCATGACAGGGTGGTGGTCTTTACCCTGCCGGCATCCAAACCTAAAGTGGAAAAGTTTTTTAAGTAAGAAAAGATGCTTAATAAGCGGATTATCCTGAGTATCATTGGGTTATCAGTTATGCTGGAAGGGGCTTTTCTGTTATTCCCGGTATTGATTTCTCTCATCTATCACGAACAGGATCTGCATACCAACTTTTTGGCTTTTGCCGTTACTTTCCTGACAGGGACGCTGGTCTGGCTTCTGAGCCGGTCAAAGAACGAGGAGATCGGCAAACGCGAAGCTTATATCATCGTACCGACCGTCTGGGTGGTTTTTTCTGCTTTCGGAGCATTGCCTTATTTTCTGGGACATTATGTGCCGCATTATACCGATGCTTTTTTTGAAGCGATCTCCGGATTCACAACCACCGGGGCATCCATAGTTACAAATATCGAAGCACTTCCCCATGGCATTCTTTTCTGGCGAAGTCTTACCCATCTTCTCGGAGGACTAGGTATCCTGATCATGTTTATTGCCATCCTCCCCTTCCTGGGCGTGGGTGGTATGCAATTGTTTCATGTGGAGTCGGTGGGTTTGCCCATGAATAAACTGCGGCCCCGGGTGCGCGAAACAGCACGTGTGCTGTGGGTTATCTATATTTCGCTGGTGCTGCTGGAAACGGTATTCCTAATGTTGGGGAAAATGCCGCTTTTTGATGCTTTGTGCCATTCTTTCGGGACCATTGCCACCGGGGGATTCTCGACGAAAAATGCCAGTATAGGCGCTTATTCCTCATACATTCAGTATGTGGTCATTGTCTTCATGATCCTTGCCGGTACCAATTTTACCCTGCATCTGGAGATGATCCGGGGGAAACTTACAAAACCCTATAAAAATCCGGAATTCAGGTTATATCTGACAATTTTGTTTGTTTCAGGAATAATCATCACTCTCTTTTTAATAATTTTTCAACATCTTAACCTGGAAAAGGCTTTCCGGGAAGGTTTCTTTCAGGTGACCAGTATCATTACCTGTACCGGCTTTTCAACGGCCGATTATATGCAATGGACCCATCATGCGTGGTTTTTTATTTTTCTGTTGATGTTTGTGGGAGGAAGCTCAGGGTCCACATCCGGCGGGATCAAGATAGGCCGGCACCTGATGTTCCTGAATAACCTGCATGTTCAGTATCAGCGGCTGCTGCACCCCAAGGCTGTAGTCAACGTACATATCGGGGAAAGCAGTGTCTCCCCCGAACTGATGTCCCGTACCTTTGCCTTTTTTGTACTGTATATCATTACCTTTGCTGTCGGTTCCCTGGTCCTTGTACTGAACGGCCTGGATACTACCTCTGCCATGGGCGCTGTAGCCACTACCATGGGCGGTATTGGTCCCGGCCTGGGTTCGGTGGGACCCGCCTCTAATTTTGCAGCTCTTAACCTTACCGGTAAATGGGTGCTTTCAGCCCTGATGCTGCTGGGACGTCTCGAACTCTTTGCCGTATTGATTCTCTTTACCCGGACATTTTGGAAAAATCAATGATCTGTTATATCCTTGTATAAAATAATCTTGCGTGGATCTGATCAATAAAAGGATTATTGTCTTTATCCTCGGCTTTCTCCTTATGCTGGAAAGCGGCTTTATCCTGTTCTCTTTTCTGGTGTCCTTGTTGTATCATGAGGGCGACTCCATGGCTCTGTTTGTCAGTAGCATGATCACTCTCGTTGCCGGTATGTTGATGTGGTTCTTCAACCGGAACGTTACTCGGGACATTGGCAAACGGGAAGGATATATTATTGTCAGCATAGTATGGATTGTTTTTTCCTTTTTCGGTACACTGCCCTATTTGTTATCTGGTGCTATCCCCAACCTGACGGATGCTTTTTTTGAGACGATGTCAGGCTTTACCACGACCGGTTCTTCCATACTGAATAATATTGAAGCATTGCCCCATGGTATTCTTTTTTGGCGCAGTATCACACAGTGGATGGGTGGTATGGGGATCATCGTACTCTCTCTGGCGGTTTTGCCATATCTTGGGGTGGGGGGTATGCAGCTTTTTGCCGCCGAAGTGCCCGGGCCAACACCCGATAAGTTCCACCCGCGAGTGAAAGAGACCGCTAAACGGCTGTGGGGTATATATATCCTTTTTACCCTGGCCGAATCCATCCTACTGATCATCGGAGGAATGAGCCCTTTCGATGCCGTATGTCACTCTTTTACCACTATGGCTACCGGCGGCTACTCTACCAAACAGGCCAGCATCGCTTTTTGGGGGTCTCCTTTTATTCAGTATGTGATTATCTTTTTTATGTTCCTGGCCGGAATGAATTTTACCCTCTCTTATTATGCACTTCACCGCCAGTTCAGGAAAGTCATCAAAAATGAAGAGTTCAGATGGTACTTCGGGTTTGTGACCGGATTTGCCACTATCGTAACGGTCTTTCTTATCCTTGTCCATCACCGGGGCCTGGAAACGGCTTTCCGGGAAGGATTGTTTCAGGTGGTTTCTATCCTGACCACCACCGGCTATGTTACTACCGATTATCTTAAGTGGAAACCTTTTTTGGCAGTGATCCTTTTGGTACTCATGTTCTTCGGCGGGTCGGCCGGCTCGACAGGCGGCAGCATGAAGATCATGCGTATTGCCCTCCTGATCAAGAACAGCCGCTATGAGCTGCGGCGGCTGATACATCCCAATGCCGTGATCCCGGTACGCTTTAACCACCATAAGGTTTCCTCAAGGGTGCTTACCAATGTCCTGGCTTTTGCCGTGATCTATATTCTGATCTTTGCTTTCGGAGTGGTAGTCATATCCACCATAGAACCTGATATTGACTCGGCTGTCAGCGCTGTGGCTACAACCCTCGGGAATGTCGGACCCGGCCTTGGGTCTGTGGGCCCCATGGATAATTTTTTTCATATCTCCCCTTTCGGCAAATGGTTTCTTTCTTTTCTGATGATGCTGGGACGTCTTGAACTTTTTACCGTCCTCGTCCTTTTCTCTCCGGCGTTCTGGAAGAAATAATTACTGGTCCGGAGCCCCCGGTGTGTGGTACCCCTCAACCTTCAACTTTCGAGCTTACCGATCCCTTCCCTTACGATCACAGGCTCCTCTCCGGTGCAATCCACTACGGTGGAGGCCACATTGTTGCCGTAACCGCCGTCTATCACAATATCTGCCAGGTGACCGTATCTTTCATAGATCAACCCCGGATCGGTGATGTAATCAATAACCTCATCTTCGGCATGGATAGAACTGGAGAGAATAGGCCGGCCCAGGGCCCTGACAATCTCCAGAGGAATATTGTTGCCGGGAATACGTACACCGATGGTTTTTTTCTTTCCTTTGAAAAGTTTGGGGACCTTGTGATTGGCCGGAAGGATAAAGGTGAACGGCCCCGGCAGGTTGTGCTTGAGCAGCTTGAATACGGTCTTGTCCAGCGGAGGCGTATATTCCGCTACCTGCCTGATATCGGAAAAAATAAATGAAAAATCCGGATTCTTGGGGTTGGCCCCTTTCAGATGAGCCAGCCTTTCCAGGGCTTTGGGTTTGTTTACATCACAACCTATGGCGTATATCGTGTCCGTTGGATAGATCACCAGGCCTCCATGTTCCAGTACTTCTGCAATGTGCCGGATATGTCTCTGACTCGGTATATCGGGATGTAAACGGATAAGCATGGTCTTGATAATAAATTGTAAAAGTAGTGAATTTTCTCATTAAAAGGCATGCTTTTGCAACCCCTTGCATTCCTCATGATTAATACATTTTATGTCAGCGAAACATCCTCCCCCTTTGCGAGAGGGATTCAGACGGTGTGCCTTTCTTTTTCCGCTATAGAAAGCATGTCGGGTTTGCTCCTGCGGATTTCGGGTATAAAAAAAGTGGGGTAAGCTCCTTATATCGCACCGCTACAACCGCCTTACCCTTGCTACCTTCCGGTCCTGGGGGAGTTCAGCGGGAGCTGGTCGTATAAGACTTACCCCGTGCAAAAGTACGAACTTTTTTATTGCTGCACAAACCCTGCCTGAAAAGTGAAATAATTGGAAAAAAACTTATCTTTGTTGAGTAACTTAAAAAAACCTACGATCATGGAACAAAACAGAACTTCTGTTTGGAAAGCTACCCTGAACACAGGGATATTCCTCGGCCTGGTGCTCGTGCTTTATTCTTTACTGCTTTACTTTACAAACCAGATAACAAACAAGAACCTGGGTTATATTTCTTTGGTTATCGACATTGTCGGTTTGTATCTGGGGATCAGTAGCTTCAGAAAAAACTACCGGGATGGCTTCCTGTCCTATGGCCAGGCCCTGGGAGCCGGCGTAGTGATCTCGCTGTATGCTGCGATCATCTCCGGGATATTTGTTTATATCCTGTATGCATACATCGACCCGGATCTGATCCGGAAACTGTTGGATATCTCCAGGGATAAACTGATGGAAAAGGGAATGACTGATCAGCAGATAGAGATGTCAATGAAAATCTCTTCCAAAATTATGAAACCCTGGTTTATGGGTATTTCATCTGTGTTTAACGGTGTATTTTTCGGGACCCTCATTTCTCTGATTCTGGGTATTTTCCTGAAGAGGGAAGGAGAGGCCCCGTTTGCCGAAACGACCACGGAAGAAGGAGAATAATCCTGTTTTATGACTGATAAGCCTATGGACCTGACGGTCGTATCGCCTTTATACAATGAAGAAGAGTCTCTCCCGGAACTGACACAATGGATAAGGGAAGTGTGTGAAAAACACGGACTCTCCTATGAGGTCATTTTTGTGGATGACGGAAGCACCGACAGATCCTGGCAGGTGATTCAGGAGCTTTCTGCAAAATACCCGGAAGTAAAAGGAATCCGTTTTAAAAGAAACTTTGGTAAATCGGCGGCTCTGCATACCGGATTTCAGGCTGCCTCGGGAGAGGTGGTGATCACCATGGATGCCGACCTGCAGGATAACCCCGGAGAGATACCTGAGCTGGTGCGTATGATCCGGGAAGAGGGTTATGATATGGTTTCGGGGTGGAAGAAAAAAAGATATGATCCCCTTTCCAAAACGTTGCCGAGTAAATTTTTTAACCTGACCGCCAGGATTGTTACCGACATCAAATTGCATGACTTTAACTGCGGACTGAAAGCTTATAGAAAAGAGGTGGTGAAATCCATCGAGGTATATGGAGAGATGCATCGCTATATTCCGGTTTTGGCAAAACAGGCAGGCTACACTAAAATCGGCGAAAAGATCGTCAGCCATCAGAAACGGAAATACGGCGTGACCAAATTCGGCCTGTCCCGTTTTATCAAAGGATATCTCGACCTGATGTCGGTGACTTTTATCACCAAGTTCGGAAAAAGACCGATGCACCTGTTCGGTTCTCTGGGTACCCTGATGTTTCTTATCGGTTTGCTGGCAGCTATCTGGCTGGGCGTACGGAAACTGTGGTTTCTGCATCACAATATCCCTGCACCCCTGGTCACTGCGAGCCCTTACTTTTATCTGTCGCTGACGACGATGATCCTGGGAACCCAGCTGTTCCTTGCGGGATTTCTGGGCGAACTGGTCTCTCGCAGTTCGTCGGACCGAAACACCTATCGCGTAGCGGAAAAACTTAATTTCAAGGAATCTGATGTGAATAAACAAAAGCCCTGAGAATGATCATTCGAAGCAGAGCTCCTCTGAGACTTGGTTTTGGTGGCGGCGGTACCGACGTCTCTCCTTACAGTGACGAATATGGAGGATACACCCTCAGTGCCACCATTAATATGTATGCCTATTGTACCATTGAACCGACAGAGGACCATACCATTGAATTTCTTGCTCCCGACCTGAAAAAACATTACCGGGCCGAAGCTCTGAAGGAGCTGCCGGTGGATGATGAATTGCCGTTGCACAAAGAGATATACAATGAGATTGTACGGAATTATAACCACGGAGCCCCCCTCTCTTTTCGTATGATTACTTTTTCCGATGCGCTGCCGGGTTCGGGACTGGGCTCTTCCTCTACCATGGTGGTGGCTATTCTGCATGCTTTTATGGAATGGCTGCATCTTCCTTTGGGTGATTACGACCTGGCCCGTCTGGCCTACAGCATCGAAAGGGAAAACCTGGGACTGAAAGGGGGCAGACAGGACCAGTATTCGGCGGCTTTCGGAGGAATCAACTTTATGGAGTATTACAATGATAACAAGGTGATCGTCAATCCTCTGCGCATAAAGCCCTGGGTGAAGAATGAGCTGGAAGACTCCCTGGTGCTGTTTTTTACCGGACAGTCCAGGGATTCTTCGACAATCATAGAGGAACAGATGAAGAATGCCCGGGAGAAGGTTCCGGAAGCGCTCAAGGCTATGCACCGGACCAAACAGATCGCTATGGAAATGAAAGAGAAAATCCTGACCGGCGACATAGACGGATTCATGGATTGCGTAAAGCACGGGTGGGAGTCGAAGAAAAAAGCGTCTTCGGTAATCACCAACGAAAAGCTTGACAGTGTCTATCGTTATGCCATGCAACACGGAGCACTGGCCGGGAAAGTGTCAGGTGCCGGCGGTGGCGGCTTCTTTATGTTCTTTGTGGACATACCCCGGAAACCGAACTTTATACGGGCTATGGAAAACTACGGAGGAAAAGTGATTCTGCCGAAGTTCGTGGAAAAAGGATCGGAGAGCTGGAGTCTGGGAAATTCCAAATTCCAAATCACAAATACCAAATAAATACCAATATTCAATATTCAAATCTAAAACGGATGTTTGAATATTGTGATTTGTGATTTGGGTTTTGTTTGGAATTGGGTGCCTGGCATTTGAAATTTTAGAATATATGGAAGCAATAATATTGGCCGGTGGTTTCGGTACACGCCTGAAAAAATTGAAGCTGGATGTTCCCAAACCCATGGTGCAGGTGCAAGGGAAGCCTTTTCTGGAATATTTGTTGTCATACCTGAAACATTCCGGAACCGCTCATGTTGTTCTGTCTGTGGGATACAAAGGAGAGATGATCCGGGAATACTTTGGAGAGGAATGGAAAGGGATGAAGCTCACCTGGTCCTGCGAGGGTCATCCGCTGGGGACAGGCGGGGGGGTGAAAAAAGCCATGGCTTTATGTACGGAAGATCAGGTATGGGTGCTTAACGGAGATACTTTCTTTGATGTGAACCTTGAGAAAATGTTTGCTTTTCATGTGCGTGAAAATAGCTTTTTTACCCTGGCCGGGAAACAGATGAAAGCTCCCGGACGGTACGGTCTGATCAGGTATGACAGGCAGCACAGGATCCTGGCTTTCGAGGAGAAAAACCCCGAAACCGGGGAAGGTGTGATCAATGGGGGAATTTATCTTATCCGGAAAGATGATTTTCTGGCAAAACCACTGCCCGAAGCTTTTTCCATGGAACATGACTTTCTGGAGGTTTATGTCGGGAAAGATAAGTTTATGCTGTATCTTTCGGACGGCTATTTTATTGATATCGGGATCCCGGAAGACCTGGTAAGAGCACAGAATGAATACGAATATTTCAGGAAATATGAATAAAGCCTTGTTTATTGATCGTGACGGGGTCATAAACAGGGAAAAAGGGTATGTATTCCGTGTGGAGGATTTCGAGTTTATTGACGGGGTCTTTGAAGCACTGAAAGAAGCTGCCGGCCTGGGATATAAGATCCTTGTGATCACCAACCAGGCAGGGATTGCCAGGGGCTACTACAGCGAGATGGATTTTCACAAAATTACGAAATGGATGCTTGATGAGTTCCGCAAAAAAGGGGTGGAGATCACGGACGTGTATTACGATCCTTATCATCCGGAATACGGGAAAGGTAAGTACAGAAAAGAAAGTTTGCGGCGTAAACCGGCACCCGGCATGATCCTGGATGCGGTGAGAGATCATCATATTAACCTGCAACGGTCTGTATTGGTGGGGGATAAGTTGTCTGATATTGAAGCAGGACGACGGGCCGGTGTGGGCCGTTTGTTCCTTGTTCGAACAGGACATCCCTTTTATGAGGATGAGGTGCCGGAAGGAGTAGAAATAGTGGATAATATGAATGGAGTAGTAAAAATGCTACATGACTGATCAATGCATACATTGTTGAAGAAAGTTCCAAATTCCAAAAAAATTGTTTAAGATTTGGGATTTGGTTATTGAGTTTTGTTTGGAATTTGGGTTTTTATTATTGAGATTTGTTGAATGAAAGTATTGATCATAGGCCCTGCCTACCCCCTGCGCGGGGGTCTGGCTGTCATAGATGAGGCCATGTGCCGGGCTTTCCTGCGGGAAGGGCATGAGGCGGCGCTGGTTACTTACCGCCTGCAGTACCCAAAGATGCTCTTCCCAGGCAAGACACAGATGGCCGACGGCCCTCCACCCGACGGTCTGGAGATCCATGTGTGGATGAACAGTATCAACCCCCTCAACTGGATATCTACAGCCTGCAAAATCAACCGCCTGAAACCCGACCTGCTGATCTTTCGCAACTGGATCCCTTTCATGGGCCCTCTTTTTGGCACCATCGTGCGCTTTTTGAAGAAAAAAATAACGATGCTGGCCGTGGTGGACAATCTTTATCCTCATGAAAAAAGACCCGGTGACCGGCTGCTGACCAATTATTTCCTGCGAAAGATAGACGGATACATCACTTTCTCGAAGACGGTGCAGCAACAACTGGAGGAGAACGGTTTCAAAAACATTGTTTACACCCCCCATCCCCTGGATGACAACCTGGGAGCACGTGTGACGAAGGAGGAAGCCTGTCTCCGTCTGGGACTGGATCCTGCAGAAAAGTATGTCCTTTTCTTCGGTTTTATCCGTCACTATAAAGGTCTCGACCTGCTGCTCGAATCATTTGCCCGGCCTGAAGTCCGGGCACTGGGACTGAAGCTGCTGGTGGTGGGAGAGTTTTATGATGATAAGGAGCGGTATATGAAAATCATCGAAGAGAAAGGACTGCAGGACCAGGTGCAGGTGGTGGACGATTTTGTCCCGGTGGAGGAGGTACGCTACTGGTTCTCGGCAGCCGACCTGGTGGCACAGACCTACCATTCCGCTTCCCAAAGCGGCATCACCCAGATTGCCTATCACTTCGAAAAACCCATGCTGGTGACCAACGTCGGCGGGCTCAGCGAATATGTGCCGCACGGTAAGGTGGGGTATGTGGTGGAAAAAGATCCCAAAGCCATTGCTGCCGCCATCACCGACTTTTTCACCTGTAACCGCGGTCCGGAGTTCGAACCTCATATCCGGGAAGAGAAAAAGAAATATTCCTGGGAGATCTTTGTGAATAATGTGCTGGGACTGTATGAACGAATAAGTAAATAATCCGATATTGCAGAAATGATCCGGATTTTGTTCCACAGGCCACGGATTACACGAATGTCCACGAATTTATTCGTGTTAATTCGTGTCATTAGTGGCTTAAAAATTAAATCTAATTACTCATTAGTTCATCATAATCTGAGTTTACTCAAGAGCGTAGCCGGGGATAAATTTGTTGAACGTTTGGTTTATGGACAGATATCCGTCAAAATGTCCAGCCGAACCTGATATTACCTGTGGCCATTGAAGGAGACAGACCGAAAGATGAACCTTGTTTTATTGCATTATTCTGATCCGGATATTTTTCATCTGTGTATTTGAATTTTAGATCCTTGTTATAATATACTCCATACCCAATTTCCAGGCCGAAGTAGAGTTTTTTTATGAAATAATAGTCAAAACCCGCGAACATATCTGTGCCGAGATTGAAATGGCCGGGACTGTTTTCCCATTTTGTCAAATATATCTCATGATTATCCTGATGTTCCTCTATACGTTGATTGGTATTATAACCTATTAACAATTGAGCACCGATATATGGTGATAATCTATTATACCTCAAAAAGTGTTTCTCTATACCGGGTTTCAATAATACCGAATATGATCTATTTATATTTTTTAATTCAAGCAGATCATTTTCAGAATCTGCTTGTTGCGTTATTTGTGTTGTGTTTGAAAAACCGATCCTGACCACTGCCCGTAAAGCCATGTTTTCGGAAAGGAAATATCTGTATTTAATGCCTCCGTCAAACAATCCGAATTGATTGTCGGAGCCGAAGATATTGCCGGGATTAAAGTTTACCTCCAAAGAACTGTTTCCGGCTTGTTGTTTGTAAATACCTGGTACATTTTTCAGATTCAATGAATCTTGTGCTTCAGCATTAAAAATCACGGAAAAAATAATGATCATTACCAAATTTGTCTTTTTCATGATTGTCCCCTCTTTTTTATATGTTATGGATGTGAATTTTATTGTATGCTCATACCCCAAAATATTTTTTTAACTTCTGTTTGGTATTGAATCCGTTTTTCAAGATTTTTCTGAAAGAGAACGCAAAAAAACAGTGAGATTATTCTACCGGAACAAAGCATTCACCACAAGAAAAATGATCTTTTCTTCCGACCTTCGGTCCTGTATTTTATCCAAAATTATAAATATTTTTTAATCCTCAAAACATTATCTCGATATTTATTTCATATTATTATATTATTATACCTACCCTAAGT
>JAGGWN010000106.1 GCA_021157415.1 Bacteroidales bacterium | reverse complement strand
GGGCTGATGTCCCGGTAGGAGCTTACCTCAGCGGTGGGATCGATTCCAGTATCACTACAGCATACATCCGGGAGATCTTTCCGGATAATTTGAGAACCTTTTCCATCGGATTCAAGGACAAAGAGTTCGACGAAAGCGAATATCAACGTCTGGTCATCGATCATCTGAACACAAAACATTCCGGGATCAAATGCAGTTCGGAGGAGATCGCTGACATATATCCGCAGATTATCTGGCACACCGAAATACCTCTTCTGAGGACCTCACCTGCTCCTATGTTTTTTCTATCTGAAAGTGTCAGGAAAAATAATTTCAAGGTGGTGATCACCGGGGAAGGGGCCGATGAAATGTTCGCCGGTTATAACATCTTCAAAGAGATGACCATCCGCAGGTTCTGGGCCAGAGAACCATCTTCCAGGATCAGACCCCTGCTCCTGAAAAAATTGTATCCCTACATTCCCCAGCTGACACAAAATCCCGGGGTCTTAAAACTTTTTTTCGGATACAGACTTACCGAAACCGATTCCCCTTTCTATTCCCATCTTTTGCGCTGGCAGAACACGTCGAGACTCACGGCTTTATTTTCTGACAGCATAAAACGGGAGTTAAAAGATTATGATCCCGTTGAAGAACTCAGCGGTTTACTCCCCGGACAATTTTCCCGTTGGAGCAGTCTGGCAAAAGCCCAATGGCTGGAAATTAATATTTTCATGTCGGAATATCTGCTCTCTTCACAGGGTGACCGGATGGCCATGGCCAACTCCGTAGAAGGAAGGTATCCTTTCCTGGACCATCGTATCATTGAATTTGCTGCTCAACTACCACCCGACTTAAAATTACATGGTCTAACCGAAAAATTCATTCTGAAAAAAATGATGAAAGGCCGCTTACCGGACACAATCGTCAATCGGCCCAAGCAAGCCTACCGGGCACCCATTACCAGCACTTTCGTAAAAAATAAACCTGAGTATTTCCATAATATTCTCTCAGAAGAACATATCCGGGAGGCCGGGATCTTCAATCCGGAAAATATTGCCCGTTTACTGAAAAAACTGGAGGATTCACCTGCTTCTTCAGAAATGGATAATATGGCCCTGACCGGGATCATCTCTACTCAATTATTAGATAAACTTTTTATCAGAAACAAAAAAAAGCTTACGGAGCAAATACCCGAAAATTGCATAATAATTACAGATACTGAATAAAACTATACATCATGAGCAAAAAAGAAGCATTTCACAAGGATATTCTAGTGATCAAAGATGTTGCAAAAACATGTGATTTCATCTCGAACAGACTGAGAGAAATCGTATTCAACGAATTGGGAAGAAAAGGCGGGATCATAGGGATCAGCGGAGGAATAGACTCTTCCGTATCCCTTGCTTTAACGGTCAAAGCACTGGGAAAAGATAATGTGCTGGGAATCATGTTGCCGGAAAAAGACTCAAGTCCCGATAGCCTGACACTGGCCCGGACCCTTGCCGAGAAATTCGGGGTAAAGACACTTGTTGAAGAGATTACCGGTGCATTGAACGGTTTTGCCTGTTACAGGCGAAGAGATGAAGCCATTAAAAGAATTTTTAACGAATATGATCCTGAGACACATAAAATGAAGATCGGTATTAAGCAGAATCCGATGAAAAGCAGCCTCCCTCCGGTATTCTCGGTTACGATCGTTGACCCGGACGGTAGCGAAAAAAGTAAACTGTTGCCTGCAAATGAATATCTTCAGATCGTGGCAGCTTCCAATTTCAAGCAACGCAGCCGGATGGCCATGCTTTATTACCATGCCGAAAAAAATTATTATGCCGTGATCGGTACTCCCAACAAACACGAGGTGCAACAGGGTTTCTTTGTCAAACACGGGGATGGAGGAGCAGATGTTATACCTATCGCAGCCCTTTATAAAACCCAGGTATATCAACTGGCCCGTTATCTCGGGATCCCCGAAGAGATCATCCGCCGGACCCCGACCTCTGACACCTATTCTGCAGAACAAACCCAGGAAGAATTTTTCTTCCAGCTTCCCTTCGAACTCCTGGACCTGATCTGGTACGGCTGGGAAAACGGATATGATGCACAAGAGGTCGCAGAAGCATTGGACAGATCACAACAGGAGATCGAGAATGTTTACAAGAATTTTAACAGAAAACAGGCGACCACAGCATATCTGCGTAAACAACCCATTGTGATCAATTCCCAATTGTAATGACCCGTCAAAACCCCAGGACCGGAAACAACGGCATCCGGCCCTGCGTATATAACAGCAAAGAGATCCGGAAAAAGATCAGGTCGTGGATAGACGCCTGGAACCGTCATGATCTTGACGAAGTAATGGCGTGGTTTCATGATGATACTGAATTTATCCATTGGGATGGTAACTATATACGGGGAAAATCCATCTTAAATAAGATCTGGAAAATATGGTTTCAAAACCATGGGAATTTCCGATTCGATATCCAGGATATAATTGTGGATACGGAATCACGGAAGGCATCATTCAGCTGGATCCTGCACTGGCCATCCAGAGAACCCGGCTTTGAGGGAGAAAAAGAGTCCAGGGAAGGAGTCGACATCCTCCACTTTCAGGAAGGAAAAATAATATCCAAACAGACCTTTACCAAGACCAGCCTGCTCATTGACGGGAAGAAGATATGGATGCATACGTGTAAATAAAATTATTTTCGGGCTGTTATTACCCGGATATTTCCCTGCTGGTCAGCGACTGTCGAGACTTCCTCATAAAGAGTTGTTTTCTCGACCAATTGTTTTACAAAAGCTCCCTGTCCCAATCCTACCTCGAAAGTAAGCCATCCGTCCTTTTTCAGAAACAATGGGGCTTTTCTGATCAACTCGGTGATGATACTGAGTCCCAGTGTCCCACCTTTAAATGCCAGTTCCGGTTCATGTTCGGCTATTTCTTTTGCCATTCGTGAGACTTTCGTATCAGAGATATAAGGCGGATTACAAATGATCACATCTACGTTTTCATCATAACCTTTTCCTTCGAATGCTTCGAATACACTCCCCTGCAGGACAACAATACGATTTTCCAGATGATGAAATCGGATGTTCTCTTTCGTTAGTTCCACAGCTTCCCTGGAAAGATCCGAGGCCATAAACCTCACTTCCGGCACATGAAGGGCCAAAGCTATGGCCAGGTTTCCGGCTCCGCAACAAAGATCTAATGCCATGATCTCATCACGACCATCTGCAACTATGTTTTCTAAGATCTCCTGTGCCGTTTTTCCCAGAATCTCAGTTTCCTTTCTGGGGATAAGGGCCTTCGCATCAGTCATCAGTTCAACGCCCATAAACTGTTGACGCCCTGTGATATGAGCCAGTGGAATCCCGGCTATTCTTTTCTCAACCAATTTTCTAAGCTTGTCTTCCTCCACTTTTTTCAGTTCCGGCAATTCTTTCGTGACAGCCTCCTCCGCTGAGATCGCCTCCCCAGCTGCAAGTAACCACAAGGCAGCCAAGGTAGATTCATACGTCTCTTCCGGCTTGTCGGAAAGTAATCTCAGGTGACGTTCCAAAAGTGAAAGAAGCTCTTTGAACAATATCTCATTTTTCATTCAAGAATGATTTTTTTAGTGATCGCTTATCTATTTTCCCATTCGCGGTTTTGGGTAATTCTTTCATCAGAACCACCTTTTGCGGGATCATAAAACTTTCCAGGTGCCTTGAGCAGTAATGTTGGATCTCCTTTTCCATTAGTTTATCATTTTCAGACGATACAAACACTATGATCACCTCTCCCATGATCTCATCCGGAACACCAATGACTGCACTCCCTTTCACCCCGTCTAGCCGGTTAATGATTTTCTCCACTTCCAAAGGACTGACCTTTTCTCCCCGGGTCTTAATGATGTCATCATTTCTGCCGACAAAATAGAGGAACCCTTCTTCATCCATTTTGAAAAGGTCATTCGTGCATAACACCCTTTCCCAAGGAAGCTTCCCTGGTTTAAGTACTTCATTACTGAGTTTTTCCTGGTTCCAGTAACCAAGCATCACATGAGGGCCTCTCACATATAACACCCCCGTTTCATCCGGTGCAACCTCATTCCCATCCTCGGATAAAATAAAAACTTCTGTTCCAGGAATTGCTTTTCCTACCGATGCAGGTTTAATATCAATCAGTTCCGGTTCCAGATAACTGACCCTCTTACACTCTGTTAATCCGTACATTTTGAATATCAACGCATTGGGAAATATCTTCTTTAGATATGGAATAAACCCGGGAGACAATGCTGCTGCCGTATTGGTGATCTTTTTGACGCTGGGGAAGGTGATCGGTTCGCGTTTGTATGAAGAGACCATCATAGAAAATGTTGTCGGAACCCCTGGAAACACCGTGGGTTCCGTTTCTTTGATCCGCTTATATATGCTTCCCAGAAAAATAAAGTTTTTCTCAATGATCAATGTTGCACCTACCGTAACGGATATAAGCAGTTGGTATAATCCATAATCGAATGACATCGGCAACACCAGCATAATTCTCTCCTCCGGGGTCAGCCTGAGGTACTCGATCAGGCTCCAGGTGGCAAACACCATGGATTGATGTGTCATCATCACACCTTTGGGAAATCCGGTGCTTCCCGAAGTATATATCAAAGCAGCAAGATCATTCGGTATCACTGCCGGCAGACCAGAGGAATAGCTGTCAGCCACTCTCAGTTCATACAGGTTCACGAGCTCCACATGCTCCGACCTTCCCTCAGGATCATACCCGTCCTTAATGAAAATAGTACGCAGTGTCCCCGGATTTTCAATAAAATGATCAAATTCATTTTTCAGCCTTCTTTCAGTAATGAGAATTTCTGCACCACTGTCATCAGCAATATAACGGAGTTTATCTGTTTTTGTCTGAGGATTAATCGCAACAAATACACCCCCCGCAAGGGCAACAGCATAAATGGCAACAGCCTCTGTCCAGGAATTCTCCATATAGACCAATACACGATCCCCTTTTTTTAGACCTTTTTCAATGAAGGAACTTGCTAATGACAGACTTTCTCCCAAAAGCTGTCGATAAGTATATTCACTTCCCCCGGAAATAATTGCCACTTTCTGTGGATATTTTCCGGCTGATGCAAGTAAACCCTCTCCCAATAATCGTTGCGGTTTCAGAATCATACTGTAAAAAAATATTTCTCAACAAAAACAAAAATGCTGTTGTTCTTTTACGTAGGATTATCCAATTTGTTATTCATTATCAGTCTCTAATTTCACGAATGTACACGAATTTTTAAACTTTTTATTCGTGTACATTCGTGTCATCCGTGACTTTTCCCCGGGATCTTACAATTTCCAATAACTTCATCCTCCTTGTTTTTCTCGGTATTTATCAATAAATTAGTCATAATTTTGATTATATTTATAGGTAATTATCCGCAGGATAAATGACTATGGTAAAAAGCATCAAATATATTTTACCTCTTTTTCTCCTTTCTCTCTCTTCCGTCCTGTACGGACAACAGGTCCCTTACTACGCAACCTCCTACCGGATCTTCAGCCCGGCCGTTTTCAATCCGGCCATTACAGGGAGTATAGATTACGCCAGAATTACTTTTACAGCCAATGTCAACGGTTCGCATGAAGCTCAAATCCTGAATGGTGACGGAAGGCTCCTAAAAAGTAAAAATAAGCGGTGGCAGGCAACGGATGTTGTTTCATACAGTAATTTTGGAGTGGGAGGATATGCCTTCCATGATCAGGGAGACTCCCTGATCAATTTCGGGGCGGCAGCTTCTTTTTCCTACCATATCCCAATAACACAGGATGGATTATCTTTTCTCTCTGTTGGCCTCTCGGGAAAAGGAATATACAGTAAACATATCACCAATGCCGAGCATCCTGACACCGCCACTAACCATAAAGATATTTTCACTCCGGATCTTGATTTCGGCCTTTATTTTTACAGTGCGCATTTCTATGCAGGAATATCAACCACCAATATTTTATCCAATCCACAGAATTCAGGATTTCCTCCCGAACTAATAAACACACTATCACGTCAGTATTTTCTCACTACCGGCTATAAAATCATTCTGAGCCGGAGAAGGGCTATTCTTCTGGAACCTTCCATTCTTATGAATATCGGCCTGTCTTCCACTGGCCAATCTTCCCTGCATTATCATCCTGCTCTAAAATTATATTATAAAAACTCTTACATTGGCAGTTATCTTAATAATCTCGATAATATGTCTTTTTTTCTACATGTCCAGACTCCCTGGTTCTACGTAGGCACCTACGTAGAATTTCCATGGAGCGGAGATATTATCTGGTACAATGGAAACCTAAATCTTGAATTATCGATTGGAATAATACTGGGCAGAAAACACGCACAGGTTCCGGTTTATAAATATTGGTAACTATATAATGGTAAAACCTCTTTTTAATAAAATAAAAGAAAAACTTCTTTTCATATTAACCCTGTTGCTAACGGGCGGATTTGTAGCAGAATCTGTTTCCGGTTCCCTCCCTGCAACCAGGAGACCTTTTGTTAAGAATATTTTTATTTCAAATGATTCAATCCACAAACTGATTGAATTTTTTCCTGTTATCGACTCTTTAATACTGGCTGCTGGGGTGGATCCATATTATGGGTTGCAGTTTTACAAAGACGGGATCCTTTTCATGAAACATACAAAAAGAAACTTCAAAACATTATCAGATTATGTTTCATTCGGAAGATTTGAGACCTATTATCTACCTTTGAAAAAAGATCTACGACCGGGCATACCCCAACTCTTTACCCAAAAATATCCTTTCCCCTATCCTCCCGGAGCCATCGATTTTACTAAAGACGGGAATATCTTGTTTTTTACAAAACCGTTAAAGACCAAGTCCGGTTCATTAAGATATGTGATCTTCCGGGCAAAGTTGGATCCTGCGAATAAAGAATGGATAAGAAGAGCTACTCCTCTGCCGTTTTGTAATCATGAATATTCCTATATGCAGCCTGCCATTTCCCCAGATGGCAAAACATTGGTTTTTTCTTCTGATATGCCAACCGCACAGAAAGGAACCAATCTTTTCAAATCCTCACTTTCAGGGTCCGGATGGTCAGACCCTGTAAATCTCGGGATCCCTATCAATTCTAATGCAGATGAGTTGTTCCCTTTCCTGGATGATTATAACAATTTATATTTCTCATCAAACAGGGGTTCAGACAATTTCGACATATATGTAGCCCGTTTCAATGGAACCGGATGGGACAAACCGCTCAGGCTTGCAAAAGGAATCAATTCCGGCAACAATGATATGATATTTAAAGTCAACCCCAATGATACGCTGGCATTCCTTATTGCTTTCGGGGACACGGGCAAAGCACAACTTCAATTTTTCAGACTTTCACTGGCTGACAGTATGAAAATTCCTCCGGTGATAGCGGAAGGACCCAGACCGGATAGCATGGCAAAGGTCCGGAAAGCAACTACTCCGAAAACCATCGTTCAACACAATGTTGCTCCTTCCAAACTTGCCGAATCCAAAAAAGTAATACCCGCAATAACTCCTGTGTCCACCCCAAAACCCATTCCTGCACCTCCACATAAACCTTCAGATATCGTATTTAAAGTGCAGATCGTAGCCAGCATGGTACCTAGCGGCAGCTATGCCATATGGATCAACCATAAGAAGTACTATACATGGGAGTACTTTTACCAGGGTGCATACCGGTACACGATCGGGGAATTTAACAATGTGGAAGACGCCCTTAAATTAAAAGCCCTCTGCCGTCAGGCAGGATATTCTCAGGCTTTCGTGGCAGCTTTCAGAAACAACAAACGGATACTGGATCCGAAAGTGTTCAGACATTAATCACTCCGGACTCCCTTGAAGAAAATGTAATATATTATTCTGAAAAAATAATATACATCTGTTTTGAAAGGCTTTTCTTTTTTCTGATCCAGATATTGGTTGAAAAACCTAATATGTTCCATAAAATCATTCTTACATAGAGTCGCATATTGTACACCCATCAATCCAGGCTTAAACTGAAGTGCTTTTGCCTTAAGGTTGTCAGGATATCTTCTCCAATCACTCTCCCTCATAGGTCTGATACCCACCAATTTAATATCTCCCTTAATCAGGCTGTATAACTGGGGGAGTTCATCTATCCACACCTTTCTCATAAAACGACCAAAAGGTGTAATCCGGGGATCTTTAACAGGATTTCCATAACTATTGTACTGAATGATCAAGTTGTCCATTTTATCCGCATGCTTAACCATGGTCCTGAATTTATAAATTTTTATAGGGATCCCTCCCTTGCCCATACTATATTTTATGTAAAATATATCCTCCAGGTCAATCCGGGGAAACAGTCTTATGCTCTTAACATATTCCCCAAACAACTGAACAGAACCCAACAGGATGCTTGTCCAGTCAAACAATACCCTTCCAATGGCATTATAACGAAAATCCTTAACAGTCACCTCCGGTCTCCCGGAACCATTCAGGTTCAGAACATGATCCGGCAGGTATTCCGAATAAATATGCCGGGTACGGACCCTGTATTTGAGCTTGATTTCTCCGTTTTTCTCTATTGTCTGTTGCTTCATGAACAAGCCGGAATGTGATCCTTTCTCAAGCGTGGGCGTTCGCGTTTTCATGACCACGAAATAGGTCATACTCCTGATGGTCTTGTACTCAATGATATCAAAGCCGTTATACACCAATCTGCCAAGGGTCTCTGCCAGAGATAATACCGGAGTCCTCCCTCCCGTTATTTTCAGGTAGAAGCCTCTGAACAGTCCGGTTTTTGGCAACACCCTGTGAAAAATAAATTCAAAGAATATCAGCAACGTAGCCACAAACTTTTTTTTCTCTGCATGGATCCTTTTGTTTCGCTGACGATGAGTCTCGACACACCCAAAATAAATCCCGGCTCCCGGTAAGATATCATTGATCCCGTAAAAATACTGATTGAGATTTTTATTGTCATTGACTTTTTTCAAGTCAACAACAGCCCTGATGTTATTTACCCGAGTAATGTATTTAACGTTCTTTACAAGGTTTCCGGAAGAAAGATCATGGGAATAAGTCAGCAGAATCTTATTGATCCTTCTCAGGTCCAAATGACTTAAAATGTACTTTAAGACGGAAAAGTTTGCTTCTTTTACGATTGCATCCTCAAAACGGGAACGTGTAGTTTTTTTGGAAATGTATTTTTTTACGATCTCCTCCGAAGGCATTACAGTAAAATTCCCCTTTTCAGAAAGCATCTGCTCCTGCTTAAGCATAGGGTCATCATAATTTTGGACTTCAGCCTGAATAGTGGCGCTCATTGGTTCATTTTTTTAAGGCGTAACCTGTTTCAACTACATATAAATTCTCTTATCAGACTACAGCCATATAGTCCAAAAACCAAAATAAGTTACGTGAATTAATATAAAATCCCCAATTTTGAAGCCTTGTTTTGACCAATGTCCGCAAAGCAATGATGAACGGAAGATTTTGAAGGTTAAATTTTCCTGGACTTATGTATCCATCTGTATTGCAGTTGTTTACATAAGCTCATAAAGCTCTTTATCTTCATCCAAAGACCTTATAAAGAGATATATATGATAAAACAGGATATGCCTGTGTATCTATTTACGACTCAATATATTTTTCAAGACAAAAATGATGTTTGGTTTATTAAGTCACTAATGTTATGAGCATGCACAAATAATCCGCAGAATCATATTACACTTTTTACACTTTTCCCTAAAAACGTACTTATCATAAAAATCGTTTTTTATCAACGCCAAGTTGTGCATTTTTCATATCTTTCAGGAACCCTCGTCCGGCCGTAGAATAAAGAAATTCACAATCAGGGTTTTTCCGGATTTTGGTATTACTTGTATATGAAGCATATTTTTCCCGGGAGATACATCAATAATCTTAAAAAAAAGGCCCTCTTCGGAAAAAACAACCTCCTTATCATCTAAATAAAGTTTTTTAATCTCACCGGGGTTCCTGAGTTTCCCGATCAGATTAATCTGACTTACATTGGTTACATAGGTCCTTTTCTTGTTGAACATAGGGAACAAAATGGCAAAAGGCAATTTTGTCTCAAAATCATTATTCGAGATGATAATTGTATTGTTTTGTACAAGGATATAGGAGGAATCACTGCTCACCACTTTCTGCCCCAGAGCCCCAGGTGAACAGAGAACCGTCAGAATCAAAATAGCAGAAAATAAAAATTTTCGTATGATCATTTCAGAAATTATATTTTAATGTTAAGCCCGGAATAAAGGCATCTGTCATCACAGTGGTTTCCAGCTGCAGATTTTTGTTTCCCAGGGATACCTTTCCCGGTTCGCTATTGGGTGCTGCCAGGGTCCATATCAGATTTGCCAGCCAGACGGTCCCGCTAGAAATTGCCGAGATTTTCATATATTTTTTATTATCATTGTAATCCTGTAGATAATCGGCTTTTTGAGTCTGATCCGTTTCCTGCACATAGTTATTATGTGCGGTTTTCGCCATTTGATTGAAATACAGGGTAGTCGCTACCCCTCCATACCCGACAATCCCCATCAACCAATAAGGTTTATTATTCCCTTTTTTGAGATTCAGCCCACTCCCCGGAAACAACAAAGAGGCAAAAAAGTATTTTCCATTGCCTTTTTCCCCGGATACCTCCTGCATCACGGTTGTTTCGGCAAATACCTTCACATAGATAACATCATCTAAAAAAATCGAATCGGCTGCCATGTTCCAGTATATCTTTTTGGTCTGACCACACATGACATTGTTTCCAATATCCCCCGATAAGGTTTTTGGAATTAGCTTTTTGCCTTCTACTGTGGTTACATCCAACCAAACCCGGAATTGTTGGTTTGCCCGGCAATTTATAAAATGATAAATGATAATCAGGGAATCATTTTTGAATGCCAGCTCGGGCTTTGAAATTACCGGCACAGACTGTGCTTTCAATTCCGGCAAAAAAAGAACAAATACAGATATAAAAACAAGAAACAATTTGATCCTAAAATGTTTACTCATTGCTGAAGTATTTTGATTTCATCGCAATTTAATAATTATATTTTATATTTTTGTTTTTAAGTAAGTTGGAAATGCAAATCTATTTATTTACGCCAAAAAAAATAACAATCATGAAAACAAAACAATCTCTGCTAGTAATGGGGTTTATCCTGGCAGTAATTTTGAATTCCTGCAAACCTAAAACCACAACATTATGGAATGGGAAAGATTTTACCGGATGGTATTTTGTTCTGCAAGACAGCAGTATTTCCCCCTCCGATAACTGGGTCATTAAAGAAGGGGTCATTCATTGCTTGGGTAAAAGTAACGGGTATATGCGCACAGTAGCAGTCTATGACAATTATGAGCTGGAAGTGGATTGGCGTTGGCCCGGTAAACCCGGAAACAGCGGTGTTTTGTTAAACATGCAGAAACCGGACAAAGTCTGGCCTAACTGTATCGAGTGCCAGTTACAAGCCGGGAATGCCGGTGATTTTATTATCATCGGCCCGGGGAGTATAAGCACAAAGGATTCTCTTTATATTAATAATGACAAGGTGGCCGTTGTAATTCCGAAAATGCAAAAAAGTCCGGAAAAGCCTGCCGGCGAATGGAATCATTACCGAATCATCAACACAGAGAATGAAATTACCTGTTATGTGAATGGGGTTATACAAAATAAGGGGGGAAATCCTTCCCTTAAGAAGGGACATATCTGTCTGCAAAGCGAAGGAGCTCCTATTGAATTCCGGAATATCCGGTTAAAACCCTTAAAATAGAATTATTTTGCCAATTGTACCAATGTGCACCCAGTGGCTAAATCATTTAACCCTAAAGAACACTGAGAAGATACAAAGGGCACAAAGATTGTTAGCAGAAGACATGCCTTTTTGTTGACAAACAGGGAAACAGGAACATCATTCTCCTCAGCCTTCCTGCCATCAACACAATTATTGCATGATTTTATCAAAAGCTGTGGTAACCTTTTTGGGTAAACAGGCTTTTGTCCTCCAGGCATCACTGCCATAAACCCCGGCCTGATTATAGTCAAAAGGGACGAACCCCGATTTGCTGATATTCTTTTTGCTTTTGAAAGTAAAATCTCCCCGGCCGGGATTTACAAATCCGGGATCTGCTACCAGGGAATGTCGGTCATGACCGGTTCTTCTCTGCCATCCTGGAAAGTCCGTCTTCATAAAAGTTACTTTCCCGTTGCTGTTCCAGAAAAGATTACGATCCATATCAATACGAATCTTATCCCATGGGCCACCCAGTAAAACATCCCGGTCGTAATAAACAATATTATTCCTGAAATGAAAGGAAAGATGGTCCTCCACCCGGGTACATTGCAACTGATATCTCGCCGCAAAAGCAATAATATTGTTCCGGATCACATTCTCTTTTCCATAGTGCTGATGAAAACCTCCGGTTTTTGTTTTATAAACCAGGTTATTCTCCATGACAATATAACTGGAACCTTCATCCGGATACAATCCCCAACCCCCATAATCATAGGCCCATACATGGTCTATCACATTATTGCTCACTTCGGTGCCTTCGGATACACCCAGCGTATAAACACCTCCCATGTCACTCAGCAATCCCCATCCTATGTGGTGGATATGATTGAATACGATTTTGTTTCTTTTGGCAGGGCTGTAGGTGTATCCCCATACCCATCCTACTGAAACACCTGTATAGCGAAAATCCCCGATATCATTATGGGAAACAATATTATCGCTGCTCTGTCCTATCCACACACCGACAGCAGGTGGAAAAAGCAAACCGCCCGATTGGATAATATTGTTTTCCAGCGTAATATTCCGCGTGATCAAAGCAGTATCTTCCAGTATGTTCATGGTGCCGACACGTACCCCTCCTGCTCCCAAATCGTGCAGATAACAATGTTTCACCTGTCCGTCCCGGCAATGCTGATTAAACCAGATGCCATAATTTCCGGTATGAGAAACCTCACAATCTTTGAACACAATTCCTTTTGCCCCATCAACCTGAATCGTCGCATCAATGGAGGCAGCCGCCTGAGATGGTTCAAATCCTCCCGGAGGCAGATAATAAGCAGAATACATAAATTTCAATCCTTCAAATCGTATGTTTGAAACATACGACATATTTTCAGTATCCCCATTTATAATGATAAGATGAGAAAGAACAGGAGCAATAACCTCGGCTTCTTCCGGGTTTTCCCCCGGCCTCGGCATATAGGTCAGGCGGCCATTGTCATCCAGAAACCATTCCCCGGGCTTTGTCACAGCTGACTGGTAGTTTTCCTGTCTGTACCGCTGCCCCTTTTTCCACTGGTTCCAGGGTTTCATCCCCTCTCCTGAAGTAAAAATAGCCGTATCATTGATCCCGTCAGGATGTCTTTTGGTGATGTCCCATTTGTGATAGACCGTTATTACAACGTCTTTCAAGCCATTCACAGAAAGGGCCGATAATTCCCGTAAGCTTTTTTTATCAGCAGTAATGATCTGTTGTGCCCGTTCCGGCGCTCTTCCTGCACCCTGAATCCGGATATTTTCTTTCACTCCTCTCATGAAAAAAAATCCGGTATCCGGACTATAAGCTCTTTCTGCCCGCCGGCCGTTGACATATAATTGCTCAAACTTTTTCTGTCCGTTTTTTATTCCAGGAATATCCGTCACCCAATATCCCCGTTCATCCTTACGCAGATCTTTTATCATTATGCCCCCAAAAAACACAGGTTCAGCTCCGGAGGCAGCCTGATATATTACAGGAAAATCATCAGTTCCACTGTCTTCAGGCCTCAAAACAAACGGTTCATCCATTTTGTAAGTTCCCGTCTTGATGATCACGCGGATCGTATCTTCAGGAAGCCTGCTCTGTCTGATCTCATGCAACCGGTCACGGGCACCCTGCAAACTTGCCAGCGGCTTTGCTTCTGTCCCGGGATTCCGATCATCCCCGTCAGGAGCCAGATAAATGGTCTGGGCATTCAAAAAGGAAGAACAAAACAACCCTGACCAAAGGATCATACCATAAAACATTCGTTTATTCATTTTCGTAACTTTTTTCAAAGAACACGGGTGCTACAGATAACCACAGATTACTCCTCCCCGACAAACGGTAAAAATCCATTCATTTCCACCTTCGCCAAAGCTTCGGTGGGCGGAATATGCAATGATTGTTCCACCCCCTACCTCCGGCATACCCCTCAAGGGAAATTACTCTATATAATATTACAATAAACACAAAGTCCCTTCTTTTCACTAACCATTCGTTGCCCACAAGGCCTGTTTTGTAGTTTAAGTCTTATCATTCCATTTTTCCATTATTCCTGTTTTCCATCATTCCAATATTCCTTGTAATTTAAAAGTCCATGCATAACAGGAAGGCATTTCATTAAACTTAACATTCCGGATGTCTATTTTCATTTTTCCCTTCTCATATTTCCACGGAAGATTTCCTTTTCTGCCCACAAGTGTCACTTTTGTATTTTCCGGGGGGTCGGGGATGTTCAGTTCCAAAAAATCCTCCGGCCATTCCAGGGCGATGGCATAGATATTTCCATGATTGGATGTATAAGCGACAGTCTGCTTCAATGAATGATACACAGCATTCAAACCATGCGCTGCATGGGCATCATTTGATACATACAGACTGCTTCCGGGGATAATCTCCTTTTCTCCGGAAGGTCGTGTCCAGAATAACCGCACACGGGCATTTTGTTTTTTCTCCTTATATTCGATTCGAACCGGATATTTTCTGCCTATTTTCAATTTTATTTCTCCTGCCGGAACAGCTTCTTTCGTTACATCCTTTTTATATCCTTTCCTGAAAATCATTTTTCCATCAATCCATATCTGCACGGCATCGTCCACCTCGGCATCCAGACGATAGATGCCGGATTCAGGAGCTTGCAGATAGCCGGTCCATTCCGCGGTAAAGTCATCTTCGGCAACAGGTAGTCCCGGCGTATCCCGCACCCAGTCGAAATTCACCTCCGGATCTGTTCTTTGCAACTCCACCTGTTTGATCTCTTCCGTACGTTTCCACATGGTTGAGCCATAGATTGCCTCTCCGTTGATCTTCAGCCACTGTCCCAGTTGTTTCAGTCTTTCCTGTTGCAACAGGGGAATCTGTCCGTCGGCTTTAGGACCTACGTTAATAATGATTCCGCCACCATTGGCCACAGCCGTGACAAAGAACCGTATCAGTTGTCCGGGCGTCATATAGGCTTCCATGGATTCATTTCTGTTCAGTCCGAAAGAACGTCCCAGTCCGCGCACTTCGGTCCAGGGACGTTTGGAGGCTTTCAGTCCCGAACTATACTCCGGTGTCAGAAAACCAATATCACAACCACCTCCCCACCGGTTGTTCACAATAGCGGAGTCTCCCACCAGGTTGAAATACCACGAGATCAGTTCAGCGGAATGCCATTGTCCGGCAGAGTTACGCCATTCACCGTCGGCGAAGATCACTTTGGGGCGATAAGCAGAAACCATCTCTTTAAACTGCGGAATCATGTGTTGTTCCACATAGGGCCCGATGGAATCATCCGGATCGGTATACCACCGATGCAGGGGATTGTTCCACTCGGGCAGGGAATAATAAGCACCAAAAACAATTCCCTTTTCCCGCACCGCTTTGGCTAGCTCTCCTACCAGGTCGCGGTGAGGACCAACGTCCATGCTGTTCCATCCCGGTGAATACTTGCTGGGCCACAGGCAATACCCGTCGTGATGCTTGGTAACCATCACAATATAACGGGCTCCGGCTTCTTTGAACAACTCCGCCCACCCCTCCGGCCGGAAAAGTTCCGCTTTGAACAAAGGGGCAAAATCCCGGTACGTAAAATTCCCGCCATACACTCTTTTCATGAAATTTGTTCGCAGGGTATCCCCCACCTGCAAACCGCGCAGATACCACTCGCCATAAGACTCTTTTCCCCCGTATGCCGGGACAGAATAAATGCCCCAATGAATAAAAATCCCAAGTTTGGCATCTTTGAACCACTGCGGATAAGGCCGCTGCTTCAAAGTATCGCAGTTAGGAGGCCAGAGTTCCGGGTTTTGCGGGAAAAGTGGCAGACTACTGAAAACAATCAACACTGCAGTAAAGAGTCTCTTACGTTTGTTCATTTTATTAATAATTATTTTGCTATGTTCTTGCAGAAGTAGCAATAACTTGCCCAAAGTACATAAAATAAGGAATCGACAAGTATTACTTATCTAAAAGGATTCAAAAATAAAATATTTCTTCATTTCAGAATATTTTTTTATCCACTTAATCATAAAATACACTATTTTTAAGGCACAAAAGAAAAATTCCAAACAAATCACTCAACCGATCACCCATGAAAAAGAAAACTCCAGAACCTAAAAAGAACATGGCCCGCCGGAACTTCCTCAAGACTTCCCTCACCGGTCTGGCTGCCTTCACCATTGTCCCACGGCATGTCTTGGGAGGAACCGGCTATACTGCACCCAGTGACCAGCTCACCCGCGCCATCATCGGGGTGGGGGGCATGGGACGGAATCACATCAGATACACCGACGGCAAGCTGCTGGCTGTTTGTGATGTGGATCAGACCCACTTGCAAAAAGCCGTGGATATGGCCGGAAAAGGAGTCAGAACCTACCGCGATTACCGGGAAGTTTTACAACGACCGGATATCGACATTGTCCACATCGCCACCCCGCCCCACTGGCATGGTCTGATCGCTGCCGAAGCAGCGCGGGCAGGCAAGGACATCTGGTGCGAAAAACCCATGACCCGCACCATCGGCGAAGGCATCAGGGTAGTGGAAGAGGTGCAGCGATACGGAAGGATTTTCCGTCTGAACACCTGGTTTCGCTTCCGGGGAACCTTTTACGGCCTCGGCACCACGGTAAAACCCCTGAAAAAGGTGATAGACAGCGGTGTGCTGGGATGGCCACTGAAGGTCACGGTAAGCGGCATCACCGGATATAACTGGAAGTTTTACTGGAGCGGCAAAATCAACCTGCCCCCTAAGCCGGTGCCCAAGACCCTGGACTACGATTTCTGGCTGGGACCTGCCCCCTGGAAACCCTATAACCCCGAACATGTCCATGCCAAATTCAGAGGATACTGGGATTATGACGGAGGCGGACTGGGAGATATGGGTCAGCATTATCTTGACCCTGTACAATATATGCTTGGAAAAGACAACACCAGTCCCGTAAAGATCGAAGTGGATGCCCCCCAGCAGGACTATTATGCCGTAGGATCATGGAGACGAATAGAATATACCTATGCCGATGGGTGCCAGATTATCCTCGACGGGGAAAACCGGGACAAGGATGCTGCATATATCGAAGGTCCCAATGGGAAAATTTATAAAGGCATGCGATCCACCATACTAAATCTTGATAAGCTGATCGTCTCTCTCCCCGACCCTGAACCGCAAATGACAGATTTTGTGGAAGCGGTAAAAACACGTACCAAATTTGCCCTGAACGAACAAAACGGTCACCGCTCCTGCACCCTGGTCAACCTGGGCAAGATAGCAGTGCGGCTGGGCCGTAACTTGCAATTCGACCCCGAAAAACAGAGGTTCATCAACGACGAAGGCGCCAACAGGCTGATCGACCAGCCGATGAGAGGTCCGTGGAGCCTGAGGGAACGATGAACGATGATCGATGAACGATGATCGATTATCGATGAACGAGATGAATGGGATATTGATAAAGTAAATACTAATGGATTATCTGGAAGAGCCGGAAATAAGGTATAATCTAAAGGAAAGGACAAAACAATTTGCTTTGGATTGTATTGCTTTAACAGAAGATCTTCCAGCCAGCTATCTCGGAAAACATATTAAAGGACAATTGATCAGATGTAGTACATCGGTTGCATCCAATTACAGGGCAGCCAAATTGGCTCAAAGTAAAAAAGGATTTATTTCCAAAATCAGTATTGTCATAGAAGAATCTGATGAATCAGAATTTTGGCTGGAGATAGTTGTTGAAAAAAAACTTATTAATGATATCAATAAAGTATTAAGATTAAAAAAGGAAGCCCATGAATTAACTTCCATTTTTATTCAATCAAGAAAAACAGCTCAAAAGAATTAGTAAATAAATTCGTCGATCATCGATCGTCGATAATACTTAAAATTTATTGTCATGAAACGATTTATAGTCATAATTTTTGTTTTGCTTTTTGTCGGTTTGCCGTCTTTTTCCCAGGATAATCGCACGTTGGAGACGAAAATAGCGGATATTCTGGCACAGATGCCGGCCGATGACTTGTCATATCGCGACCGGCTGGTGGATGAACTTTTCTCCTTGGGAGACAAAGGTTTTGCCGAGCTGGCCTCCCTGATCGTCGCCCCCGGCACGGGCGATGACGCCGCCGCCCGCATGGCCATCAACAGCATGGCCCGTTATGCCTCGCAGAAAGGCGAAGAAAAAGAAAAGGCCTTTCTGGAGAAAAACCTTCTGACAGCGATCACGGCTGCCCAAGACAAAGAGGTCCAACGCTTCCTCATCCATCAGCTCAACCTGGTGGCCTGTGACGGCTCCATCCCGCTGCTGAAAAAATTCCTCACCGACGAGACGCTCTGCGAGCCTGCTACCCAGGCTCTCCTTTCGATGGGCCGGGAGAAGGCGGCAGCAGTCCTCCTGGAGGTGCTGAAGGAGACCGCCCCGACGGCCAATGTGACGCTCATCAAGGCCCTTGGAGAGATGCATTACAAACCGGCCGTATCCACGCTTACACAGTTCGTGGGCAACAAGGACGCCACGGTACAGCGGGTCACCTTACAGGCACTGGCACGTATCGGTGATCCGGCATCGTACAAAACCCTGTGGGGGGTAGCCTCCCTGACCACCACAGCTTACGAACCCACCCTGGCCCTTCCTTCTTTCCTGGTCTATCTCGACCGGCTGGGAGAGGAAGGCCCAAAAGATCTGTGCAAGGAAGGTATCGACGCACTGCTCGATAAATACAAAGAACCGACACAACTGCATTACCGGGCAGCTGCCATAGAGATCTATGCACGGTATTTCGGTGACAAAGCACTCTCTTTGCTTTATAAGGAAGCAAAAAATCCCGATAAAGCTTACCGGAACGCCATCCTCACCACCGCACTCACCACCGGGAAGGACGATCCTGCCGTCACAAAAAAATGGTTTTCCGTAGCGGCCAAGTCCAACCCGCCGGTGAAAGCAGATATCCTGCGTATGCTGGGAGAAAGAGGAGATCCTACGGTCCTGCCCCTCCTCGTTAAAAAGAAGCTGATGAACGACTCCGACCAGGGAGTGCGGGAGGCAGCCTTGACCACCTATGCTGCCATCCAGGGAAAACAGGCCCTTCCCGTATTACTGGAACACCTGCTGGCGGGGAAAGATATCCATTATACGGAAAAGATCATCCTGACGCTGATCTCGAAAGAGGATCTTTCCACCATCGCAAGCGCTGCCAAACGGGCTTCCGGCGCGCCGCTGGCCGCCTGCCTGCATATGATCGGAGAACGGGGAGGCACAGAGCATTTTCAGTTGATCTACAACCAGTGCTCATCCAATGATCCGGTGGTAAGGAAAGCGGCTTACGAAGCCCTGCCGGGGGTTGTCAGTGCAGAGAAACTCCCGGAATCGATCGAATTACTGGTGGCAGCAGGCACAGAGGAAGAGATCACCCACGCCCGTGAGGCGTTGGTGGTGGCCCTGAACAGCACCAAAGACAAAGAAGCAGCCCTCAAAAAGCTGGTAGAGGTGATGGACGGCGTGCAGGACAAAGGACGCCTGATCGCTCTTCTCCCCGCTGCCGGCACCCCCGAAGCCCTCGCCACAGCAGAGGAGATCTTTTTCCAGTCGAAAAGAGAGACACAGGATGCCGCTTTCAAAGCCATTGCCACCTGGCAGGACCCCGCCGCCCTACCGGTCCTCTACCGTATCGTAAAAGAGTCTGACAACTACCGGAACAAAGCTTTCTCCGCTTTTGTGAAGACGGTCTCTTCCGCCCCGTTCCCCGACGAGCAGAAGCTCCTCCAGCTGCGCAAGATCATGCCCCTGGCTGCCGGCAGCGGGGAAAAGAAAGAGGTGATCACCGCCCTTGGCAAACTACATATCTTCCCGGCGCTGGTATACACCGGGCAATACCTGGATGATCCGGATGTTCAGACAGAAGCCGCCATGGCTGTTGCGTCTGTTGCCCTTCCCACTCCCGGGGGTAAGCCGGGGATGACCGGACAGATTGTGCGGAATCTGCTCACCAAAGCTTTGTCTTTGCTTACCGGTCCGGAAAGCGAATACAACAAAGCACAGATACAGGATTATCTGGAAAAGATGCCGGACGACACAGGATTTGTATCCATGTTTAACGGAAAAGATCTCAGCGGATGGAAAGGTTTTGTAGCCGATCCTATCAAATTGGCTGCAATGAGTAAAAAGGAATTGAAAAAGAAGCAAAAAGAAGCCAATAAGAAGATGTCCGAAAACTGGAGTGTCAATGAAAACAGCATCGTATTCAACGGAAAAGGACATAACCTGGTGTCAGAAAAAAAATACGGAAATTTTGAGATGTGGGTAAACTGGCGCATCACCAAGGGCGGAGACAGCGGTATTTATTTACGGGGATCGCCCCAGGTTCAGATATGGGATACTTCACGCCGCAATGTAGGGGCCCAGGTAGGCTCCGGCGGATTATACAATAATAAAAGACATCGTAGCACCCCGCTGAAGGTGGCTGACAACCCCATAGGAGAATGGAACACCTTCCACATTATCATGGTGGATAGTATTGTAACGGTTTGGCTGAACGGAGAGCTGGTGGTTGATCATGTACCGCTGGAGAATTATTGGGACCGTAGTCGTCCGATTTTTCCTAGGGGCCCCATCGAACTGCAGGCCCACGGCAGTAACCTGGCTTTCCGGGATATCTACGTGCGGGAAATACCTTCCACAGGATACCAGGTGACTGAGGAGGAGCAAAAGGAAGGTTTCGTACCCCTCTTCAACGGAAAGAACCTCGACGGTTGGGTAGGTAACAAAACCGACTATGTTGTGGAGGACGGGATGATCGTCGTCCGCCCCAAAGAGGGTTCGCACGGCAACCTGTACACCGAGAAAGAATACAAGGATTTCATCTACCGTTTCGATTTTAAACTGACCCCCGGCGCCAACAACGGCATTGGCATCCGGGCACCGCTCGAAGGGGATGCTGCCTATGTGGGCATGGAGATCCAGGTGCTCGACAATACGGCTCCCATCTACACCCATCTGAAACCTTACCAGTACCATGGATCTGTTTACGGGGTCATCCCCGCCAAAAGGGGATACCTGAAGCCCGTGGGAGAGTGGAACCATGAAGAGATCTACCTCAAAGGGAGCCATATTAAAGTCACCCTTAACGGGCATGTGATCGTGGATGGAGATATCAAAGAAGCCAGTAAGAACGGCACCATGGATCACAAGGATCATCCCGGTCTGCAAAGAGAAAAGGGACACATCGGTTTTCTCGGACACGGAGATGTGGTATTTTTCCGGAATATCAGGATTAAGGAATTGTAAAACGAACAAACAAAACTACCTGCCGGCCTGCTGGCAGGTAGTTTTACATTAT
>JAGGWN010000048.1 GCA_021157415.1 Bacteroidales bacterium | reverse complement strand
TTCAAAAGGATCAATCTCCTCTTTGGAAGTGGGTTTCATTCCCAGAACTACATCGCCGTACATTTGTACGAAGCGGCGGTAGGAGTCCCAGGCAAAACGTTCGTTACCGGTTTTTTTGGTCAGTCCCACAACGGCATCATCATTCATACCCAGGTTCAGGACGGTATCCATCATACCGGGCATGGATACGCGTGCGCCGGAACGTACGGATACCAGACACGGATTTTCATCGCTGCCGAATTTTGTGCCCATAATCTTTTCAATGTGGGCAATCCCTTTTTCTACGTCATCCCTGATGAGTTCGACTACCTTATCCCTGCCCAGGGTATTATATTCTGTACAAACTTCTGTGGTAATGGTAAATCCGGGAGGGACAGGTACTCCGATGCGGCTCATTTCGGCCAGACCGGCTCCTTTACCACCAAGCAGGTTACGCAATGCTGCACTTCCTTCGGCCTGCTTGTTGCCAAATGTGTAAACTCGTTTTTTCTGAGACATAATTTAGTAATTTTTAATTAGTTAAGTCATTATAAACAAAAATTGTCCAAAGGTAATAAAAATGTCTGCGTTTACGAAAAAACAAAAACATTTTGTATGTTAAAAAACATTTATCTATGATCCGTATTGGCAGAGGTTGGATAATTTGTGATTCCCGCATTTTGTATGTATCTTACGTGATAGTCGTCAGATCGAAAAAGGTTTTTATGAAAGCCGGATGGAGGCTCATAGGATTGATTATTTTAGGGCTGTTTCAGCCGTTGAGCGCTTCGGCACAGCTTTATCAATTCAGGCATCTGACCATCGAAGAAGGTCTGTCACAAAGTTCCGTTAACTGTATCATGCAGGATCGTCATGGTTTTCTATGGTTTGGGACGCAAGACGGTCTGAACCGCTATGATGGCTATGATTTCAGGATTTACCGATATGATCCGGCAGACAGTAATTCCCTTTCCAATGACTGGATATGGGATGTTCTGGAAGACCGTTCCGGGAAAATATGGGTTGCTACCTGGAAAGGGTTGTCCACATATGATCCATGCAGCGATCGTTTTACGCGATATTTACCGGATATCAATAAACCCGGTGCGATTTCGGGTGAACGGCCGTCAGCCTTATGTCTGGACGGGGACGGGAATCTTTGGGTTGGCATATGGGGTGGAGGTCTGGACAGGTATGACCCGGCAACAGATGGTTTTGTCCGGTTTCTGAGCCATCCTGAAGATACGAAAACACTCCCGGGGAATCTTGTCCGGGACGTGTTGTATGATCATAAAAACCGGTTGTGGGTGGGTACGTGGTCAGGACTGGGATTGGGAGAGAAACAAAAAGACGGATCGGTGACCTTTACCCGTTTTGTGCACGATGAGAATGATCCCCGAAGCATTGGAAGCAACCATGTTATGTCGGTGCTGGAAGATCATACCGGAAAGATTTGGGTCGGGACAAGAGGGGGTGGGTTGAACCTGTTTTCGGAAAAAGATTCTTCGTTTACACATTTTGTTTATGAAAAAGAAAATGCAAAGAGTATCAGCAACAATGATATATGTGTATTGTATGAAGATTCACAACATCGTTTTTGGGTCGGTACCTTTACGGAAGGACTGAGCCTGTTTGATCCCGTTAAAGGTACCTTTACCCGTATCCCCCAGAATCCCGATGATCCCAAAGGATTATTAAGCCATAACGTTTACAGCATAACGGAAGACCGTTCAGGCTTGTTATGGATAGGAGCCGGGGGATTGAATATCCTGGATCCGAGAATGGTTCATTTCAGGCATTACAGGTATAGCAGGAAAAATAAGTTTAATCTGAGTAACAACAATGTGTCTTCTTTTTATGAAGATAATACGGGGGATATATGGGTAGGGACCAGAGGAGGAGGGTTGAACAGGTTTAATCGCAAGACAGGCAGATTTGAGGTTTATCGTCATACCCCGGATCCGCGAAGCATCAGCAGCAACCATGTGAGTGCCGTTGCCGAAAACGGTTCGGGCATCCTCTGGGTGGCGACGAGTGACAACGGTCTGAACCGTTTTGATCCGGTCAGCAAAAAATTCACTCATATTCCCGCAATACAAAATACAGAGGGAAAGGAGAGTATAGACATAAAGTATATCAATGACTTATGTTTTACTTCAAAGAATATTCTGTGGATGGCCACGGACAACATGGGGCTGGTGCGTTATGATGTGTTGGATGCGCAGGGAAAATCCTATAAAAGTATTGCCTGGGCTGACAAAATTATTGACCTGAGTTCTTTACTGACTTTGACTGCCTGTTCTGATGGAAAACTATGGATCGGTACCTGGGGGGTGGGATTATTGTCACTTGACCTGAAAACGGAACGTATTTCGGCTTATCCGGTCAATGAGGAGGACACCCTTTCTATCGCCGGGAATATGGTACATGTTATATACGAGACAAGGGACAGTACGGGAAGGATTTTATGGGTCGGTACCAATAAGGGATTGTCTTATATGAGACCGGATGGGCCTTCCTGTGGGAAGTTCAGACACATTACGATGAAAAACGGGCTTCCCAGTAATATCATATACGGGATCCTTCAGGATAACCGGGGATTCCTGTGGATAAGTACCAATATGGGTTTGAGCAGGTATAATCCTGTTTCGGGACAGATAAAAAATTTTGATGTGCATGATGGATTGCAGAATAATGAGTTTAATCTTCATGCTTGTTTGAAATTACAAGACGGGTCTTTGTTGTTTGGCGGTGTTAATGGTTTCAATTTGTTTCGTCCTGAGATGATCAGGGAAAATGATTACCTGCCGCCGGTGGTTCTTACCCGTTTTAAGGTGTTTAATAAAGAGATGGAATTTGGAAAATCACTGACAGAAATTAAGAAAATCGTTTTGACCTGGAAACATAACTTTTTTTCTTTTGAGTTTGCAGCCCTGGATTTTGCACAGCCCGCAAAAATACAATATGCCTACCGGATGGTGGGGGTGGACAAAGACTGGGTTTTTTCCGGCAAGCGTCGCTATGCGAGTTATACACGTATAGATCCGGGAGATTATGTTTTTCAGGTAAAAGGGACCAACAGGGACGGGATATGGAGTGATAACATTTTATCGTTGGAAATAAAGGTAAGGCCTCCCTACTGGAGAAGCTGGTGGTTCAAAACCCTGGGGGTGGTTCTGTTTTTATTGATACTGTACGGACTGCATCGCATGCAGCTGCAAAAACTGCTGGCAGTAGAACGTTTACGGGTACGCATAGCTAGTGACCTACATGATGATATAGGCTCGGCACTGACGAGAATATCCATTGCCTCGGAACAGATGCAGGCCACCAAGAATTATAGCAGGATGATCAGACTGTCTAAGACCATTGGGATCATAAGCAGGGAAGTCATCTCAACCATGAGCGATATTATTTGGTCTATTGATGCACGAAACGATACCTTGATCCAGCTGTTGGACCGGATGCAGGATGTGGCTTTCAGTGTTTTTTCCATGAAAAACATCAAAGTGGATATTGTTCAAAAAGATATGAAAAAGAAGAAAAAAATTCCCGTAGATTACCGGCAAAATATCTTTTATATTTATAAAGAAGCTCTGAATAATATTGCAAAACATGCACATGCTACGGAAATAAAAATAAAACTGTTAAATGAGGACAGGGGATTTACAATGGAAATATCGGATAATGGGAAAGGCTTTGATCCGGAGAAATTATCAAAAGGAAATGGTTTGCGGAATATGCGGCTGAGAGCCGGACGCCTGAAGGCAAAACTGGAAGTAATAACGGTTAAGGGAGTGACCATAAGATTATCCATGAAGAAACTTTAGTCCGTCAGTGGACGGACTAAGTCCTCCAGTGGACGGACTAAGTCCTCCAGTGGACGGACAAGTCCTCCAGTGGACGGACAAGTCCTCCAGTGGACGGATAAATCCCCAGTGCAGACAAGGGAGAGGTTAAAAACACGCCGCTGGCGTTGAAAATATTAATAATAACTCCATGATGATACCCCATCTGTCTGTAGCGGGGAGATTCATTATATCCCATATTGATGGGATTGTACGGATGTGAAATATATTTTATAATTAAAGCATGATAAATGTAGCCATTGTAGAGGACGATGCTTTTGTCAGGGAAAGCCTGCAGGAGTTTATCAATGACCAGTCGGATATGTTCTGTTCAGCAGCCAAAGAATCCGTAGAGGCTTTTCTGCGTCATATGAATGAAGAGAATGTACCGGATGTGATCCTGATGGATATTGGTTTGCCGGGTATGTCGGGTATCAGCGGTGTAAAACTTGTGAAAGAGCGTTTCCCGGAAGTGAATATGCTGATGCTGACAGTGTATAATGACGCCAACCGGATATTCCGGTCCTTATGTGCCGGAGCATCCGGGTACCTCCTTAAAAACACCCCTTTTCCGGAGATCAGGGAATCTATTGAAATCGTCAATAAGGGAGGCGCCTGTATGTCGCCGCAGATTGCCCGTAAAGTGGTAGAATTTTTCCAGACAGACAGGAAGAAAGAAAAAGACTCTCCTCTCACGCAAAAGGAAAAAGAGATTGTCATGTGCCTGGTAGATGGTCTTAGCTATAAAATGATTGCCGACAAAGAATGCATATCTCTTGAAACAGTCCGTTCCCACATCAAAAATATCTATAAAAAACTTCAGGTACATAGCAAGGCGGAGGTGATAAAAAAATCTCTCGAGGGGGAGATATGATAGAAAAACAAAGAGCGAATAATATCCATCCCGGCAAGGACTGCATAGAGGAAAAAGTCCGGGAGAGAAAATGATCACATTCTGCCAGCGCAGTGTCGCCGGCTTAAAAACCTTGATCCTGCATGGTCCGTAATGGTTAGCTATAATAATGGTGGAGAGAGATGTTATTTTTACAAAAGATGGATTTTTTTAAAGAGTAAAAATCATAAAACATGATACAATG
>JAGGWN010000050.1 GCA_021157415.1 Bacteroidales bacterium | reverse complement strand
GCTTATAAGCGTGTGTTTCTCCTTGCAGATTGAATATTTTCACATAAATAAGATATATCCCTTTCAGAGGCACTTTCTTTTCATTATTCAACCCGTCCCAGGCAATTTCTCCCTCTTTTCCCAACAGGATATTATTGGCCAGGATACGCACCATCCTTCCGTTGGCATCGTAAATGGTTACCGTCGCCACATAACCGGGCTGGTCAAAATGATAATATATGTGCAGGACATCATGGTACCCGTCGTTATCGGGAGAGATAATATCCGGTTCTGTGGTGATAAGGTTTTTCCCGGGAGACTCATCACTGTACTGTGAGTTTTGTACGCCCGGGGTGGCATATCCTGCATCTGATGAAGCAGAATGCCAATTGAGCGGATCCTGCGTGGGACTGCTAAAATGAATCCTCTCAAGGGATACCCCTTCGGTGGTTTGCAATAAAGCGAACTGCATGTCATCGTCGTAATGAAACTCGTCCAGTACGCGCAGGCTGGTATCCAGTAATACTATGTTTCCCCGGTCATCCGGGAGGGACGGCATCCTTTTCAGACCAATAAAATTGACCGGATCGGAAGTGAAGTACTGGTTTTTAATCGCTCCGGGAGACAGCGTGAGGATCCGGTATTGTTTTGGGAAGCACAGCATGGGTTCCTCCCCGACAGGACAAATATTCATGAAGGTAAAATCATGATCATTACGCTGTGCCAACAAAACACTATGAAGGTCAATAACCTTATCCGACCGGTTGAAAATCTCGATAAAATCCGCTCCTCCCGGGGAAGGGTTATACAATATTTCGTTGATAATTAAATCCAGGCTGTCTGGCTGGACTGTCCGGGCAAATTGAAAACAATGACTTGCGTTTACCGGATACCCGGAGCAGTCGGTCAGATCATCAGAAAGGGATATTTCATAGATTATGCCGGAATTAAATGGTTTTTTGTAAATCAATGTGACGCTCATATAATCCGGGGAGTGAATTATAACCGAGACGGGACGTCCTGCTCCGTGACTAATCTCATAAAAAGATGCTTCTGCAGCAGTGGCCGGATCATACGCTTCCGAGAAACGGATAAACAGAGAGGAGTCATTGGCCAGAAAAAGATTGGTTATTTCCGCCGGCGTCTCATCGGGATTGTCTGCCAGCACCGAATTGCTTGTTCCGGGAGTGCCGCCCGGGTAATTGATTGCTGCTTTCCAGTTTTCGGAGCGGGGACAGGGATGGACGGGGTCGATTTGTTCCAGCGACCATCCACCCTCAGCTTTATAGGAATCATGATACCATTCCGGAGTGTATGTAATATGAGATAACAAATGACGGTATGCATCCAGAAGGGTGAGGGACATCCCGCCGTTGGTCAGGGAGGGCATGGAAGGCAAGGGAACAACAGGTCCGTAAACAGATAATAAAGGAGCGTCAGGGGTTGAACATAGAATCCTGTATGCGTGTGAAGGCATGTCGAATAGGGGAAGAGTCTTTTCTTTGTTTCCGAAGATAAAAAGACATTGATCCAGCCAGATCCTGTGGTCCGTTGCATTGTACAATTCAATATATTCGGTTTCTGGCAGACCCAGAGGCGGAGACGGGTCAGCCATAATCTCATTGATCTGAATTTCCTGGTAACGGGGCAGATGGAAACTTACATTATGGATAGTGTCCCTTAGTAAATTATTCTGGATATCTACAATGTGGCGAAGGGTTAATTGATAAATCGTGTCTTCTAAAAAAGATTTTGCAAAATGGAGAATCACTGAATCGGAGGCTGGCTGTATAAAAGAGTTTTCCGTGCCGATGGCGTGGTCTACAAGAAATATGGCGTGGGTCAGATCAACCGGTTCGGAAAAAGATACGGACAGTGAAACGGAATCCGTAAAACGGTAATCGGAGAAAACGGGGGGAAGTGTATCCCTGATAAAAATACCGTCAATGGAAATATCATCCAACCATAGTTTCCGATCCTGGGAGGAAGAATATTCATAGGAGACTCCGAAGTAACAGGCAGGGAGAGTATCCGGAGAAAAACCGGACCCTACAGAAAAAAACGACAGGGAAGACAGGGATGTGTCAATGGCCGCTGACCAGTGTCCGGAAGCATCTCTCCGGATTTCGATTATAGCGGCAGCCAGGCCAACATTGATTTGCCAGTTGAAAGAAGAAGAAATCACCGTTTCGATATTGCCATGGCGGAGATGCCATAGTTTGAAAAGATCATCCGACCCCGTAAAATTCACTCCGGCGATAAAAGCTTCAATATCCGCGCCGGGTTTCATATCACGAGCGTCTTTATCGGCTGCCAGAAAAAAGGCCCAGTTGTTGGAGGAGGAGGGTAAATAAGCATGTCTGACGCAAAAACGCCAAATGGTCGTGCCGGAAGATAAGGAAAGTCCGCGTAAGGGAAAAGAAATCTGGTCTCTGCCGGATGCAGGGCGGTCGAAATCCTGTTTTAGAGAGTAATTTCCGTGAATAGGATTTTCGGAAGAGACCTTCCAATGCCCCGGCTCACTTTCTGTCCATCCGGAAAACTGACCATCTTCAAAATCAATCCTGATTTGGGAGAAAGACAATAACGGAATAAAAATCAGTAAGGAAAAAGCTGTTTTCATCCGTGGATACAGAAAAAGAGTTATTTTTATACCGGTAAAATAAATCCTGAGTAAGGCAGGTTCCGTTCTCATCTGCAAGGTAAAAATTTTCTACGGAAAAGAAAAACCCTGACCAAAAGAAAAATGGAGGAGTGCGGAAAGAACAGGGAGGAAAACATCCTTTCCATGTGGAGAAACGGTTTGCTTTCGTTTTGCAGGCTATGGATGTCAAAAAGGCGAAGTACAGTGTAAGAAGCGTGAATTAAAAAATACAAAACATGAAAGTTGCAGTAGTTGGCGCCACAGGACTGGTGGGAAGAACCATGCTGAGAGTGCTTGAAGAAAGGAGTTTTTCGGTTGATAAGTTGATCCCGGTGGCTTCGGAGCGCTCGGTTGGGAAAAAGGTGGTTTTCGAAAACAGGGAGGTGTCTGTTGTTTCCCTGTCTGACGGGCTGGCCATGAAACCTGACATTGCTCTTTTTTCTGCCGGAGGCGCTGTTTCCAAAGAAAAAGCTCCTCTTTTTGCCGCCCAGGGGACCGTCGTTATCGATAATTCGTCTGCCTGGCGGATGGATCCGGATATTCCTTTGGTGGTGCCCGAAATAAACGGGCAGATTCTTACCCGTGGAGATAAGATCATAGCCAACCCGAACTGTTCAACCATCCAGTTGGTGATGGTACTGGCTCCTCTTCACCAGGCCTACCGGATAAAAAGGATCATTGTCTCTACTTATCAGTCAATAACGGGTACGGGAAAAGCAGCAGTTGACCAGCTTGAAAATGAACGTAAAGGCATTGAGGGACCGAAAGCCTATCCACATCCGATAGACATGAATTGTATTCCCCATTGTGATGTGTTTCTGGAGAATGGATATACCAAAGAAGAGATGAAGCTGGTAAATGAAACGCGAAAAATATTAGGCGATAACAAGCTGCGAATATCTGCTACGGCAGTGCGTGTTCCTGTGGTTGGAGGACATTCGGAATCGGTGAATATTGAGTTTAAAAACATTTTTGAGATGGATGATGTGTATCGTTATCTCAGGAACTTTCCAGGTATTATTGTGCAGGATGATCCTTCCAAGAACGAATATCCTATGCCGGTTCTGGCCAAAGGGAAAGACGATGTGTTTGTGGGAAGGATACGGAAAGATATATCGAAAAAGAAAACTTTGAATGTGTGGATTGTGGCGGATAATCTTCGCAAAGGAGCAGCTACCAACGCTGTACAGATTGCTGAATATTTGGTTATTAATGATTTAATATAGGAAATCATCATAGGGATAACGTTGCCTGTGGATTTTTGTCGCTTCCCGGTAGATCAGGTCCCTGAGTTTTTCCAGGTTCCATTTTTTTATAGCTGAGATAAATACAACCGGCACTTCTGCCTGTGCCATCCAGGTAGTTTCCAGATCCCGGAGGGTCAGATTTTCTTTGATTAAGGGAGTGAGGTCATCCGCTTCCTTGGGGATATGCCGGTAAAGATCTGTTTTGTTAAAGACCAATATTTGAGGTTTGGTGGCTGCTCCCAATTCGTCAAGGGTCTGGTTTACCACACTGATCTGATCTTCAAATGCGGGATGGGAAATATCCACAATATGCAGCAGCAGGTCTGATTCACGTACTTCATCAAGTGTTGATTTGAAAGATTCTACCAGCTGATGAGGGAGTTTTCTGATAAATCCTACCGTATCGGAGAGCAGGAATTTCAGGTTTTGAATTACTACCTGTCTTACGGTAGTATCCAGGGTGGCAAATAGTTTATTCTCTTCTTTAACCTTTGATTTACTCAGCACGTTCATCAGGGTGGATTTTCCTACATTGGTGTATCCAATCAGTGCCACCCTGACCAGCTTCCCGCGGTTTTTGCGTTGGATAATCATACGCTGGTTGATACGGTTAAGTTCTTTTTTCAGGCGAGTAATACGTTCGCGAACAATACGCCGGTCGGTTTCAATCTCGCGCTCTCCCGGACCGCGAAGACCTATTCCTCCCCGCTGTCGTTCCAGGTGTGTCCACATTCCTGTCAGTCTGGGCAGAAGATGCTGATATTGTGCCAGTTCCACCTGAGCCCGTGACTGGGCAGTCTTGGCACGTCGTGCAAAAATATCCAGAATCAGATCGGTACGATCCAGGATACGGCACCTCAGCATATTATCAAGATTACGTATCTGTGCCGGACTAAGCTCTTCGTCGAAAATTACAAGATCTACCCCTTCTTGTGCAATGTAAACTTTGATTTCTTCCAGTTTCCCTTTTCCAATAAAGGTACGGGGATTAATTTTTTCAATCTTCTGAATGTATCTCTTAACAGGAATGCACCCCGCCGTTTCAGCCAGAAAAGCCAACTCATCCAGATAATCTTCTACTTCCCGGAGAAATTGTCCCGGAAAATGTACAGCGATAAGAACAGCTTTCTCAGGTGTTTTTACTACCGGTTTTTCCCCCATCAACAATCCTGTTATCCGTTAAGTTAATAGATATAACGTCTGTCGCGAAGCAGGATTTGCCGGATAGCCTCTTTCAGCGATTGGGTGCACCGTAAGATCATTTCCCCGTCAGTAGGGAAAGGCACTTTTTGATGTGAGAGGAGGGCTTTGTTTTCGGGTGAAAGCGCTTCAACATCACCTATGGCCCGGGCTGATAAATATTCAAAATGACTATTGGCCCCTATGGGATCTTTCTTTAACAGTTTCAAAGGTTGCAGGGAATATATCTCAACATTCCCGTCTAACTGTACGTCTTTTTGCTGAATAGTCTTGATAAAGGTGCAGGTTAAGGTTTTGTATTTTTTCACTTTGATATCATTGCCCAAAGAGTCTTTCATGACATTTCCGTTTTGGTCCAGCACATATTGCCATCCGTTTTCAACTTTTTTTCTGATCATGGTGTCTTTTTCTCTTTGCAGGTCAGGAGATACTATGATGTGATTAAGATTGATGGCTATCTGATAATCATATTCGACACTATCATCGAGATTCCGGGTGTAATATTCAACCCAGTTGGTGTTGAGTTTCGTTGGATCAATAGCCAGCAAGTCATTGGTAAACTCCGGAGAGAGTTTCAACTGAGTGTTATTTTGAATAACGATGAGAGCCCGGCTCATTCCGTAATAACGGGAGAGGGAAATAAGCTGATCAATATTTTCAAAATCCCCCCAGTATCTTTTTACCTTAAGAAATTCTTCATAGGCTTTGCGATAAGAATTTTTATCACCGTTTTTCATTAATTTCCGGGCGTGTGCGAAAAAATATTCGGCAGCCTTTTGTTTGGCTTCGATAATCTGAGTATCATAATCGACATAGTCAAAGTTAATGGTACGATTATCCAGTTTCAGGGGCAGAACGGGACGCACCTTAGCCTGACGGTTTTTCAAAGCCAGGTAATGTTCCAAAATAAGATCCCAGTTTTCGGGTTTGCCTTCCATACGCAAAAACTTGATCTGTTCGAGATCTTGTTCATTGGCTAGCTTATAAGACTTATCAAGAATCAGAATTTCATCTTTGTTCCGGGGATTTTTTTTCAGGTTTTTTACAGCTTTTTCGATGGCAACATCATAATTGCCTTTCTGAAATTGTTTTTTGGATGTACTGCAGGAGGAAAGAATGAGAAAAACAGATAAAATGAAACCAATGTATTTCATAGTGAATCGCTTAATGTAAGAAAGAATGAAGATGTTTAATAATTTTTAAAATTATGAAAAAAAACAGAAATCAACAAAAAACCCCGGAAAACCGGGGTTTGAAATTATTGAAGCACAAAAACGATCGGAATGGTGTAAGCCACCCGGACGGCTTTTCCACGCTGTTTTCCAGGTTTCCATTTCGGAGAAGATTTTACTACCCGTACAGCTTCGGCATCCAGTGCGGGGTCCACACCACGGACAACCTTTACATTGTCAACCACCCCGTTGGGCTCAACGACAAACTGTATGTAAACGCGCCCGCTGATTCCGTTTTCGGCGGCAATTTCCGGATATTTTAATCTTTGGGCAACCCAGGCACGGAAAGCATCCACCCCTTTCCCCTGGAAACTGGGCATGTCTTCAACGATAAAGAAGATCTCTGAGCCGGCATCATCCGATTCGTCAGCTACTTCATAGTCGATTTCCTTGACTTCCGTATTAATATCTGCTTCCAGGTCATTTAATTGTAGCTCATCCTGCAGATTAACATCATTTTTAACGATTTGCAGGATCTCTGTTACCTTGGGGGGCTCCGGAGGTTTAGGTTTGGGCTTTTCCTGACGGGTGATAGGGATAATCTCCTGTTCAGCCTGTTCAGCCTGATTGGTGTCATATTCATTTTCCTTAAAACCCGAACTGGTCCATTCGAAAGCTATGAGAATTAATGAAATGGCAACTACCAAGCCAATTTCAAAAAAAATACTGCTTCTCTTTTCGAGATTTACCTTGTCTGCTTTTTTAAGTTCCATGTGTGATGTGATAATATTTTGGGGATAAAAGTAATGAAATAAAAATATAATATCAAACCCACATAATTTTTTTTATGCAGATATTCACGGGTAGCCAGAAAAAATTAGATAGAAGATCTCACAAGGTAAGTCCTGGTTGCAGGTCCCCCTTCGGTACCTATGGCCTATAAAATCAATATTTATTCAGAGGAAATCAAACATGCTTTTTTGTCAGGCCATGAAAAAAGCCCTGGAAACGAGCATCAGGGCTCATTTATCAGTACTTTCGGTTTTGACAGTTTTATTACTGCAGTACGAAAACGATCGGGATGGTGTATGCTACACGTACCGGTTTGCCACGTTGTTTGCCGGGAGTCCATCGGGGAGAAGATTTTACTACGCGTACAGCCTCGGCATCCAGGGCCGGGTCAACACCACGTATCACTTTTACATTGTCTACACGTCCATCCGGTTCCACGACGAATTGTACATACACACGGCCGCTGATCCCGTTTTCGGCGGCGATTTCCGGATATTTTAATCTTTTGGCTACCCAATCCCGGAAGGCATTGACATCTTTCCCCTGAAAAGTTGGCATATCTTCGACAATAAAGAATATTTCACCGCCACCCTGATCTTCTTCTTCTTGTACATCATAATTGATCGGTTTTACTTCCGTGTTGATATCAGCTTCCAGATCCTGCAGTTGTAATTCGTCGTCTAATTTTACATTGTTGTTTACAATCTGCAGAATTTCTGTTACCTTGGGTGGTTCCGGCGGTTTGGGTTTTGGTTTTTCCTGCCTGGTGATGGGGATGATCTCTTGTTCAGCCTGCTCTGCCTGATTGACTTCGAACTCGTTGGTCTTGAACCCGGTACTGGTCCATTCAAATGCAATTAGTACCAAAGATATGGCAACGATTAAACCAATTTCAAAGAAAATGGACGACCGTTTTTCAAGATCTGCTTTGTCTGCTTTTTTCTTTTCCATGGCCGTAATATTTTAATTAATAACTTTAAATTAATACCTTAAGGCTCAATATAATGATAACAAAAAATGAACCAAAATGCACCGTAACTGAAAAAAATTTTAAAAATCGCACAAAATTAAAATGCAGGGGAAAAGATTTTCATTATTTTTGCTACCTGAAATAAAAAGGGTCCGGAGGAATTGGCCTGAGCGTCTGGGAGTTGATAATATTAGATTCTTTTTATTCATTATGGGGGCTTAGCTCAGTTGGCTAGAGCGTCTGGCTGGCAGCCAGAAGGTCAGGGGTTCGACTCCCCTAGTCTCCACCATGGTCCTCCGACGGGGAGGGTTGAGCCAAGGGCTCAATCCTTTTGAGGGATGCAGCCCTCCAGGTAGAGATAATGAAGTTCTGTGCATAGAAAAATGCAGGATGATAGGAGGACATTAATATCCTGAAATTAGTGAACTCCCTTTCAGCGGGTCCGTCCGCCCGCCTGAACGAATTCATTCGGGCAGGAACGGTATCAGCCGGGCTTGAGCTACGAGGTGTCACAAGGAATTATTTGTTTCCGACCCGGTGGGTCGGGGAAAGAAATCTTTCCGCTGCAAACAGATAGG
>JAGGWN010000065.1 GCA_021157415.1 Bacteroidales bacterium | reverse complement strand
TGACAGAGTGCGGAGCATCCTGACAGTGTTGGTTTGTTTTGTTTGCATTTTTCCCGACACTGCCAGGTTCCTGCGGAAGCTGGCAGGTCAGGAAACCTTTCCACCTGACAGAGTGTGGAGCATCCTGACAGTGTTGATTTGTTTTGTTTGCATTTTTTCCGACACTGCCAGGTTCCTGCGGACGCTGGCGAGTCAGGTATCCGCTCCACCTGACAGAGTGTGGAGCATCCTGAGAGTGTTGATTTGTTTTGTTTGCATTTTTCCCGACACTGCCAGGTTCCTGCGGACGCTGGCGAGTCAGGCATCCGCTCCACCTGTCAGAGTGCGGAGCATCCTGACAGTGTTGGTTTGTTTTGTTTGCATTTTCCCGACACTGCCAGGTTCCTGCGGACGCTGGCAGGTCAGGTATCCTCTCCACCTGACAGAGTGCAGAGCATCCTGCGAGTGTTGATTTGTTTTGTTTGCATTTTCCCGACACTGCCAGGTTCCTGCGGACGCTGGCGAGTCAGGTATCCGTTCCACCTGTCAGAGTGCGGAGCATCCTGACAGCGTTGAGCGGATAAAGATATTAACCAGGAATCCACAATAGAAAGTTCCAAAAGTTATCTATTGCGTAATCGACAAATAAAATCTAATCATTCCACATTCGCAGAATAAAAGATGTTCTAAGTCAGCATGAATCGGGATCATAAGTGTATGAGGTCAGAACGTTTCTCTCTTCCTAATGCGTAATTTGGAATAATTTATTTTGTAATAGAGTAAAAATTTCATAAAACATACAAAAGACGAAATGGAATATATATTGTCCTGCAAAAATGGGGATATATAATCAGACACATATGATGAGATCATGGCATGTGGGTTAGAGATTACTTACACCGAACAAAAACCCGGTTAAAAGCCGGGTTTTTTGTTCGGATATGCTTTATTCCTTCAAATCCCTGGGTTTTTTCCCCTGCCGCCAGTGTTCTTCAATTTTCTCTAAAGAAACACCTTTGGTTTCGGGCAGATAAAAATATCCCCAGATAATGGCCAGGATTCCTATGGCTGCATAAAACCAAAAGGCGCCTGCCGGATTCCCATTATCGACTGCTTTGGTAACAAAACTGTTGGTGGCAGCATCATATAGCTTTTCCTGGGTGATAATGCCGGTACCATGAACGGTGAATAACCGGATAATTTTAAAGAAGGTAAAAGCCACCAATCCGTTAAAAAACCAGTTGGAAAGCGATCCGATGGACGTCCCGATGCCGCGGATGCGCAACGGAAAAACTTCCGAGATGATCAGCCATCCGAGAGGTCCTAAACTGATGGCAAAGAAAGCAATATATATCCATACAAAGACAATAGCGAGCCATTTCCCGGTATCTCCGAGCTGAGTGTGGAGAGCAAATACCAGTCCCAGGGCAAAAAGAGAAATAATGATGCCACTTAACCCGATAAAATAAAGCTTTCTTCTGCCAAGCTTATCTATCAGGAATAATGAGAGAATCGTAAATAAGACATTAACCACCCCGACGCTTACCGACCCCCAAATCCCGGCACGGGCTCCTTCAAATCCGGCAATCATAAATATTTTCGGACTGTAATAGATTACCGTATTGATGCCGACAAACTGTTGAATGAACATGATCCCTACAGCGATGATCAGGGCATTCCGTAACCAGGGACGAAAGACCTCCCTGAAATTAGGACGTTCCTTGTCTTTTTCTATTTCGTCTTTAATTTGTTGAATGGAATTTTCAACGATCTCAGGTTCTTCAATTCGTTTCAGGATTCTGCGGCCTTCTTCTTCACGACCCTTACTAATAAGCCAACGGGGCGTTTCAGGTAGGAACAGGATCCCGATCAGAAGAATCAGTCCCGGTACAACTCCGGCATACAACATAGGACGCCATGATTCCACATCGTTGTTATTGGCAAAAACCAGGTCACTGAGGTAAGATACCAGGATGCCGATGGTAATAAGAAGTTGAAAAAGAGAAACCAGCCGGCCCCTGATTTTTGAAGGTGAAATTTCAGCAATATACAAAGGAACAGAAAAAGAGGATATTCCGATAGCCAGGCCGATGAACAGACGGGCGTACATAAGTATATGTGCATTGGGAGCCCATCCCGACCAGGCGGCACCAATAACAAATATTACGGCTGCCGTCAGGATGGTTTTCTTCCGTCCGAAAATATCGGATAATCTTCCGGTGAAAGCAGCCCCGATTACAGCACCGATCAAGCCGGCTGTGGTAATGTTTTCAATCATGCTGTTACTAAGCTGAAAGTTTTGCTGAAAAAACGGGATGGCCCCGGAAATCACACCGGTGTCAAATCCAAAAAGTAACCCCCCCGTAGCCGCAACTGCAGCAATAACGACCACAACATTTTTGTTGTAAGTTCCTTCTTTTATCATCTTGTCTGGGTTTTAAAGATTAACATAGCTTAAAATACAATAATGCATTATAGGTTTTGAATGTTCAAACCTACATATTTTTTTAAATAATTTGATGCTAATTTTCGTAAAAAGTGAATAATATCTTTTTAACAGCGTTGTAAATCATTACTGTCGAACCGGCCCTGATGCCCAAATACTTTGTATTTCAGGTTCATTGGCCAGATAAGTATTTTTAAGAAAGAGATTCTGTGTCACCCTGCCACACCCGGGTTGGACGATTCGTCAGGTCTTATCCCTGCAAGAAAAGACAAGGAAAATATACCAGGATAAGCCTATGGAAGGCATGACCATACCTGGCGGCTTCCTGCATGAAGGTATTATGTGGAAGAATCGTATTTAAACCGGATCTGTTAAAAAATCATAAATAATGATAAATGGTTATGAATTATGATTAATTTTATAAGGTGCATTTGATGAGAATGCGACAGGTATATTTTTGTAAAACTATTAAATGGTTGAAAAATGAAAACACTAAATGCAAAACGATTCCTTTTAGGATCATTGTTGAGTTTCTCTGTGATGATTGCCGGATTTGCCGGTGTTAACCCGGTAAAGCATGAGACCCCTTCCGGACAAAAGACAAAAAGCGAATGGAGGCCTCTTTTTAACGGCAAGGATCTGACCGGATGGAAACATGTGGGGCCTGGTTACATGACCGTGGAAAACGGCCTGATAAAAACACATGGTGGGATGGGCCTATTATACTGGACAGGCGAGAAATTCGGGAATTGTACGATCCGTGTAGTCTTCAGGATGCGTGATAAAAACGATAACTCCGGGGTTTTCATACGCATCCCGATAAAACCCCGTGAAGCCTGGATGCCAGTGAATTACGGCTATGAAGTACAAATAGATAATCGTCCGGATCTCTCCAATGAAAATGATTACCACTATACCGGCACGTTGTATTCGCTGACCAAACCTCTCGCCAAACCCGGAAAACCTGGACCTGAGTGGAATACAATGGAAATTACCCTGGACGGACCCCGGACGATTGTTTATGTGAACGGGGTGAAAGTGACCGATTATACGGAAGGCGATCCTGTTCCGCCCAGCAAGTTTGACTTTGAACCTTTGCGTGGTCCCCGTCCGGATTTCGGGTATATAGGATTACAAAATCATAGTGACAAGGATGTTGTTTTTTTTAAGGAAGTGTCGGTAAGACCTCTCCTGAAATAAACGGGGAGACAAAAAACTAACTTTTATGAGTGATGAAAAAAAACAATGTACAGACAAAGGAAGAAGCCACAAGTCAGCCTCCGGGACTATCCCGGAGGAAATTTGTGGGGTTGACGGCTGCCGGTGTCACTACTCTCACGGTTGTGCCGAGTTATGCTGTCAGCGGGCTGGGTCATGTTGCTCCGAGTGACAAGCTTTATATTGCCGCTGTTGGCTGTGGGGGAGAAGGAGCGGCGGATATTCATGCTTTTATGAAAACACCCCGGAAAAATGTTGTCATATCTCACCTTTGCGATGTGGATGACCGGCAGGCGGCACCCATCCGCAAAGAATTCCCTAAGGCACCCTATTATCATGATTGGCGTGAGATGTTCGATAAGGAGCATGAACATTTTGATGCCGTAACGGTAGCCATTCCCGATCATAACCACGCTATTGTCGGCCTGAGTGCCATGCAACTTCATAAACATTTATATCTCCAGAAACCGTTGACACACGATATCTATGAAGCCCGTATTTTAACACAGGCAGCACAAAAATACAAGGTAGTTACCCAGATGGGTGATCAGGGGGCTTCGTGTGACGGCATGCGTACCCTCCGGGAGTGGCTGGAAGCAGATGTGCTGGGCGAGGTCGAAAAGGTTTATTGCTGGACCGACCGGCCGGTATGGCCACAGGGGATTCCCTGGCCGGAGAAACATCCGCCTGTGCCGAAAGAATTGAACTGGGATCTGTGGCTGGGCACCGCCCCGGAGATTGAATATATTGATAACCTGGTTCCTTTTAACTGGCGTGGGTGGTGGAGGTTCGGTACCGGCGCCCTGGGCGATATGGGATGCCACATTATGGGGCCTCCCTTCAAGTTATTGGGCCTGGGTTATCCTGTGGAAGTTTCAGGTAGTGCCAGCACCGTCTATGACGGGATCTTCTCAGAAGCCCAATATCCAGAAAGCGGGCCCGTGTCAAGTTCTATCCGCTTCCGGTACAAGTTAAAAAATGAAAAAAAACTCGACCTGTACTGGATGGACGGAGGCATCATCCCGGAACGGCCCGACCTGCTGGACTCCGATAAAAATATGAATGAGATACTGGGTGACTGGCCCGGTTTGAATGATTATGAAGGCGCCACCTTGTTTATCGGCACAAAAGGAATGGCTGCCTGTGGCTGGGGGGGACGTAACCCGATATTATTGCCTTTATCAAGGAATAAAGATATTCATGTGCCGCAGAAATATCCGCGTGTGGAAGGAGGCATGGATGGACATTACTGGCAGTTTGTGGATGCATGTATCGCAGGTTACGGTAATGCGGAGGTGGACTCACCTTTCGAAGGATATGCCGGCCCGCTGACCGAAACCGTATTGATGGGGAATCTGTTGCTTCGCAGCTTTAATATCCGGAAAAAAATAAAAAGAAAAGACCCTGTTTACGGCGAGATGGAAGGGTTTGTGTTTCCAGGACGCTATATTAATTATAAATGGGATGGAGAAAACATAAGGATCACCAATTTTGAAGAAGCCAATCAATTTGTGAAAAGAGAATACCGGAAAGGATGGGGCAGCCTGAGCCTGACGTAATGGCTATTCAATGTCTTTCGTTATCTTTTTTATATTCCATCCTTTAACTTCCAGTAAGGGTTTTCTGCCATCCAGATCACCGGCATTGAAAGTAACAGTTACCTTTCGCTTCTCTCCCGGGAGCAATGAAAAATAATTATCCTCCCAGAAAACCGGCGTAACCAGTTCGCCTGTCTGCCCTTTTTTTACGGAAGGGTTTATATCAAAAGCCAGGTAGGCAGATGGGTTTTCCAGGGTCACTGAGAGGATATAATGATCCCCTTCTTTTTGTGATGATAATATGGCAACATCCAGGCTTACTTCAGGAAGACTATTCAATGCGGTAAAATCGGCCTTTTTGTCTCCTTTGTTGGACAACCAGTAAAAATTGGAGGAAATCAACTTATTGTCATCATCCCTTAATTGCAGTTTCAGGAAATATACACTACTTAAATTCTCCGGCCAGTCAATGTTCAGCACTTTCCTGCTTTTGTCGGATGAAATATCCACAGGTACTTCCCCGGAATATTTTTCCTGCATGCTGAGATCATAAATCTGTGCGGAAGCTTTCAGATTATGAAAATCCCGGTAATAACCGTTGATTACATAAATGCCCGAGTCGCCGTATGAATATTGAATGTGCAAAGGCTCACAGGCTTTTTTTGTTCCGTAAAAAGCCCCGTTGGGTGTTAGAAAATAATCGTATAATTGCCAGTAGAGGGAAGGCCAGGCAGAGTTATACATCCAGTAGATAATACCGCTTGAGCGGTATTTGTTCCCGGCAAAAGCTTCAAACATGGCCCGGGTAGCTTCTTTCTGGAACACCTGTGATTTCATGCAGTATTCTTCCGGTCCGGCCGGCTTACCGTATCGTGAGAACAGTGCTTTCCTGGCCTGGGGATAAAACGCTTTATGCAAACGCAGTTTCCAGGATCTGCTGACAGGCCACAGATCTTCTTTCGGCATCATTTTTCGCATACTTTCAATGGGGGGCAACTGTTCTCCTCCCGGCGCAGCTTCCGTATTAAACTCCAGCTTTCCATACCAGTAGGAAGGTACTTCATAGGCATACACGTCGGGATAAGGTCCCATCCATACGCCGGTGTTACCGGCAATAGCACTCGGGTCTCCGGTGGCGGAAGATTCATAGGGCCGTGTCCCGTCATACTTATCCAGGACAGCAATGTATCTTTTTTCTATATCAGCCGGCGGGAATTTATCACTACCGTACAACCATGTGAATACAGAGGGGTGGTTTCTGAGATGGATGATCTGATCTTTCCAGCTTGCCTCGGCAATATCTGCCGTATGCGGGGTCCATACATCCCAGTGCTCCCAGGTGCTGCAACAACACCACCCGACCATGAGGAGAATCCCGTTTTCATCACACATGTCGAAGAGCGCGTCGGATCCACGCGGGGCTTCCATACGCAAAGCATTCAGATTCATATGTTTTGCGTAAAGAATGGCTGCCTCCATATTTTTTCTTGAGGGACGTAATAACATATCCTGAACGTATCCTCCGCCACGTATGACAATGTTTTTTCCATTGATCTGAAAAACTTTGGTATGCTTGTTATCAAAATTGTTCATATATGAGGTGATTTCCCTGATACCAAAACGCTGTTGCAATACATCCGACACCTTCCCGTTGGCCTCGAATTTCAGGTTCAGATCATAAAGATTTTGCGGACCCACTGTGTGGGGCCACCAGAGACGAGGATTTGCAATCACCAGCTGCCGGTACTTCTTGGGAGAAAAAGTGATCATTCTGGTTTCGCCGGGAGCCAGCGTGACTTTCTGAGAAAATACAATGTTTTCAATATTTCCGGTCAGGGTGCCAGTTATTTCTTTCTCCCCGTTGTTGTTAAGTTCTGTTGTTATAATAAGCCTGGCAGTATCGGTAGCAGGCAGGTTCAGTTTTGTTACAATATAAGGATGTTGAATATTCACCGTACCGGTAGCATGCAATGAGACATCATACCAGATTCCCATGGCCATATCGGGAGGAGTAGGATTCCAGTCAACCCAGGTAATGGTCAGGTCATTTTTCCGGGGCGGGTAGATCTCAAGGGCCAGGACATTGGAGGCCCCGGCAACGGCGTATTTTGTTATATCCAGATTATAGAGACGATAAGCCCCTTCTATGGCAGAAGTGTCTGCTACCAATCGACCATTGAGCCAGACATTGGCCCGGTAATTGATACTGTGGAAATCCAGCCATATCTTCTTCCCCCTAAAACTTTGCGGGATTGTAAATTCTGTCCGGTACCACCAGGGAACCCTGTAGGGACTGTTCTCAGGAATATAGTGCATTCTGCCTTTTACATACCCGGGCAGAGATTCTATGTTTGTTCCGTAATAAGGATCGGGAAACACCTTATTTTTTACAAGGGCTGCCAAAACAGTGGAAGGCATGGAAACAGGATACCACCCCTCAGGATGATAATCAGTAGTGGAGATGATTTTTCCTTCTGCCTTTACCCTTGATGACGACTGGATCGTCCAGTTGTCTCTAAGTAAAACCTGTTCTCTTGGTTTAAGTTCCTGTCGGGCACAGGAAATAAGGATAATGCCCGGTATTAAAACGAATACAAAGCTTATTCTTTTCATAGGTCTGAGGGTGTTTGAAATATTAATTTGAGTTTAAAGATAAAGATTTAATTTTATGCATAAAAAAAATTACGGAAATCTATTGGAGAGTTAGCAAAAAAGATCTAACTGGTTTACCAGGTAGTGGGTATTTCATCCGCCTTCGCGGTCCGTTATGGGTTCCTGCAGTGCCTTCGCGAAGCCGCTTCGGCGAAGCAAGGCATCCAAGCTACAGCGACAGCGTGAGGACGGGAAGAAACGGTTAATCCGCCAAAAGGCGGACAAGATTCCGCCAAAAGGCGGACAAGATTCCGCCAAGGGGCGGACAAGATTCCGCCAAAAGGCGGACAAGATTCCGCCAAGGGGTGGACAAGTTTGCATGCTGTAAGACAATAGATAAAAAAGAAAAACAATAAAAAAAGAAAAATGAAAAACCTTGTAAAAAAAATCATGTCAGTCAACAACATATTCAGTATTACTCGCCATACATTATCTGATCTGCAACTTCTTCTGCATTCCTTTCTCAGATGGCAGTATATCAGTGTTGTAACGACGGGTTCCGTATTGCTTGTTTTTTTATCTATTGCCGGATGTACAGCAGATCAAAACCCATTCCAAAGCATTGACATTAGCCTGGACAGCGACTGGTATTTTTTGAGAAAAGATATTCCGGAAGCCAAAAATCCCGGTTATGATAACAGGAACTGGAGATTATTGAACCTTCCGCATGATTGGTCCATCGAGGGAAAATATGACCGGCACAATACTCCGCAGAATGCCTGGCTGCCCATTGGCGTCGGCTGGTACAGAAAAGAAATCAACATAAATAAAGCATGGCTGCAAAAAACCATCCTTATTCATTTCGACGGGGTCTATATGAACAGTACGGTGTATGTAAATGGGAAGAAAGCCGGTACCAGACCCTACGGTTTTATCAGTTTTCAGTATGATATTACAGACATTGTAAAACCCGGGAAAAACATTGTTGCCGTAAAAGTGGATGACACTCCTCCCCCTACAGCCCGTTTTTATCATGGGGGTGGGATTTACGGTCACGTTAAGTTAAGGATTTTACCCCGCCTGCAAATAAATCCTCTGGGAGGGGTTTTTGTATATACTGCGAAAGCAAACAAGGACAGAGCCACCCTGAATACGGTCACGGAAGTTATCAACCGCACAGGAAAGGAATCTGTTATCAGGGTGAACCAAGAAATTCAAGACAGACAGGATAACACAATAACCGGCCATATCTCCCGGAAAATACACATTGCCCCCGGTGATACGGTTTCAGTACCCATGCAGCTCCTGGTTAAAATGCCCCGGTTATGGTCTCCTGAAACCCCTTACCTCTATCATCTGGTTACGGTTGTTATGCAGGATGGTCAGGTCACGGACCGCACCGTTAACCATTTCGGAATCCGTACTATCCGGTTCGATCCTCAGACCGGTTTTTGGCTGAATGATAAAAACATCAAGTTGCAAGGGGTGTGCGAACATCTTGAGATGTCCCCGTTTGGATTGGCTTTGCCCGACACCATGTGGAAAAGAAGGATCCTTTTATTGAAGAAAATGGGCTGCAATGCTATACGGACGGCGCACAATCCGTTTCCTCCCATCTTTTATGATCTTTGCGACCGTATGGGGATGATGGTGATGGATGAGGTTTTTGACGGCTGGCACCGGAAAGGCGCCAACGATTACGGAGGCCGTTTCTTTAAGGAATGGTGGAGGATAGATGTGGCCACATGGGTGCAACGTGACCGGAACCATCCATCGGTAATTCTTTGGAGCATCGGGAATGAGACCGGAAGACAGGATATCCATAATATTACGGGAGAGATTCATAAATATGATGCCGGGACCAGGCCTGTTACGGGAGGCAGTGTTTTTTACGGAGTAGATGTGTCAGGATTCAATGGTCCGGGAGGCAAACCGGGAGTGCTGGAACAATTTCATAAAGATCATCCGGACCGTCCTGTCGTGCTGACAGAAGTGCCCCACACTATTCAGACACGTGGCTTTTACCGTGTTCCTACCTGGTGGCGGGACCCGGGAAACCCCGTTCATGAGTTCAAACCTTATGGTACCAGTCAGATATTCTTCGATGGGCTGCCCCGTTACCGTTCTTCCTATGATAACTGCGGCGTTCGTATAAATGCACGAACCAGTTGGAAACGCACCCGAAATACGCCCTGGATATCGGGTGAGTTCCGCTGGACCGGATTCGAATGTCTGGGAGAAGCACAGTTTATGGGCGTGGAATTTCCCAAGAGAACATACAACAGCGGGGTGATTGACCTGGCCGGTTTTCCAAAAGACCTGTATTATTTTTATCAGAGTCAGTGGACAAAAAAACCGATGGTTCATATCCTGCCTCACTGGACCCATCCTGCACTGAAAAAAGGCACAGTCATTCCTGTGGTCGTCTATTCTAATTGCGAGGTGGTTGAACTGTTGCTGAACGGGACGAGTTTGGGAAGAAAAACCCCCGGAGAATTGTTGGATTTCGTGTGGGATGTTCCCTACGATCCGGGTACATTAAAAGCTGTGGGATACATAACCGGTAAGGTAGTCGCTGCGGAGACCCTCCACACAGCCGGACCGCCGGTCAGACTTACACTTAGCAATGATCATGGCCCCCTTGTTCCCGGGAAGAACGATCTTACTTCTGTTACCATATCTGTTGTGGACAAAAACGGGAATTTTGTTCCCTGGGTACAAAACCGGGTCGACTTCAGCATGGAAGGACCTGTCGAACTGATCGGTTTTGAAAACGGGAATCCCATAGACAGCACACGCAATAAGGATCTTTACCGTTATCTTTTTTATGGTCTGGCCAGAGGCTTCTTCCGGGATGTTGAAGGGAATGGCCCTGTGCGGGTGACCGCCGCTGCCATCCTTGGAGACACGCTCTTTCAGGAAAAAACACAGATTGCCATTGATGTGTGTGATATCGGATTGATGAACCCGTTGGAAAAAGCCCGATACAGTATCTATTTTACCACAGATGGCTCTGTCCCCATGAAGGGAAAAAATAGATATACAAAACCCTTTGTAATAGATAAGACCACTACCGTAAAGGCATCGGTATATAAAGAAGATAGACTTTTTATGACACTGGAAACGGTTTTTGAAAAAGGGACGGAGCATCGCTTTCACGATCCCCGGTTGAAAGTGTCTTCATAAAGGATCGGTTTATGAGAGCATGCGGTTCATCACAACAATGTGTATTTTTAATAACAAAATACGGCAGCAGCCCCAAAACGGGCTTAACATCAATAATATAGCAGTTCAGCTCTTGCAGGCTACCCGGGGTAGTGCATTACTGGCGGTCGGGATATTCAGATGCGCTAACCACCTGGTAGTTTTTATTTATAAACAGGTCGGCTTTGGGTTTCAACGATTTAACAGCCTGGTGCTCATGTTCCAGTATCTGAAGACGGAAGTCTGTCAGTTCCTCTTTCATACGAATGATCTGATTGATTTTTGTTTCCTGATAGGTAAGATCAATATATACGCGCAAATCGAGATCAGGTGCATCAATGGCATATAATCCGTCAATAATCAGGAAGTTTATTTTACTGAAATCTGTGATCAGCTTATCTACCTGTTCCGAGATCAGATCAATACAAGGGAGTACGGATTCCTGTTCTTCTTTGTAATCACGGATGGTTTTTTTTAATTTCGGCCAGTCATATTCTTCCAGGCCGATTTTGTCGAAACCTTTGTTCCGTCGCCATTCCTCTCTCAGGAGGGGTTGGATACGATAATAATCATCCGTATGCACAACTTTCACCCGGATACTTTCTTTTTTTAATTCATGACCGAGTACGTGTGCCAGTTCGGATTTACCCGAACCCGATTCTCCGGATATTCCGACGATATACCGGTAGCGTTCAGGTTTATTTTCAAGGTCTTTTATAATATTTTTTGCAAGATCAGCTGCAGCCTCTTTGTGCAGGTCATTAATCAACAGTTCGTCTCCAATCATATTTCTTATTGGCTTTTAGTATGGGGTCACAACTTCCATCCCTTTTTTCAAAGCGATTCCGGATTTGCAAATATCCACAAATATTTTCTCATTATCACCATGGGTATAGATGATTTGTACATTTTTCCGGGAGATTGTTACTGAGCAGGCAATATCTTTGGTGGAGAAGTTGAAGGCAAGAGAATCCCAGTGTTCGGGGAATTCGGGGCAGATAGTTATCCTTTCCTTGTCCAGTTGCAGCCCCCCGAAAACGGTAATCATCGTATTTAGTGTGCCACCCATGACGCCGCAGTGTATTCCTTCGCCTGTTGTTCCCCCCTGAATATCTTCCAGATCGCTTTTCAGCGTATCCAGAAACAGGGGCCAGCCCTCTTCTTTCAGACCGAGATGAAAAGCGATGGTGCTGTGTACCAACCGGCTTAAAGTTGATCCATGTGATGTTCTCTGAATGTAATATCGGAAGTTGCGAAGCAGATAATCCTTTGGAAGGCGGTAACCCGATTTTGTTAGTATATCGGTCACTGTCTTTTCTCCGAGTAAATAAAATGCCATCAGGAGATCTGCCTGTTTGGCAATCTTGTAATCATCCGGCGACTTTCCTTCTGCTTTCAGAATCCTGTCCATCCGGTGAATGTTTCCGTATTTTTCCCGGTAACTGTCAAGATCAATTTCTTTCAGACGGAAATATCCTGAAAACTGTTCGATTATGCATTCATCAGAAATATTTATATTCAGTTTATTCTTAATCTTCTCCCACAGGGAAAAATCCTCAAGGGTTAAACCTGTCCTTTTGCATGCTTCTTCTTGCTTATCCGGAGAAAGTTGATTTGCCAGATTGATGCCCTTCTCAAGCAGCCAGGATACCATTATGTTGGTATATGCATTATCGGTCAGACCTCCCTGGTTGCTACCGGGCAATTTCTCATGAAATTCATCCGGACCCATAACCCGGTCAATGTGATATCGTTTGTCTTCGTCGGAGTAGCGGCATGCCGAAACCCAGAACTTGCAGATATCCAGTAACATTTCCGTCCCGTAATGATGCATAAAATCCAGGTCGCCGGTGACATAGTAATAATTCCATAAATTATATCCAATGGCAAGGGATATGTGTCGTTGCAGAGAGCTGTAATCATTCCCCCATTTGCCGGAAACAGGGTTTAGATGGACGATTTGTGTTTCTTCCCTGCCGTCACTTCCGCTCTGCCAGGGAAACATCGCTCCCTGATAACCTGCCATCCTTGCATTTTCTCTTGCCTTGCTAATGCGGCGGTAGCGGTACCTAAGCATTCCCTTTGCCACTTCGGGGAAATGAATAAGGTAAAATGGAAAGAAATAAATTTCATCCCAGAAAATGTGTCCCCGGTAAGCTTCGCCGTGCAGTCCCCGCGGAGGGATGCCTACATCCAGTGCGGCCGTATGGGGTGATGCGGTGATCAACATGTGATAAAGATGCAAACGGACCAGTTTCTGGGCGGTCCGGTCTCCCTCAATGGTTATATCGGCACTGTCAAGGATTTTGTTCCAGGATAAGGATGATTCATTGATCAGGGTTTGGTAGCCGGGAAGCAATAAACCCTCGTCCTGGTAATAGTTTTCGATACGACGGTATCCCGGGTGTATGGAAACTCCCATTGCAACGGATTTTTCCACCGTAACCGTCATATTCTTTTCAGCGTTGAATACCCAGGAGGTATAAATTTTCGCCTTATCCTGTTCATGTTTCTGCCTTTCCGGGTCGACTCCTGAGGTACGGTATCGGGCCACAGCGATCATTTTAATCTTCGAAGTCGTGGTAACGGCTTCCAGTAAAGCCTTGTCTCCTTCAGCCATACCCCTTAAAGGCTCAAGATGATGCTGATTTAAGGAGTTATATCGTTCGACACCGGCATTTCTATGATCGGCAGACATCCCTGCCCGGATGGTGATTTTGCCACTGTAGTTTAACGGTGTGACCTGATAAGTCTGGCCTGCCAGGTGCGGATCATGCATGGAAGCCACCCTGGAAGAAACAATGCTGGTTTGCCTTCCTCTTTTATCTCTGACAACCAGTTGACGGGTCAGTTCACCTGTCCGGAAAAATATTGTGCGTTCAATATTCAGGATTTCCTGGTCTGGACCGGGATCAAATTTAAACCAGGGATCATCTTCGATCCGGAAGGTAAATGGCAGCCAATTGATCGCATTCACGAAATCTTCATTTTCAATCTCTCTGTTTCCCACTTTGGATACCAGGCGATTGTATAATCCGGCAAAATAAGTCCCCGGATAGTTCACCCGGTTTGCCCTGCTTTCTTCCATCGCACCACGGGTTCCGAAATACCCGTTTCCGACTGTCAGGAGAGCTTCCCTTGACAGTTCTTTCTGTGTATCATAATCGTAATAACTGAGTTTCAGGTTATCCTGTGCCAGCCCTTTCACAAACCAATTGTCAATATCCTGAATGGAGATCTCACCCAGATCTTCGACAACAATGTCGCCGCCATTGATTTTGAGCTCGCGGCTGTTTTCCTCCCGGGCCACACCGACCACCAGACCGAAATTCCCTTTTTTTCCTGCCTGTACTCCGGAAACAGCATCTTCCACAACCACCGAGCGATGGTAGGACACCCCTATTCTGTCGGCAGCAACAGTAAAGATATCGGGTTCCGGTTTTCCCTTCAGGCCGATTTCTGCAGATACCACCCCGTCAATGCGCACCTCGAATAAATCCAGCAATCCGGCTTTTTCAAGCACGGGTTTGCAATTTTTGCTGGATGAGGCTACGCCAAGCCTGATCCCGGCTTCTTTCAGGTTGCGGATCAGTTCGACAGAGGTAGGATAAACTTCAACCCCTTCTTCATCCAAAACGGCGTTGAAAAGCAGGTTCTTTCTGTTGCCCAGGCCACAAACAGTTTCCGCATCGGGGGGGTCGGAAGGCTCGCCGAAAGGAATATCAATCCCGCGGGACTCCAGGAATGAGGCAACCCCCTGATATCTGGGCTTTCCGTCAACGTAAGGAAGATAGTCTTTGCCATGTGTGAATTCACGAAAAGGTTCTCCAAAGCGTTCCTCACGCGTATGTAAATATTCATCAAACATTCTTTTCCAAGCCGCGCCATGGACAAGCGCCGTTTTGGTGATTACACCGTCAAGATCAAAAATTACTGCGTCAAAGTTCATAGTGTCAGGGGGGTTGAAAAATGATTTGTAAAGGTCACAGTTGTTTGCTAACTTTTAACAAATTTTTTTAGTTACCGGATGAATTTTGTCAAAGGTAAAAGGTTTGACCAAAGAAAACAAAATCTACACCATGAAACGATTGATTATTGCCTCAAATGAACTTCCCGTACGAACCGAAAAAAAGAATGAAGGAGTTGATGTCAAATCTGCCGACGAGTTCAAATATTCTGGTTTGACCGATTTTTATAAACAATATGATGCTTGTTGGATCGGGAATGTCATTTTTGAAGATTCTCTTGCCGTGGCCGATGATAATGAACTGGAGGAATCTTTGAAAGAATATAACTGCTTACCGGTGAACATTGATTCCGAAACGTTCCGACGGGCAGTGCACGGTTTTGCAGGAAGCACCCTGTGGCCTCTTTTCCATTATTATCCTTCCTTGGTAAAGTATGAAGATGATTTGTGGGATGCATATGTCAGCTATAACAAGGCATATGCCGAAAAAATATGCGAAATCATCACGGAGGATGATATCCTCTGGATCCACGATTATCATTTATTGCTTTTACCTGAAATGATAAGAAAGATCTATCCGGATATGTCCATTGGTTTGTTTATACACATCCCGTTTCCTTCCTTTGAGATATTCCGCCTTTTACCCTGGAGGAATGAAATTCTTGAAGGAATGACAGGTGCCGATCTGATCGGATTTCAGGTGTTCGATTATGCCAGGCATATGTTGAGCTGTGTGCGCAGACTTATGGGGGTGGATACCGTTTTTAACAGAATTATGATCGATGCCAGAACCATGAAAGTTGACGTATTTCCCAAAGGAATAGACTATGTTAGGTTTGCATCGGAAATTGCTCAATTGAAAAAAGATATGAATGAGATAAGGGATGGGGGATCCATTGTGGATGAGATCAGGGAGCGATATCCGAAAAACGGTGACAATAAATATATTCTTTCGATTGATCCCTTAAATCACACCAAAGGAATTCCGCAACGGCTTAATGCCTATGAGTTATTTTTGAAAAAGTGGCCCGAATATCAGGAGAAGGTTACCCTTATATTGATTACTCACCCTTTTGAAAATATTGAGGAACAAAATGAAGGAATTATACATGAAGTCAACGAACTGGTCGGGTGGATAAACGGGCACTACGGTACATTGTCGTGGGTACCTGTGGTGTTTATCAGCAGGATGTTTACGCCTGAAGAACTGGTTGTCCTCTATGCTTATGCGGATATTGCATTGGTAGTGCCTTTCCGTGACGGAATGAATATGACAGCGAAGGAATTTGTAGCTGCGCATTGTGATCAGGCTGGTGTCCTGATTCTCAGCGAACTGGCCGGTGCCAGCAAGGAACTTCATGAAGCATTGATTGTTAACCCCAATAACCTGCACGAAGTTGCCTCTTCGATCCGGGAAGCCCTTGAAATGGAAGAACCGGAACAGATCAGGCGGATAAAGGTAATGAATACGCGGTTGAAGAAATACCCGATCATGCGCTGGGCCAAAGAGTTTATATCGGCCCTTGAGGAAGTAAAGGAACTGCAACAAAAAAACCTGACACGTAGAATTACGTCTGCAAAAACAGAGCAGATATATAAAGCTTTTGAAAAAGCACGACAAAGAATCTTTTTTCTTGATTATGACGGGACGCTCTCTCCCTTTACAAAAAACCCTGAAGATGCAAAACCGGATAATCAACTTTACGGTATTCTGAAGAAGCTGATCGGAGATGCGAACAACAAAGTCGTAATCATCAGCGGCAGAGATAAAGAAACGTTAAATGACTGGTTTTCCGATGACTGGCTTATTTATTTTGTGGCAGAACATGGGGTATGGCTGAAAGAACCCGGTGGGGAATGGTTTATGATGGAACAGATGGACGAAGAATGGAAAAGTGAAGTGTATCCGTTGCTGGACTATTATGTGGACCAGACACCCAAAGCATTTATTGAAGAGAAAAATTTCTCTCTTGTCTGGCACTACCGGAAGGCAGATCCTGATTTGGGGATCCAGCGCGCCTGGGAATTAAAAGAGCAGTTACGCAATCTGACCGCTAACCTGAATCTTGAGATCATGGACGGAGACAAAGTGCTTGAGATTAAATACTCAGGGATAAATAAAGGCAAGGCTGCCCAGCAAATTCTCAGTCAGAAACATTTTGACTTTATCCTTACCATAGGCGATGACTGGACGGATGAATATACCTTTGATGCCATGCCGGATGATGCCTATACAATAAAGGTAGGTACAAAAACCACCAAAGCGCGGCTTTACGTCGAAAAAGTGAGTGAGGTACGGGAGTTATTGTCTGTGTTGTCAGAAAAGCAGTGAGCATGGTTCAAACAATGACAATGAAAAGATATCCTCGGATAAGATCCGTTCTTACCAGGCTGGCAACGACAGAAAAAGTTTTTGTTATCTGCCATTTTCCAAACATCAGTCCATAGTGACGGAACGTAGTAAGTAATAGGGGGGTACAACGCACCTACGTAGATGCCTACGTAGGTAAAAATTATCGGACAGGATCGCAGGGCATTTACCGGATGGCGTGGAAGTTATGTTTTGCCGGCCGCAGAAGAAGAAAGAATGGGATGGCAAATAATTTTGTAAATTATTGTGTATTAATTATGTCGTATGTTTCAAACATACGACATAATTAATACATACAACACAATCTCTGAGAAAGATATTTTCTTATTTATTATATTTACAAATATTATATTTACAAATATTTATTATTCCTGCAATGCTTGAGCAGAACACCATGAATAAGTATGAGATTTTGTTACCGGTATTGATTCTGTTGTTCAATGTTTTACCTGTTTCGGGACAGGTACCCCCGGATGACTTGTTTTTGAGGGACCGGCTACAGCCCGTTTCTCAGGATAATATCTTCAGAACCGGGGGATATTATAACTGGGGTGCTTCCATTATCAAAGGGAAGGACGGGAAGTATCATCTTTTTTATGCCCGGTGGCAAAAAAAATACAGTTTTACTGGGTGGCTGCTCTTTTCCGAGGTGGCTCATGCTATTTCAGATACTCCTGCCGGCCCGTGGAAATACAAGGAGACCGTTTTGCAAGGACGGGGTCCCGGGCATTGGGATGCCTATACCTGTCACAACCCCAAAATCAAAAATTTCAACGGTAAATATTATCTATACTATATATCTACCAACCTGGGGGAGAAAGAGTTGTCTCAGGAGCAGCTGGAGGAGATCGCACATACGGGCTACACCCATTCTCTATGGGGGCCGTTGCGTAACAATCAGCGCACTGGTGTGGCGGTGGCCAATTCCCTCGACGGACCCTGGAACAGGCTGGACAAACCGATTATAGAGCCTTCAGGTCCCATCACTACCCTCACCGTCAACCCGGCCATCACACAGGGCCCCGACGCTAAGTATTATCTGATTGTCAAGGGAGACAAACCGCATGAGAAACGTTTCATCCGTAACCAGGCCATGGCGGTGGGAAAGAGTCCCGCAGGGCCGTTTGTTATACAACCGGAGCCGGTAATCGACTACTTGGACACGGAAGATATGTCTGTATGGTACGACCGGAAAAGAGATCGTTTTTACGGGGTGTTCCATGCTCATACTTTCATAGGGATGGTTACTTCGGCGGATGGCATTCATTGGAAGAAAGCTGCGGATTATGTTGTTATGCCCAAGGAGGTGCATATGCACGACGGAAGCGTGCTGAAGCCCGACCGGCTGGAGCGACCTTTTGTTTATATAGAAAATGATGAACCCGGGGTATTGAGCCTGGCAGTTAAAAAGAGTGACGAGTCGTACATTGTATGTATTCCGATAGTTCATACGGTTCACCCGGTTCCCAACCCACGTCAGCTGGCTTGGCAGGAGGCGGAGATGGGGGTGTTGATATCCTACGATCTCCACGTGTTTGACGGGAAGAGGTATTCTCAGCCTTTAAACAGGATCACACCCCTCCCCGATTATAACATTTTCAATCCCAAAAATCTGAATACGGATCAGTGGATAAGGGCTGTCAAAGCCATGGGTGCAACATTTGCCATCCTTACCGTTACTCACGAGACAGGCTTTGCCCTTTATCCGTCCGATGTGAATCCTTATTGTCTGAAAGCAGTGAAATGGAAGGACGGCAAAGGGGACCTTGTTCGTGATTTTGTCAATTCTTGTCGAAAATACGGGATTAAACCCGGTTTATATCTTGGCATCCGCTGGAATTCCTTTTTGGGAGTGCATGATTTTAAGGTGGAAGGAGAGGGGTCGTTTCAGGAAAACCGACAGGCCTGGTACAACCGGATGGTCGAAGGAATGGTAAAGGAAGTCTGTACGCGTTACGGAGACTTGTTCGAGATATGGTTTGACGGTGGAGCGGACAGCCCGGAGCGGGGGGCGCCGGATGTATTGCCCCTGGTAGAGCAGTATCAGCCCAATTGTCTTTTTTATCACAATGCTCAGCTGGCAGAAGCCCGCTGGGGAGGCTCGGAAAGCGGGATAATGCCTTATCCCTGTTGGGCTACTTTTCCTTATCCTTCGAACGACGGAATCCTTTATCCTGAGATCATGAAAAACAATTACGAGCTCCTGAAAAAAGGGGATTCTGATGGTAAATACTGGATGCCGGCCATGGCGGATGCTCCGTTGCGCGGTTATAACGGACGGCATGAATGGTTCTGGGAACCCGGAGATGAAAGTCATATATTTCCGGTAAAGGACCTTATCAATATGTATTATCATTCTGTCGGGCATAATGCGACATTGATTCTGGGCATAACCCCGGACCCTGAGGGGTTGATTCCGCAGGCTGATGTGGTGAGGATGAAGGAATTTGGTGATACCTTGCGATCCAGGTTTGCCCATCCGCTGGCTGTTACTTCGGGAAAAGGACGTAAGATTGAATTGCATCTTCCCGGGTTGCAATCCGTGAATCAAATTGTGCTGATGGAAAATATCATGGACGGAGAAAGGGTGAGGAAATTTAAAGTGGAAGAATATTCCTGGGAAAAATGGATAACCATATTCCAGGGGACCTGCATTGGACATAAGTTGATTATAACGTTTGATGCGGTGAAGGTGAAGCGTCTCCGGCTGATGGTAAATGAATCGTTGGCCATACCTGAGATTGTGAAGTTTGCGGTATATTCCGTTCCGGAAAATGAATAATAAGAAAATGAATCCCGGGAGGGATGAGGTGTGGGTACTACCGAAGTAATAACCTTGGTAACATTATTCAGTATGGAGATAATAATATCAAAAACAAAAGAAGAACTTGGAAAGAGGGCTGCAGCTAAAGGGGCTGCACTGATCCGGAAGGCCCTTGCGGAGCAGGGGGAAGCCAATATCATCGTAGCTACCGGCGCTTCACAGTTCGAGATGCTGGAAGCCCTGGTGAAAGAGGAGGTGGACTGGTCGAAAGTGACCGGATTCCATCTGGATGAATATATCGGTCTGCCTGCCACACATCCTGCTTCCTTCAGAAAATATCTTAGGGAGCGTTTTGTGGAGAAAGTCCCTCTGAAAGCGTTTTATTATGTGACCGGGGATGCCGGTGATCCGCAGGCCGAATGTGCAAGACTGGGGGCGATCATAAAAGAAAAAAGCATAGATGTGGCTTTTATCGGTGTCGGGGAGAACGGTCACCTCGCTTTCAATGATCCCCCGGCGGATTTTGAAACGCAGGATCCATATCTTGTGGTGACACTGGATGAACAATGCCGGAAACAACAACTGGGAGAGGGATGGTTTGCCTCTTTTGAGGAGGTGCCCGGGCAGGCCATCAGTATGTCGGTGAACCAGATCCTGCAATCCAAAGCAATCATATGCAGTATTCCGGACCAACGCAAGGCCGAAGCGGTGAAGGGTACGGTAGAGTCGGAGATCACTCCGATGATTCCCGGGACAGCGCTGCAGAAACATAATGCTACCTGGTTATACCTGGATGAAGCGTCGGCCAGTCTGTTGAAAAGAAAGCGATGAATACCGGGAACACAGAACCAAGAACCGAAAACGATGGATCAGGGTTTTAATTGGCTGGACACATTGGTAGTGGTACTCTATTTTGTGGGGATCACCGGCTATGGGTTATGGCTTATGCGCCGGGTGAAAACCAGTGATGGTTTTTTCCGGGGCGAACGGAAATTCAACAAAATCGTCATGATCGCCCAGGGTTTTGGAGCGGGGACTCACTCTGAGAACTTTGTAGCCCAGACAGGCGCCAGCTTCCAGATGGGTTTTGCTGCCATCTGGTATCAGTGGAAGAATATGGTGATCACCCCTTTTTACTGGTTGATCGCTCCCTGGTATCGTCGCAGCGAACGTACCACCGTGGGAGAGATCGTGGAAGACCGTTACGGCAGATCTATGGGTCTTTTTTATACGGTCTTTGCGATTCTTTTTTTCATTTTTGCCCAGGGAGCCATGCTGAAAGGTGCAGGGAAAGTTATCTCGGTGGCCACAAACAATATGATCTCCACCGACGGCGTCGTTTACGGGATGACCGTGGCCTTTATTATTTACAGTTTCTTCGGAGGACTGGTATCTTCCGCCTATGCAACCCTGATTCAGGGTTTCATGATTATCGTTCTTTCCATTATGCTTATTCCTTTGGGGATGGTACAGGTTGGAGGAATGGCAGGCATTCGGCAGATGTTGCCGGATAATTTTTTCAACCTGTTCAGTCCGGAGCTCGGTATCGGCTGGTTTACCATAGCCATGCTGGCCCTGAACGGGGTGATAGGCATCACGGCACAACCCCATATGGTGTCTATGTGTGCCACCGGTCGCACAGAAAGGGACGGCAGAATAGGCCAGACCTACGGTTCGTTTGTGAAACGCCTGGTGACCATCGGATGGGCTTTTACCGGACTGATCGTGGCGGCATTGGTCATGCAGAGCGGACAAAACCTCAGCGATCCGGAGATGGCCTTCGGATATGCCACACGCGTGCTCCTTTTTCCCGGCCTTACCGGCCTGATGGTGGCATCCATACTTGCTGCCAATATGTCTTCCGCCTCAAACTTTATGGTGAACTCGGGAGCACTCTTTACACAAAATATTTATAAAGAGTTTGTGAACAGAAAACCGGCCGACAAAGAATTGCTTTGGGTAGGAAGAATATCGAGTCTGGGACTGACCCTCCTGGGCGTACTGTTTGCCCTGTATGTAAAAAGCGTATTATACGCTTTTCTCTTCGTAGAAACGATAGCTGCCTTTATGGGGATTATGGTGTTCGGCGGGATTGTCTGGAAACGGGCCAACCGGTACGGAGCACTGGCCGGCGTGTTATCTTCCTTTGTCTTATATTATTTTCTGAATTATCTGGATACCGGTTCGCTGGAGATCGTGTACCCATGGAAACCGGCTCCCTTCGGATGGGCGATGTTGTTGGGTTTTGTTGCTCTGATTGCGGTTAGTCTGGTTACAAGACCGGAAGAGAAAGCCCGAATCGACAGCTTTTTTGCGAATATGCTCCGGCTTTCGGACGAGGACCGGATCAGAAACGGACAGAAACCCCTGGCAGCCGAGATGGGGCACGACCTGTTATTGCTGGACCTGCCTTCCTGGTTTACAAAAGAACGGTGGAAAGGTTTTCCGGAAAGATACAGGGAAGACCTGGCCGGGTTTCTGTATGCCTGGCTCTTCGTCGGCGGTCTGATATTCCTGGCCTGGGCTATTCTGCAAATACATTGATCTGATAGGTAGAATAACCTGATTAGTTAACATATTATTGGTATTTTAATGTATATTTTTGTTATCAGACTGACGGTGCCTTATGAAACAGATTGAAGGGATATTGTATTCCGATAACAGCCCTATCTCTCTGGAAATAGAGAAGGGTATTATCCGTAAAGTAAAAAAAACTGAAAGACCTCAGGGCAAAACGGACTTGCCGTATATTGCCCCGGCATTGATTGACAACCAGGTGAACGGGAATGTCGGCATTGAATTTTCCAGGCCCGACTTATCCATGGAGGACATGCTGAAGACGGTCAGGGAACATAGAAAAAACGGGGTTACAACTTTTGTGCCTACTGTAATTACGGCCTCCCATGAATCTTTGGTGCGATCCTTCGGCAATCTGGCGGCAACGCTCGGAAATCCTGAGGTAGCCCGTGCCATTCCCGGTTTTCACCTGGAAGGGCCTTACATCTCTCCGGAAGACGGGTACCGGGGCGCCCATAGCCGGAAGTATGTCCGAAAGCCTGACTGGGATGAGTTTCAAAGATTGAACGAAGCTGCTGAGGGAAAGATCATTCAGGTTACCCTGGCCCCGGAAGTGGAAGGGGCATTGAGGTTTATAAAAAAGTGTGTGCAGCAGGATATTGTCGTGGCTCTGGGCCATCATAACGGAAGTGCGGAAGATATTGAACGGGCTGTGGACGCCGGCGCACGGACGGTCACTCATCTGGGCAACGGCATGGCCAACAGCATTCATCGCTTTAACAACCCTCTCTGGATGCAACTGGCCGAAGACCGGCTGATGTGTAGCCTCATCCTGGACGGGTTCCATCTTCCTCAGGAGATGGTGAAGGTTTTCTACCGGACCAAAGGAACAGAACGCATTATGCTTACCTCCGATATGACCATGCTGGCGGGGATGCCTCCCGGCAACTATGTCTGGGACGGGAAAGAGGTGCGATTAACCGGGGAAGGGATGATTTTATATGAAAAGGAAAACTGTTTTGCCGGCGCATCGTTGCCGGTATCCGTTGGTATAGGGAATATGATGAAATTTACCGGCTGTGGTTTGGGAGAAGCCGTTGATATGGCGACAAAAAATCCGGCGAAATTGTACGGTTTGGATGATAGAGGGTCTATTGTAGCAGGGAAACGGGCCGATCTGATCCTCTTTGATATTAAAAACGGTAAACTGAATATTGCTGAAACGATGGCTGCAAAATAAAAAGATATCATTATATTGCGTTGGGGTTTTTCATTGCATAATCCACCGGCATATGAACAGTGTGCATAAGTGTACATAAGCGAGGTTATTATTTTGGCGACAAACAGTATAGACGATAAAAGATCATCCGGATGACACAAAGGATCATTCAGGCCATTTTATTATATTTGTACGAGCATACATGATTATTTGGCATAAAATATCTTTTCTTTAGGGACTCACCAATGTATCATGCATTTTTTATTCATTTCAGAAAAAAACAAGGAGGTTCATATGAAAGCAATCCCGGCACTCATAACAGGAGGTATTTTTCTTGTTACTTTATCATGTACTACCCGTGTTAACGAGAACATTACAATAGTACAAAGACCGGATATCGAATCTGTTAATTCCTTTTATACGGGGAGCCGATCTCCATTGCAAGCCGGTTCATTTATTAAACTACCCATAGGTTCCATAAAACCAAAGGGATGGTTAAGAAAGGAACTGGAACTCCAGGCCAACGGGTTTCATGGTCATCTGGAAGAGATCAGCAAATATCTTCAGAAAGAAAACAATGCCTGGTTGGATCCGCATGGAAAAGGGGAACATGGTTGGGAAGAGATGCCATATTGGCTGAAGGGTTACAGTAATTGTGCGTATATTCTGCATGACGAAAAGATGATCAAAGAAGCGGAGAGTTGGTTTCATGCTGTATTAAGAAACCAGCGGGAAGACGGGTGGTTTGGCCCGGAGCATGAAAAAAGCGGTATTGCAACCCATTTAAGGGGACGGGCTGACCTGTGGCCCAACATGGTAATGCTGACCTGTCTTCAGAACTATTATGAATATTCCGGCAATGACAGTGTACTTGCTTTGATGTCCAAATATTTCAAGTATCTGCAGACTTATCCTGATGAGAAATTTCTGGTAGGTTTCTGGCCCAGGATGCGGGCCGGGGATATGTTATATTCCACGTATTGGCTGTTTAACCGCACAGGAGAAAAATGGCTGCTGGATTTTGCAAAAAAAGTTCACCGTAATACGGCCCGATGGGATACAGGTATTGTAAGCTGGCACAATGTGAATATTGCCCAGGCTTTTGGTGAACCTGCTACCTATTGGATGCAGTCTAAAGATTCTGCCGACTTGCGGGCAGCCGAAAGAAATTGGCAGGAAGTCAGGAGGCTGTATGGGCAGGTACCCGGCGGGTTATTCGGTGGCGATGAAAACTGCAGACCGGGTTTTACAGGACCACGACAGGCTATTGAGACATGCGGGATCGTGGAAGATATGCTATCCGATGAGGTACTGACCAGGATTACAGGAAACCCGGTCTGGGCCGATCGTTGTGAGAATGATGCCTTTAATATGTTACCTGCAGCCTTTACTCCGGATATGAAAGCGTTGCGTTACCTGACCGCTCCCAATATGCCGCAATCCGATTCCATGAGTAAATGCCCCGGTATCAATAACTGCGGACCCATGTTCTGGATGAATCCGCACAGACACCGCTGTTGCCAGCATAATTCCGGTCAGGGATGGCCCTATTATGCTGAGAATCTATGGTATGCAACTCCTGATAACGGGGTGGCTGCCGTCTTTTTCTCCGCCAGTGAAGTGAAGGTAAAAGCCGGAAATGGTGTTGAAGTGAGCATAACCGAAAAAACACATTATCCTTTTGAAGAAAAGATTGAATTTACCATCCACCCCGACACGGCTGTTATCTTCCCGCTCTATCTTCGTATCCCCGGATGGTGTACAAACCCTGCGCTGACAATAAACGGTAAAAAAGTTAAACTGAATGGCCGGCCTTTATCCTATATAAAAATCAAAAGAGTATTTAGGAAAAACGACCGGATCGTTCTGACGCTGCCTATGTCGCTGAAGGTGCAAAAATGGGAAAAGAACAAAAACAGTGTCTCCGTAAATTATGGTCCTTTAACTTTTTCATTAAAAATAAAAGAGGACTATGTCCGGAAGGGAGGCACGGCAAAGTGGCCCGCCTGGGAAATATTTCCTGCCTCCTCCTGGAATTATGGGCTGGTTCTGCATGAACCATATCCTGAAAAATCATTTCAGGTTGTCCGGAAACCATGGCCTGATAAGGATATGCCTTTTACCCCGGAAAATGTTCCGATTGAGATCAGGACCAAAGCCAGGAAAATACCCTCCTGGACACTCAACAGGAAAGGTCTGATACAAAGAATCCCACAGAGTCCGGTAAAAACGACAGAACCCGAAGAAACGGTGATCCTTATCCCGATGGGAGCTACCCGCATCAGAATATCAGCCTTCCCGGTTTGTAAAAATTAAAGATATTATCAATCTGTAGCCCTATCCTTCAGGCTATGGTCTGCCTAATTTTTTTTATTATAACTTTTTTTCTTACTTATTTTTTGAAGCCTTGTGGTTGCCAGGTCCAGCTGGCGATCCAGACGACTTTTCCTTCTGATGATAATCCGTGACGTTGTGGTTGCTGTCGAGAGTAATTGAAAAGCTGTTGCTGCCGCTTCCTGAGTTGTTGATGCCGGGTCCTTCAAGAAGTTCTTATTTGTCCGTGTTTGTGCTGGTTATAATAAGAGTTGTGAGGATGTGGCTGGTGGTTGGAGTTGTACTGGCACGCAACCCTGCCTGATTCCAGAGGGTTACTGTAACTATACTTATTCTTCTGGTAATTTTTCTTCTTGGTTGGGTGATGGTTCTGATTGCGTCGATAGTAGTGTTTCTAGTGTCATTGTTGTTCTTGTTTGGGTTTTTCTTCTTATTTAAAACTTTCGGTCGTATTACGAATATTTATCAAATTTAATGGTTTTCCAAAAAGAAAAAAAATTCGGTTTTTGTCCTTTTGATCAAAATAAAAATAAAACAAGCTACATGTTCCTATGACGTACCGGTCCTGGACGTGGGCTTACTGAAGATAGCGTACCATACTCTTACCGTCCGGCCGGGACACCAGCCGGTCAGGCAAAAGGTGTATGACCTGTTTGATTGATCAATCATGGAATAGCAACAAGAGGCTCTCCTGATTTGTGAGTTTGATAAAGGCTGAAGAGAACAGAGTGATAAAGTCTTCCCTTTAGGGGAAGGAAGATCAGGGATATTTAAATGCAAAATGTGTATATTGTGATCCGGTTTATTTGCTGGAAAAACATGAAGAATATTTTCGCTTTTTCCGTGGGAGTAGTGATGTTTCTTATATGGAATGATTCACTTACCGCACAACCTCGTACACACGGGGCCTTTTCCTGGGATCAGCTCAGATACGGCAACCACCGGGCAGTGCTGAAGGTGCCGAAAGCAAAAGATGCCGTATATGCCCGTATTCCCTGGCGACGCAGGGATATACATCCGGAAGAGAAAAGAATGATCCTCACCGATTCGGCAGGTAAAGAGATAAAAAATCTTCTTGTAGTGGCTAACAATCGTGAATATGGGGAGATCATTTTTCAACCGGTGAGTGGTGTGGGAACCTATTATTTGTATTATATGCCTTTTGAAATAAAAGGATCCCGGAATTATCCGAAAGTGTATTATCTGAAACCGGGAAAAACAGCAGACATGACCTGGCTGGACAAGAGCAGGTTGACGGATAGTATTAAAATCAGGAAACGAATCAGAAGAATCCCGGCAGCACAAGTGAAGCTTTTGGAAGCAGTAAACGGCTTCAATAGCTTTTTCCCGATGGAGATGATCGCTACCCGGGAGGAAATGAATCAGATATTGAGACAACATCCGGAAGATTATCTGCTTTTTTCGGAAAGCCGGAGATATCCCATCCGTATGAGGCATGACCTGCCATACCGGTGGATTGAAAAAGGAGTGTCCCCTGATTTTACCGGTAAGGCATACCGCAATGAATATTATGCTTTTCAGGTCGGACTGTTTGCGGCCAGGGACTCTCTGACGGATGTTGACATTACCTTTGAAGGCATGAAAGATGCCTCCGGGCAAGAGATATTGCCGGCCAAAGCATTTACGTGTTTCAACAAGACAGGCATTGGCTGGGATGCCAGGCCTTTTGTCAGGAAATTGCCGGTACCGGAAGGAACTGTGCAGCCCCTGTGGATGGGAGTGGATATTCCGAAGGATATGCCTGCCGGGGAATATACGGGGGCAGTTACTGTAACCCCGGCAGGAAAAGCACCACAGAAAATTGATTTGCATTTTACCATATTGGATTCTGTGATGATCGACCGGGGGGATCACGAGTCCTGGCGGCATTCCAAAATGCGTTGGCTCAATTCTTTGCTGGCGGTGGACGAAAAGGTTGTAAAACCGTTTGTGCCTGTTCAGATCAATAAAGATACGGTCAGCATCCTGGGCAGGAAATTAGTATTGAATGCGGCAGGTCTCCCGGCTCAGATCATCAGTTATTACAATGGCAGCAATACGGCCATTACACCTATTCCCCGTAAGATACTTGCCGGAGATTTCAGAATGGTCGTCGAAAAACCCGGAGGGGTCAGGCAAGCGATGCATGGAGGCAGGCGTCTCTTTACCCGGTGGTCGCAGGGAATGACTTCATGGACGGCCAACCCGGCAACAGGTGCGTTGAAAACAATGGTGAAAGGGAAAATGGAGTTTGACGGCTTTGTGGAAATAAAAATTTACGTCACTGCTACAAAAAAAACAGAGGTAAAAGATATCATGCTGGAGATTCCGGTGGACAGTGCCTCGGCAACACATTTCATGGGCCTGGGCTATAAAGGGCAGAAATTCCCCGGAACGGTGGACTGGAAATGGGATGTGCGGAAAAATCAGGATGGTGCCTGGATAGGCAGGGTGAATGCAGGCTTTCAGTTCAGCCTGCGCGGAGCCAATTATTCCCGCCCGCTCAACACCAATTTTTACCATTCTAAACCGTTACATATGCCTCTTTCCTGGGATAATCACGGGCGGGGAGGTATTCGTATCAGGCGGGAAAATGGACAAGTGATGATACGGGCTTTTTCGGGTGAACGTACTTTGACACCGGGAGATACGCTCTGCTACCAGATCAATCTGTTGCTTACGCCTTTCAAACCCATTGATACGAAGAGTCACTGGAAAAACCGGTATTATCACAGCTTCCAGCCACTGGATACGGTGATCAGAGCCGGAGCCAATGTGATCAACGTACATCATGCCACAGAGATAAATCCCTACATCAACTATCCTTTTCTGCGGCAGGATACCATGCGTAATTATATTGCTGCAGCCCATAAAAAGGGATTAAAAGTAAAAATATACAATACCATCCGTGAGCTATCGAACCATGCGCCGGAGATTTTTGCGTTACGAAGCCTGAATCACGAAATTTATACGTACGGTCCGGGCAACGGCTGGGCCTGGCTGCAAGAACATGTCGGAGAGGATTATATCGCAGCCTGGTTTGTGCCAAAGCTTCGGGATGCAGCCATTATCAATTCCGGTATGTCACGCTGGCATAACTATTATGTGGAAGGAATCAACTGGCTGGCAAAAAATATGAAAATCGACGGTATCTATATTGATGATATCGCTTTCGACCGGACCACCATGAAACGGGTACGCAAGGTGCTGGACCGCAACCGGCCGGATGCTCTTATCGACCTGCATTCAGCCAACCAGTTCAATCCGCGTGATGGGTATATCAACAGTGCCAACTTGTATATGGAGCATTTCCCCTATCTGAACCGGTTGTGGTTTGGTGAGTATTTTGATAAAAATTCTCCGGCTGATTTTTACCTGTTGGAGATGTCGGGCATCCCGTATGGTCTGATGGGTGAGATGCTGCAGGACGGGGGTAACCCCTGGCGGGGGATGATCTTTGGTATGACAGCCCGCCTCCCCTGGGCCGGCGACCCGCGTGCTATCTGGAAGTTCTGGGATGACACACACATTGAGAACACCAGAATGATTGGCTTCTGGGACCCGGAATGTCCGGTACGGACCAACCATGATAAAATTAAGGCTACCGTATATATGCGCAAAGGATTTGCTGTTGTGGCCCTGGCCAGTTGGTCCCCGGTAGCGGTGAAAGTGGCATTGGACATAGACTGGAAAACCATAGGGGTGGATAAAAAGAAAGCGGTAGTGGAAGCCCTACCCATCAAAGATTATCAGGAAGCTGGTGTTTATGATCCTGCATCCGTACCCGTCCAGGCTGGTAAAGGGCTGTTGTTGGTAATAAGGGAGCAATGACAATGAAGTTCCCCCTTTCCTTCCCTCTCCCTTGCGAGGGGGCATGCGGGAGGGGGTAAATACATTGTTATATGTTATATAGAAATAAACTCTTTTTTATGTTCGTATGAAAAACGTTATCTCTTTTGTTATTGTGTTGTTGATTTTTTCCGGATGCCGGCATCAGGCCGTGAAAGAGATCTTTGTGGAGGCCGAAAGTTTTCAGCACAAAGGCGGCTGGGTCGTGGACCCGCAATTTGTGGAGCAAATGGGATCGCCTTATTTATTGGCACATGGCAGTGGGAGTTCTCGCGCGATGATGTGCACCAGATAAAAGATGCGGAAGAAATCAGAGACCATATGTTCAAAGCCATCTACGGCTCTTTTTACAATGCCAAACAGGAGCCGGGGAATGAAAAGCTGGCCCTGGAATGGGTCTCTTATCTGGTCGGCAAAAGAGAGTCGCGGCGTCTGAAGGGGGATTGTATTTTTACCTTCAGAGATGTGAGGGAGCTGCGTAAGTTTCCTGATGCTGTGGCCTATGGAGTATGACCCGTTGATGTGCATTGTCAGCAGTGCCTCGTTGACTCTGCAAAACCTGATTTCCTGTCAGAGGCCCTTTATTACAGGGTGGATCATTATACAATCCCATACCGGTCGCTTTATTCCGCGAATATACGGAACCTCTTTATGGCCGGCCGCTGTTTCAGTTGTTCCCATATCGGGCTGGGAGACCCCAGGGTGATGAATACTACCGGATAAATGGGTGTGGCCGTGGGACTGGCTGCCTCCCTGAGTAAAAAATACCATACCAACCCCCGGGGTATTTCCCCGGATCATATCAAAGAATTGCAAAGCCTGATAAAAAATATTGACAGTCGATGATTACCGAGGCAAAGAACCTACGTAGGGGCCTACGTAGGCAATATTTATGTTAGTGCTTTAATTGCTGCATTTTTAGAGTATATAAAAGTAAAAGTGGTCTCAAACTATTGATCCTATAACCGGGAAGAATGATAAATAACCCTATAAATTTTAAGGAATTTCTATAGATGAGGTATTTTTATATATTTTTATCTCAAAATATTGGAGCTATCATCTAAAATGGTTGATCAGCAACATTCGGATTTACAGTTGGTCAGGTCTCTTCAGAAAGGGGATATGAGGGCCTTTGACCGCTTATTTACCAAATATGGGGGCAAAATTTTCTATCTGGCAAAAGGGTATCTGGGATCCAGGGAGGAAGCTGAAGGGTTGGTGCAGGAGGTCTTTATCAAAATATGGGAAAACCGGCGAAATATCAAGGAACATCTCTCATTCAGGTCCTATCTTTTTACGATCACGTATAATGCCATCCGGAAATTTCTCAGAGTCAAATACAGGGAACAGGAATTTCTGAAGGAGTTCCAGATCGATGATCCTGCATTAACGGATCAGGTAACCGTACAAATTGAATATATTGAATTGCTGGAACAGGTGGATCTTGCTGTTGAAAAGTTACCCCGCAGACAAAGGCAGATATATAAACTCAGCCGGGAAGAGGGATTGTCCCATAAAGAAATAGCCCGGATCCTTTCCCTCCGGCCCAAAACAGTCGAGAATCATCTTCACGAGGCCATGAAAAGGATCAGAAAACATCTGGGAAAACTGGATTTGTTATGCATCCTTTTTGGAGCTTTGTTCCTCTGAAATAAATTAGGACTGAGCACCCTCTTCTCAAAAAAAAATATTTTTTCTGGGGGATACCTCCTCTTTTGGGATATGCATAATAGATGCAGTACTTGAGGGTAACGGTACTGTAGGTTTTAGGTTAATAATGAGGGCCGGTAGGGAAAAAGTGAAAACTTTTTCCCTGCCTTGCTTTCAGAGAAAAAGTCAGAATTTGTAAAATATGGATAAGATTGAGAAAGAAGTATTAAATAAATTTTTCAGAGGTGAATCTTCCGACGTTGAAAAAGAGAAAGTAATAAAATGGTTTGTGGAAAAAAAGTATTATTCCTCTTTGAAATATGTTTGGGCAGACCATTTTAATGAGGTGATAGATAATGATGACCTCACAACAGACCCGAAAGAAATACAAACGGTTTTGGACAGAATTCACCACCGTTTGGATATCAGGTCTTATAAACGGATAAACCGGTATTCATTTAAAAAGTTGGTTCAAGGTCTTGGAAAAGTGGCAGCTGTTTTGTTTTTACCACTATTATTAGTTTCCGGTTGGTATTATATGAAGTATCCGCCTGTTCTTAACACAGCGAGCAGGGCTGAACTGTATGCGCCGAGAGGAGCCCGAATTCATTTTACCTTGCCTGACGGATCACAGGGCTGGTTAAATTCGGAAAGTACTTTAAAATATCCACTGGCTTTTACGGGGAAAAAGAGGATAGTGGAACTTTCCGGAGAAGGATACTTTGAAGTGTTTAAAGATGCCCGCAAACCATTTATAGTAAAAACAGGGAGAATTGAGGTGGAAGCATTAGGGACGAAGTTTGACGTAAATGCCTATCCGGAAGAGGATGAAACGGACGTGACGCTTATCACGGGAAAAGTAAGGATATCCGGAGAGATGCAGCAAGGGGGCACTCATCCTTTGACAGTCCTTGAACCGGGGCAACAGGTGCAGATACGAAAAGTGGATTTTCGTTTTCATAAAACAAATGTGCAGGATCCGGAATGCTATATTGCCTGGAAAGAAGGGAAGCTGATCTTCAGGAATGATGCCATGGAACAGGTGGTTAGAAAATTAGGTAGATGGTATAATGTAAAGTTTTATTTACAGGAGAGAAAGCTGCAGGATTATCGCTATCATGCTACTTTTCAATATGAGTCGCTGGATGAAGTGCTGAAACTGATCCGTCTGACTTCCCCGGTTGATTACAAGATTATCAAAAGGAAAAAACTGCCGGATGACACATTCACAAAAAAACGAATTATCCTTTTTGCAAAAAAAGATGCTGATATAAATATAAACGAATAGTACAATTTTATCAATACCCTTTTGTCTAACCTAAAACCCAATGCCTATGAAACATGATCAGTAAAAAAAACGGGAAAACAATGGCGTTGTTTTCCCGTCTGTTTAGCAGATTAAAGTTTTAAATTCAATCCAGAACCACTAAACTTTGCAAAACTATGAAAAATAAATCAAAAACATGGTGGACGCTTCTTGTGTCCATACGTTCTTTAAAAATTTTTATGATTATGAGAATCATGGTATTTCTAATTCTTCTTGGTATTGTCCAGGTGCTGGGCAAAGACTCCTATTCACAGAATACCAAAGTGTCTCTGAGCTTGAGTGATGTGACCATCGGCCAGGTACTCAATACCATTGAGAGTCAGAGTGAGTTTTATTTTATTTATAATCAGAAGCTTGTAGATGTAAGCAGGAGAGTGAACATCCACGCCACAAATGAAAAAATCTACAAGGTGCTGGATCAGTTATTTGACGGGACCAATGTCGAGCACATGGTCCTGGACCGTCAGATCATTTTATCTCCGAAAACCTTGTTGGCTTCTACCATGAAAGAGGCAAAACGCTTGCAACAACAGCTTACCGTAACAGGAAAAGTTACCGATGAAAAGGGGGGAACTCTACCGGGAGTGAATATTATTGAAAAAGGAACGACCAACGGAACCGTTACCGATGCAGATGGGAAATATACCATTCAGGTTAGTTCTCCCGATGCTATTCTGGTTTTTTCCTTTGTGGGATACAAGAGCCAGGAGGTTACTGTTGGCAACCAAAATGTAGTAAATGTTTCATTGAAAGAAGAGACCATCGGTCTGGAAGAAGTGGTAACAATCGGGTATAGTACGGCAAAGAAAGCTACTGTTACCGGATCATTGGCTACGGTAAAGGGAGATCAGATTAAACAAACTCCTTCTATCAATGTTTCCAATTCCCTGGTTGGACACTTACCCGGTTTGGTTTCGGTGACGAGAACAGGTGAGCCGGGGTATGATGATGCAATGCTCAGGATCAGGGGATCCAATACCCTGGGGGATAATTCTCCGCTGATTGTAATAGACGGGATTCCTGACAGGAACCTGACAAGGCTGGACCCGAATGATATTGCCAGCGTGACGATCCTGAAAGATGCCTCGGCAGCCATCTATGGATCAAGAGCTGCCAATGGGGTTATCCTTATCACCACCAAACGGGGAGAAATCGGAAAACCCACTATTCATGTTACCATGAACCAGGGTTGGACACAGCCTACAATCATTCCCCCTATGTCAGATGCGGCTACCTATGCACAAATGATAAATGAAATAAACGAATACCGGGGACGTCCTCCCAAATATACCGATGAAGATATTCAAAAATATAAAGACGGCACTGATCCCTGGGGCCATCCCAATACTGACTGGTTTGCTGCCACTTTTAAAAAAGCAGCCCAGCAAAAATACGGGAATGTGTCGGTTTCCGGCGGTACGGAAAGTATTCGGTATTTTGTGTCTGTCGGAGGTAATTTTCAGGATGGAATTTATAAAAACAGTGCCACGTATTATAACCAGGCCAATTTCCGTACAAATATTGACGGGAAAATATCCAAAAATATTCATCTGGGATTTGACATAGCAGGACGGCAGGAAAACAGAAACTATCCAACACGTTCGTCAGGAGCTATTTTCAGAATGCTGATGCGTGGAAAACCCAATCTGCCGGCTTACTGGCCCAATGGCTTGCCGGGACCGGACATAGAATACGGGGATAATCCGGTTGTAATCACTACCAGTCAAACCGGTTATAACAGGGAAAAGAGATATGTTTTTCAAAGCAATACAAAATTGGATATTACCATCCCCTGGGTGAAAGGATTGTCGCTGACAGGCAATGCCTCCATTGACAAAAATTTCCAGAATCACAAACTCTGGCAAAAACCATGGTATCTGTATACCTGGGACGGAACGAGCTATGACGATCAGGGAGTCCCTTTGCTGGTCAAAGGGCAACGGGGATTCTCCGAACCCAGACTGACCCAATCTATGAATGACGGTCAGCGCATGACCCTGAATGCCATTGTCAACTATGACCGTACCTTTGCCAGTGTACATCACGTAAAGGCACTGGTAGGTTATGAAAGGATTAAGGGAGAATCCATGTACTTCTCTGCTTTCCGCCGTTATTTTGTATCTACTGTTGTGGACCAGATGTTTGCAGGTGGTGACCTTGAAAAAGACAATGGTGGATCAGCAGATCAGAATGCTAGGATGAGCTATTTCGGACGATTCAATTATGATTATGCCGGAAAATACCTGGTGGAATTTGTGTGGCGATACGACGGATCCTATATCTTTCCGGAAGATAGCCGTTTCGGTTTCTTCCCGGGAGTATCCCTGGGATGGAGAATGTCGGAAGAAAACTTCTGGAAAAAGAACCTGTCCCTGATCAATTACTTTAAGTTGAGGGCTTCATGGGGTCAGACCGGGAATGACCGGATCGAACCTTATCAATATATGTCCAGTTATGCTTTTGATCCGAATCATACCTATGTGTTTAACGAAAGTGTCGAAGAGAAAATATTGCATGAGTCCCGGATTCCCAACCCGAACGTAACATGGGAAGTGGCAAATCAAACCAATGTGGGTTTTGATGGTCAAATGTTTGACGGGAAGTTAGCCTTTTCGGCAGATTATTTTTACAATTACCGGACCAATATCCTCTGGTGGAGGAATGCTTCGGTCCCGGCAACCACTGGTCTTACATTACCTCGTGAGAATATTGGCAAGGTTGGAAACCAGGGTTTTGAGTTTGATCTTAGTTATCATAAACGGTCAGGAACCTTCCGGTATGATATCGGGGTCAATGGCGGTTATGAGAAGAACAAGATTATTTTCTGGGACGAAACACCCGGGGTGCCTGATTACCAGAAATCAACAGGTCATCCGATGAATACCGATTTGTATTACAAAGCCATCGGGGTCTTCAAAGATCAGGCTGCCGTTGACGCTTATCCTCACTGGGCCAATGCACGTCCCGGAGATATTATCTTTGAAGATGTTAACGATGATGGAGTGATTGACGGATTAGACCGGGTCAGAATTGACAAAAATACCTTGCCCCGTTTTACAGGAGGAGTGACTGTTTCACTGGGGTACAGAAACTTTGACCTGTCTATGTTGCTGCAGGGAGCTACCGGAGCCATCAGGATTCATGATACCGAATCCGGTGAAATTGGAAATTTCCTTGTGGAAGACGCTGAAGGCAGATGGACCCCTGACAATCCAAATGCATCCAAACCCCGGACCTGGAACCGTGATGAAGAATATTGGCGTAACCAAGACAATACGTACTGGGTGAGAAATACAGATTACCTACGTCTGAAATCTTTGGTGATAGGCTATAACATCATCAATAACAAAGGAGGGATCAACAACCTGCGGGTGTATTTCAGCGGTATGAATCTCCTGACCCTGGACAAATTGAAGAGTTTTGATCCGGAAGTCACATCAACCACCGCTTATCCTTTGAACCGGGTGTTTAACTTCGGAGTTAGTTTAACCTTTTAAAATCAGGAGACATGAAAAAGTATAAATATATATCTGTGATGTTGTTACTGGTCGGATTACTTCTTTCCTCCTGTAACAAGGATTTCCTCAATACAAAACCGCTCAGTGAGTTTTCCGAAGTGGACGTTTGGAAAGATCCTGCCCTGGTTGAAACATTTATCAATGACATATACAGAAAATTGGGCATCCCTTTCGATATTGATATGATCGCTTGTTATGTAGATGAGGCCGAGTTTACACCTGACTGGGGTGTCAATAATTTTAATAATTGTCTGTTAACACCGGATCAGATCCCAGCCTGGACTACCGGGTGGTTTGGCCAAAACACAGTCTTAAAAACATGGAGTAACCTGTATAAGTCTATCAGAGCCTGTAATATTTTCTTTGAAAAGGTGGGAAATGTTGATTTTGAGAATGAAGAACAGAAGAACAACATGGTGGGGCAGGTTCATTTTCTGAGAGCCTATTTTTACCATGAACTGACTTCTTTGTATGGTGGGGTACCGATTATAACACATGCTTATACCCTGACCGACGAGTATAAGATACCGCGGGATACCTATGAAGATTGTATCAACTTTATCGTCAGTGAATGTGATTCGGCGGCAGCTTTATTACCGGAAGTACAATCCGGTGATGATAACGGTCGTGCCACAAAAGGGGCAGCACTGGCCCTTAAAGCCCGTACCTTATTGTATGCAGCCAGCGACCTGCACAATAAAGTGAGTGAAGTCTTTCCGGGATATTCCAATCCGGAATTACTCGGCTATACTTCAGGTAGCCAACAGGAAAGATGGCAGAAAGCCAGAGATGCCGCCAAAGCTGTCATTGACATGGGGCTGTATAGCCTGTATAAGGCTGATCCGGGTCCCGGTGATTCGGTGGCACAGAATTATAACGAGTTGTTTATCTTGAAAGAATCACCCGAAGATATCTTTGTGAGATTTTTTACCCCCAAGACAGATGAAGGATGGGATGGATACAATCCCGGATTATACTGTGGATCGAATGGTTATCATAATTGGGGAAACAATACGCCTGTACAGGAGTTGGTAGATGCGTTTGAGATGGCTGACGGTACGCCTTTCGATTGGAATAATCCGTCTGAAACGGCGCAGCCCTATAAGAACCGTGATCCCCGTTTTTATGCGGATATCTTATATGAGGGAGCCCATTGGAGAAAACGTCCTACCGATGTTCAGGGTATTGATCCGGTAGGAATTATTCAGGTAGGTACCTGGCAGAAATGGGATGAGACCGCCGGAGATACGGTAGAGGTTTACGGACTGGACACACGCAAAGGACCTATCGAAGACTGGAATGGAGGATATACTGGATACTATCTCCGTAAATTTATTGATCCCACCGTAGATGCCCAATATTTTAGACAGGATGTACCCTGGCGTTATTTTCGCTATGCAGAAGTCCTGCTAAACTATGCTGAAGCCTGTATTGAATTGGGAGAAGATGCGCAAGCCCGAACCTATCTCAATATGATCAGACACCGGGCCGGTATGCCGGATATTACCGAATCGGGCGATGCACTGCGTCAGCGCTACCGCAATGAAAGGCGTGTGGAAATGTGTTATGAAGAACAACGATTCTTTGACGTGCGTCGCTGGGTCATCGGGCCCGATGCGTATCACCCGATGCATGCCGCCAATGTGGTATATGAACTGCAACCGGATCATACTACAGCTACTATTCCCACTATTACCAGGAAAGTTTACCAGATAAGAGCCTGGGACGATAAAGCTTATTTCTTCCCCATCATGCGGGATGAATTGAACCGGAATGACCAACTGATACAGAACCCTGGTTATTAATGGGTACCTGATTGCAAAGAATGAGACTGCCACCAATCTGTGGCAGTCTCATTTATTATTTTCATTGTCTTAAAAAATATTTACTATGAGAAAATTACTTTTTTCCGGATTCCTTTTTGTTTTCTCCCTGCTGATCTTTTCTCAGTGCTCTACAACCACTGAGAGTGGGAGAATTAAACAAGATTTTGACGCTGGATGGCGTTTTTATCCGGGTGATGCTGAAGGGGCACAACAGGTTTCGTATATCGATACCGGATGGCGTGCCCTGAACCTTCCCCATGACTGGAGTATAGAAGGAAAATTCAGCAAAGACAACCCGGCCACACCGGGAGGAGGAGCTTTGCCCGACGGAATGGGGTGGTATCGCAAGACCTTTTCCCTTCCCAAAGCATACCAGGGAAAACGGGTGTTTATTGATTTTGACGGGGTATATATGAACAGCAAAGTCTGGATAAACGGTCATTTGCTGGGTGAAAGGCCCTATGGTTACATCTCTTTTAGGTATGAGTTGACTCCGTATCTGAACCCGGAAGGCGGAAAAAATATCCTGGCTGTCAGGGTGGATAACTCCAAACAACCTGCTTCACGGTGGTATTCCGGCTCGGGCATATACAGGAATGTGTGGCTGGTGATAACGAACAACGTATATGTGGATCATTGGGGCACTTATATTACCACCCCGGAGATATCGGCTGACCAGGCAAAGATACGGTTGCAAATAAAAATACGTAACAGGGAAACCAATGCACGGCAGGTACAGTTACAGACCGTTATCTATGACGCTTCAGGCGGAAAAGTTGCATCCGGAGAAACTCCTGCAACCATTCCCCGGGATTCTTTTGTAGTGGTACAACAGGACCTGGTCGTTTTGCAACCCTCGTTATGGTCGGATACAAACCCTTACTTATACAAAGCGGTTTCCTGGGTAAAATCTGGGGATGAAATCATAGACAGAGTTGAAACGCCGTTGGGCATTCGTTCGTTTCGTTTTGACGCAGACAAGGGTTTCTTTCTGAATGGTAAGCATGTAAAGATCAGAGGTGTTTGTGACCACCACGACCTTGGTGCTTTGGGTGCTGCGATCAACACCCGTGCCCTGGAACGCCAACTGGAAATTCTCAAAGGTATGGGATGTAACGGTATCCGAACCTCTCACAACCCTCCGGCACCCGAGTTGCTGAACCTCTGTGACAAAATGGGTTTTATTGTGATGGATGAAGCATTTGATGCCTGGGAGAAAGCCAAAAGGCCGTATGATTATCATCTTTATTTCGACCAGTGGTATAAAAAAGATATAACCGATTTTATACTACGGGACAGAAATCATCCCAGTGTTATTATATGGAGTATTGGCAACGAGATCCCGGAACAGTATTCTCAGCGTGGGGCCGAACTTGGAAAAGAACTCGCCGGGATTGTAAAGTCACTGGATTCCACACGTCCTATCACTTCTGCGATGAATAACCCTGAAAATGAACACAATTTTCTGGCCCGTTCCGGGGCCTGTGATCTGATCGGCCATAACTATGACCTGAAAGACTGGCCACGTTTTCATGAAGTCTTTCCGGGAGGAAAATTTATCGCTTCCGAAACTACCTCGGCCATTGCTACCCGAGGGCATTATGATATGCCTTCCGACAGTATCCGTCGTTGGCCTCCGCGTGCCGTGATGAAAAAAATCTATCAGTTGTTACGGGAAAAGAAAGAAGAAGATATTGATTTTGAAAAACTCTTTGCCCGGTATCATGTGATGAACGCAGATTATACCTGTTCTTCTTATGATAACTGCAGTGTCCCCTGGGGTTCTACCCATGAAGAAACCTGGAAGGTAGTGAAGAAGTATGATTTTGTCTCCGGGATGTATATCTGGACCGGCTTTGACTACCTGGGCGAACCTACCCCTTATCCCTGGCCTGCCAGAAGTTCTTACTTCGGCATTATCGACCTGGCCGGATTTCCCAAAGATGCTTACTATATGTATCAGAGCGAATGGACCGATAAGGATGTGTTGCATGTTTTTCCGCACTGGAACTGGAATGACGGAGACACCGTGGATGTATGGGCTTACACCAACTGCGATGAGGTGGAATTGTTCCTGAATGGAAAATCGTTGGGTAAAAAATCAAAACAGGGAGATGATCTGCATATTATGTGGAGGGTTCCCTGGACACCGGGAACGGTGAAGGCCATTGGACATCGCAACGGGAAAGAACTGACGACAGAAGTGAAAACGGCGGGTGCCCCTGCAAAAATTCTCCTGAGTGCCGACCGGTCCCGGATTCATGCGGATGGCAAAGACCTTTCTTTTGTGACGGTAACGGTTGTGGACAAAGATGGAACGATGGTCCCGGATGCAGACAACCTGGTGCGTTTTAAGATTGATGGTCCGGTTACCATAGCAGGAGTAGATAACGGTTGCCAGACCAGCCTTGAACCATTCAAGGCTGACTACAGAAAAGCCTTTAACGGCAAATGTCTCGTGATCCTGAAGTCTTCTGAAGATAAAGGAACAGCAACTCTTACTGCAACATCCGATGGATTAACAGAAGCTTCTGTATCCCTGGATATCCGGTGATGATTGAGTTTGAGTCTGCCTTTACGAGTGGTTATACATTACCCCGCCAACATGAGCGGGGTAATGCTTTTTTATAATCCGGATTTGTTGCTAGGTTTTTCAAAAAGAAGCTTTATGGTTTTACTGTATCACCCATGTGGTATTCGTCACGTTCAACCCCATGAATTCCAATGTGGTGCTGCCGATTTGGTTTTAAGGCAGCTCGATCGTGATTTTCTGTTTTTCTGTTTTCCTCGTTTTCACTTACCTTGACTTTTCTTCAACAAAAACGTAGTAAAGATCGTCATTATAATGTGCTTTCAGCGGGTTGGCCATGCCCGGGAGTGTGATCCGTGGCGTCCGGACCATGTATTGCACAAGCCACAGATGGTTGCCTCTATCCATGAGATAGCCAATGGGAAGATGCAATAGTGTCCCTGATGGACAAAGGGCTGATGAATAGGAGGATAAGTATATAAGGCGGGTGCCTGCATAAGTAATGTTTTTTGTACCCTCTGGATATAGGACCATAAGAATGCATATTGTATATTTTGGGGTTTGTTTACAAAAACCGCAATGCTTTCGGAGATAGGGTGCAGATTTGTTGGTGATCCTTGCAGAGTGAATCATTATAATACATATATTTACATTGCTCCAAACGACAACAAGATGAAACGCATGAAAGTTTTTGTTCTGTTCCTGCTTCCGCTTGTGATGACGGGCTGCAGTAGTAAACCTGAAAAACCCAATATTCTGTTTATTGTGGTTGATGATCTTGGTTACAAGGATATGAGTTGCATGGGTAGTGAATATTATGAGACGCCTAATATTGACCGTATCGCTGCCAAGAGTATGATCTTTACCAACGGCTATGCCACCTGTGCCGTTTGCAGCCCTTCCAGGGCCAGTTTGCTGAGTGGCAAGTTTACGGCCCGTCACGGTATCACCGACTGGATTGGAGCCAAGTCAGGGGAAAGCTGGAGGAATGCCAAAAGATTTACGAAAATGTTACCTCCCGATTATCTCCATCATTTGCCCAAAGAGTATGTGATCCTTCCTGAAGCGTTGAAAAAACATGGATACAGGACATTCTTTGCCGGGAAATGGCATCTGGGTGGCAAAGGTTATTATCCGGAAGACAATGGTTTTGATGTGAATATAGGAGGATATGAGGTAGGGAGTCCTCCCCACGGCAGGTATTTTTCACCTTTTCATGATCCCAAAATGAAAGATCTTCCGCAAGAGAAAGGGATGCACCTCTCCATGAAGCTGGCCAAAGAGACGGTAAAATTTATCGAACAGAATCAAGAAGCGGCATTTTTGGCATACCTCGCTTTTTATGCGGTACACGGCCCGATACAAACCACACATGATAAGTGGAAGAAATATCGGGACAAGGCTGATTCAATAGGAATCGCTGAGAAGGGTTTTGTCATGGAACGAAGATTGCCTTATCGCCTACACCAGGACAATCCGGTGTATGCCGGTCTGATATCACAGATGGATGATGCCGTGGGTTATGTACTGGCTTCTCTGAAAAAACTTCACCTGGACAAAAGGACGATTGTCATTTTTACCTCCGACAATGGAGGGGTGGTCTCGGGTGATAGTTATTCCACCAACCTGAGACCGCTTAGAGGCGGAAAAGGATATCAGTGGGAGGGAGGCATCCGTATTCCTTATTTTATTGATGTACCCTGGATGCACCTTAGAGGCAGAAAAAACGATACCCCCGTTACCGGAGCTGATTTTTATCCTACCATTCTGGATTTGGCAGGAATCCCCCTGATGCCGGGGGAACATACCGATGGATTAAGTCTGGTGCCTCTCCTGGAAGGCGATACCATCCCTTCCCGACCCTTGTATTGGCACTATCCTCATTACGGAAATCAGGGAGGCGATCCGGCATCCATGATTCGTGAAGGTCATTGGAAACTAATCCATTACTGGGAAGACGGATCCAATGAGTTGTATGATCTTAACCAGGATATCAGTGAACAGCATGATGTCTCAGCACGGTACCCGGAAACTACCCGTGAAATGGCAGAGAAACTGCTGGGTTGGCTTCGGTCGGTAAACGCAAAATATCCGGTTCCCGATCCTTTATTCAGCGAAGATTCTTTGAAGAAGAAACAGCAGTGGTACAGGGATGTGTTATTGCCCCGTCTGGAAGAAAAACGCAGACACATGCTGTCCCCCGCCTGGCAGCCCAACAAAGACTGGTGGGGAAGTTTATTAAATAAATGATAACCATTCGATTATATACAATTATTTTTCTGATTACTGTTTTTTCTTATTACGGTTGTTCAGAAAACAATGCCAGACAGCCGAAGGATCAGGCTCCCAATATTATCCTGATGAGGGCGGATGATATGGGCTGGGGAGACCCGGGGGATATTACAGATTACTCCCCACCATGGGAAAACGGGTTCGATGTCTGTTTTTCCACGCTGGATTATTATCCAATCGTCCTGGATATCCTCGGGTTTACCATGCCAGACCAGCCGGAACCCATCGACGGGATCAGCATGTTACCTTTCATTAAAGGATACATGAAAGCACGACAGGTACCCATTGGTTTTGAGTCAAAAAAACAAGTGGCATTCATGAAAAACCGGTACAAAATCTACAGCCCGGATCAGGGACAGCATTACGAATTGTACGATATTCCATGATCCGGACGAAACCACGGATATTTCGGAACAACACCTCGATATCGTAAAGAAAATGGCAGACGAACTGGCCCGGTGGAGAGAATCCTGCAAAAGGAGTCTGGAAGGCGATGATTATAAATAATATTGTTATAAATATTTAAAAAGTCATGAAAAATAATCGTAATATTTTGTCAGAATTGAGAATTGCAATAACTGTAATTGTTATAGTATTAATGTTTTTCGCATGCAAATCAGGCACACAGAGGTCAGCGCAGAAGCAGGAGAAAAAACCGAATATTGTATTCATTTTTGCCGACGATCTCAACTATGACATGGTGCATGCCCTGGGCAATCCGGAGATCATAACGCCCAATCTAGATAAGCTGGTGCGAGAGGGCGTATCCATTACTCATGCTTATAATATGGGGGCCTGGACACCTGCCGTATGTGTGTCCAGCCGGGGGATGCTGAATACAGGCCGGTCATTGTGGGAGGCGCATAAGATGGTGCCGCAGGAGAAAAAATTGGCTGAAGAGGGTGAATTATGGGCAAAGATGATGAAAAAAGCAGGGTATGAGA
>JAGGWN010000004.1 GCA_021157415.1 Bacteroidales bacterium | reverse complement strand
GCATTAAAATCAGGCAGCTCGTACAATCTCTGATTTATTTTGGATTTTTCCTTTAATATTCGTATATTAGCCATCCAGTCTTTTCAGGCTGTAAATTATGATATGAAAAGGACAGAAAAGAGAGAGGGTTAGCATGTACTTAACTTTATTGGAGAAAAAAGACAGACAACAACAAGCTCATTCGATTACCAATAAGCTGAAATTTTTAGACGATTCGTTTCCCCGGGTTTCTCATTATTACACATTTCTGAAAAAAATCAGGGACTATGCCTTTTCAATTCTCATGGAGAATCCTGACGCTTTGGCTTATTACCGGCGTCAAAAGAGAGGAAGGATTTGTTACGAACAATTGCGCTGGAAAGATTTTGCAGCCATTCGGTTACTGGATTATTCCGATCATGAGAAGCTTATACTGAAAGATCCCAACCGGCATGGAGACACAGTCGTTTCGGAACCTTTGCGGTTATTATGGGAAAGTCTGAAAGGAAAAACAGTAATTCATCCCGATTTTCTGGAAGATTTTTACCAACTGTTCCGGCAGTTGAAAGACGAAAGGAAATCTCCAAGGCCCTCTGTCCAGGTGGTAAAAAAATGGATGGATCGTCACCCTTCCGGCCTTGATCCGGAAATCATAGAAATGAGAAAACTCAACCGCGACCGGATTTTGTCCTGGATTATCAGGAAAATCGAAAAAGGCGAGATTCACGACCGGAAGTATTTTTTTACCCTAGAGAAATCCCATGAAGAAAAATTACATACAGCACGACAGTGGTGGCACGAACGACTTTTTCATTTGCGTTTTGCCATCCGCGATCCGGAATCCCTGAATGAGATACTGAATTTCTCACTCCCCGAAAAAACCATGAAAATTCTCCGGGAAGCCCGGAATAAAGGAATTCCATTTTTTATCAATCCGTATTATCTCTCACTGCTGATTTTCGACAATCAGGAATCGTTAAAAAATGCCGATCTGGCGATCCGTGCGTATATGCTCTATTCCCGGCAGCTGGTCGGGGAGTTCGGACGGATTGCAGCCTGGGAAAAAGAAGATGAGGTGGTACCCGGTCAACCCAACGCTGCCGGGTGGCTCTTACCTCCCTTTGAAAACATTCACAGAAGATACCCCGAAGTGGCCATCCTGATTCCTGACAGTATGGGCAGGGCATGCGGAGGGCTCTGTTCGGTCTGTCAACGCATGTATGATTTCCAGCGGGGACACCTCCATTTCGACCTGTCGTTGCTGCATACCCGAAAATCCTGGCCGGAAAAGATGAAGGCGTTGATGGGTTATTTCAGAGCGGACAAACAGCTCCGTGATATCCTCATCACCGGAGGCGATGCACTAATGAGCTCGGATCAATCGCTGGAAGATATCCTTAATGCTGTTTATAAAATGGCTCTGGAGAAAAAGATCGAAAACAAGAGCCGGCCGGAAGGGAAAAAATATGCCGAGATACTGCGTGTGCGCCTGGGCACCCGCCTGCCGGCCTACCTCCCGCAGAGAATCACACCGAAACTGGTTCATATACTGAAAGAGTTCAGGGAAAAAACCATGGCCATCGGAATCCGGCAGTTTATTATCCAGACCCATTTCGAATCGGCTATGGAAATCACTCCCCAAACCAAAAAAGCAGTTGAAGCACTCCTGTCCGCCGGGTGGATGGTCACCAATCAAATGGTCTTTACGGCTGCGGCCTCAAGAAGAGGCCATGCCAACAAACTAAGAAAAGTTCTCAATGATATCGGAGTGGTCACTTATTATACCTTTTCCGTAAAAGGTTTTTTGGAAAATCAGGAAAATTTTGCCACCAATGCTCGAATCGTTCAGGAAGCCAACGAAGAAAAAAGAGCGGGAAGAATCAGCAGGATATCCTCGGAAAAAATAAAGTCTTTTCCGGACCATGCAAGTGATATCCCTGAGATAATACGGAAAATCCGTGAACAGGAACAAACTCCTTTCCTGGCCACCGACCGGAGCGTGATGAATCTACCCGGGGTAGGAAAAAGTCTGAGTTTTCATGTTATTGGCCTTACCCCCGACGGACGCCGTATCCTGGAATTTGACCATGACAAAACACGAAACCATAGTCCTATCATTGAAAAAATGGGACGTATCAGAATCATTGAATCCAAAAGCATAGCCGCTTACCTGCGACAGATGAAAGAAATGGGGGAAGACCTCTCAGAATATGAAGCCATCTTCGGTTACTCCCTCGGAGAAACAGAGAAAAGACAACCGGTTTATACTTACCCGGAATATAACTTCCGTATAACACACGAAATTAATAATCTGCAGTTGGAAAGTTAGGAACGTGGGGACCCTTTAAAATACCTTCCCTCAAAAAGAATCTTTCCTTTTTCATCCCAGATGGTTTTCCAACCGTGTTCGACATCCTCCCTGAAATCTATCTGCATGCGTAGTTTTCCGTCGGGGAAATATTTTCGCTGGGTCCCGCAAAGCATATCATCATGATAGAATCCCGTTATTTTCAGGGAGCCGTTCTCATACCACACCTTCATCTCTCCTTCCCTGCGTCCTCGCACCAGGGTCAGTTCCGATTTCTTTACGCCGTTGTCATACCACAAAGTCAATTTTCCGTGTTTCACTCCCTGATCGAAGTGTGCTTCCACGATCTGCACACCTTCTTCATTATACATTTTCAGAACACCATGCCGGCGGCCTGCCTTCACCTCCACTTCTTCTCCAACCTGTCCGTTGCCGTGACAAGAAAAATAAACACCGGTAAAAGGCTCCCGGCTCCCGCTGTAACAGATCAATCCGTCAAAAATATCCAGATCCTCTGTCGATATATATTCCGTTTCTCTCATTCTTTTCTCCGTAAAATCATTTTCGTGACAAAATTATATAAACTCTCCGGAAGAAAAGATTTTTCTCAATTATTTACATAATTATATACGTTATAATATTATACAAATCTGTTTATCACCAAATTGTAAAATCTTCTTACTTAAAATGAATTTAAATTTCGATAAAATATGTTAAATAATATGTTTTCTAAAAAGATAAGCGCTTAGATTTGCGCCCGGTTTAAATATTTATCAATTAACAAATAAAGCATGGATTTATCAGTCAGTTACTTAGGGCTCAAGATTGTTTCTCCTGTAGTCGCCGGAAGCTGCAGCATAACGAACAATCTGCAAAATTTACAAAAGATTGAAGAGAACGGCGCCGGTGCTGTGGTGTTAAAATCAATCTTTGAGGAAGAAATCTATAACGAATATGATAGCATCCTGCGCGAAGAAGCGCCGGATGAAGATGAAAAGTTGCACCGGTATCTGGATTACTATGATTACAAGATCAAGGAAGACAACATCAAAAAGTATCTTCAACTGATTGAGGGTGCCAAGAAGACAATAGACATTCCGGTGGTTGCCAGTATCAACTGTACCTGTTCGCATGAATGGCTGTTTTTTGCCAAAAAGGCTCAGGAAGCAGGCGCTGATGCTATTGAGCTGAACCTGTTCATCATGCCCTCCGATTTCTCAAAAGAATGTGTCGATATTGAAAACATATACCTGAACATTGCCGAAAAAATAACCAAGGCGGTCACAATTCCCGTGGCCATCAAACTGAGTTATTACTTCTCCAACCTGGGAGCTTTTGTCAAAAAATTATCAGAAACCGGCATCAGCGGTGTAGTTTTATTCAACCGCTTTTTTCATCCCGACTTTGACATTGACAAATTCACCCTCAAACCCACCAATGTATTGAGTAATCCTTCCGACCTGGCGATTTCATTACGCTGGACTTCTATCTTGTCCGGACGTCTCAGCTCCGATCTGATCGCTTCTACCGGCATACATAACCCTGAAGCAGTTGTCAAACAGCTGCTGGCAGGTGCAGATGCTGTCCAGGTAGCCTCCGCATTATATACAAAAGGGATTGGATTCATCAAAGCACTAAATGAGGGGTTGTCTGCCTGGATGAAAAAACACAATTTTGAAAAAATTTCCGACTTCAAGTGCAAAATGAGCCAGATTAACAGTCCCAATCCGGCCGAATATGAACGGGTACAGTTCATGAAATATTTCAGCGATAAGAAATACGATCTTGATTAATCTTTTTTATAACCTGCTATGGAAAAAATAACCTCTCCTGGTAAATTCACCCGCTTTGTCATGAGCTGGCTGATCCTGTTTGTGGTCTGGCTGATGTTCACCAGCACCCTGGCTGTCCAGGAAGTGATCACCGGTCTGATCACAGCTTTTCTGATCGCTTTGTTCACAAGCCGTTTCTTTACCTGCTGTGATTTCAGTATTTTCTCACCAGTAAAATTATTTTACATTTTTATCTATTTTTTTGTTTTTCTCTGGGCGCTGATCACTGCCAACCTGGATGTGGCACGCCGGGTAATTTCACCAAAACTGCCTATCAATCCGGGGATTGTTAAGTTTAAAACCAAACTAACTTCTGATTTTGCCAAGATGGTACTGGCCAACAGCATCACCCTTACCCCGGGCACCCTGAGCGTGGATATCATCGACGATACCTATTATATTCATTGGATTGATGTAAAATCACTCGATCCGGAAGAAGTCCATAAAGACATTGCAGAACAATTTGAAAAGATCCTGTTAAAAATATTCTGATCATGTTACAAATTATCATTTATATCTCATTAGGTTTCATTTTCACGGGGATTTTCTTCTCAACACTCCGGTTCATTTTCGGACCGACGGCTGCCGACCGTACCGTGGCACTGGATACACTTACCACCATTGCCATGGCTTTGTTGGCATTACTCTCTTTTATTTTCAACCGTTACATTTACATTGACATTGCCCTGGTTTACGGTGTGCTGGGTTTTATCGGGGTACTGGTCATTGCAAGATATCTGGAGGGCGCATTATGAATCAGATTCTCGAAATTATCGGAATGGGATTGCTCCTGATCGGGAGTATTTTCCTGTTCCTCGGCGGACTGGGTATTTTTCGCATGCCCGACACTTACAACCGGCTGCAAGCCGGAACCAAAGCAACCACCCTGGGAGGCATGAGCGTTATCCTCAGCGTGGGTTTGCTCGAACCCGACTGGTTTATCAAAACATTGGTATTGGTCATCTTTATTGCTTTATCCAACCCCATCAGTTCTCATGCCCTGGCACGGGCCAACTACAAACGAAAAAACTATCCCTATCTGAAAGGCGGAAAAGAGTATGACAAATACCGGGAAGTCTATCAAAAAGAAGAGGAGGAAACCGCATGATCTATTATCTTATTTTAATATTTTTCCTGTTGCTGCTCATGATCGGCGCAGCCATTTATTCCATTGTGCAAAAAGACCTGTTGTATGCCGTGATCGGAACAGGCCTGATCAGTCTGGTGTTGTCTATCCTGTTCCTGTTGCTGCAGGCTCCGGATGTGGCTCTGACAGAAGCAGCCATCGGTGTGGCTTTGACAACCATCATTTTTATCATTACTATCAAGAATACGGTACGGTTTGAAGATGAAGTATATCAAAAGAAACCTTCAAAAACTGAGGCAAAATGAAAATGAAAAAGATTTTGGTAATCTCGTTGCTGGCGGTTTTCGGGGTTTATCTGGCCGAAGTTTTGTTTAAGCTGGACTTCGGAAGACAGTTTTTCCAGCAGGGGGTAAAAGATTTTTATCTGATTACTTCCCCCATAAAATTACAGGTAGCCAATACAGTTACAGCCATTGTAGTCAATTTCAGGGGCTTTGATACTCTGGGGGAGGTCACGGTGCTTTTCCTGGCTACCACAGCCATGGGAAGTATATTATATAAAGGAAGACACCAGTTGGGTGAAAGAACGGTCCTGTTCTCCGGCAGCCGTATCGTAACCACCGGTTCCCGCTTGTTGTTCCCGGCTATTATCCTGTTAGGTGCTTACGTGTTCATCCACGGTCACCTGACGCCGGGCGGAGGGTTCCAGGGAGGGGTGATCATCGCCACCGGATTCCTGCTCATGTTGATGGCTTATGCTGATTATACCGTCAGCCACGTCGTACTTTCAGTGGTTGAATCCCTGGCCGGTATCACTTTTGCCACCATCGGACTGCTGGGAATGCTCCACGGAGGTTCTTTCCTGCAGGATTTTCTGCCCAACGGATCCCTGAACGATCTGTTAAGCGGAGGCATTATCCCGATCATTTACATTGCCGTCGGCTTCAAAGTAGGCGCCGAGCTGACCGGTTTGATCTATACTGCACTGAACGAAAAAGATTAAAAAAAATGAATTTTACGCTTTTTGACCTGAAAATTGTTGAATACTCGTTTTTTATCACGGCCATTCTTGTCATCATGATCGGACTGTACGGAGCATTGGTGAAAAAATCCCTGATCAAGGTTGTCATAGGCCTCTCTATATTCGATTCGGGCATAAACCTGCTGCTGATCTCCATCGGTTATATCACCTCGGGAACAGCCCCTATTTTTTCACCGGCACTGGTGAAAGACATGCCACTCACACTGGAGAATATTAAAAAACTGAGTGAAGGGATGGTGGACCCTGTGCCCCAGGCTCTGGTGCTGACAGCCATCGTGATCGGCTTCGGGGTAACTGCCGTAGCCCTTTCTCTGGTCATCCGGTTGTACCGGCATCATCAAACATTGAATATTGACGAAATAAAAAATCTGAAATGGTAGGAAGTCCTGTATTATTTATCGCGGTTCCGTTACTGGCGGCATTTCTGATCCCTTTGCTGGGGATGGTATGGAAAGAATCCATTCGTATTCTTCCCGGATTGGTCTTGTTATACATGCTGGTACTGGCAATCACCCTGTTGGAACAAGTGATGCATACCGGAACCATTGTGGAAATTCTCGCCGGATGGAAGCCCCCGTGGGGAATCAACCTGGTCTTCAGCCCTTTCACGGGCATACTGGCCACCCTCATGATCCTGATGGGATTCATCATCTGGATTTACAGCTATCGCTTCAAAAACGTTGACTTTGAAGAAGCCAAGAAATACTTTATTCTTTTCATGATGCTGGTGACCGGTTCGGTAGGCATCGTACTCACCGGTGATATTTTCAACCAGTTTGTCTTCATAGAGATCACCAGCATCTCAGCCTATGCCCTGACTGCTTTTTACAAACACAGGGACAGTGCCGAGGCCTCCTTTAAATATCTGATGGTAGGATCCCTCTCTTCCATGTTCCTGTTGCTGGCTATCATCCTGATCTATTCGCAGCTGGGCACCCTGAACATGGCCGACATCGCCTCCAAAGCTCATCTGATGAAACCGGAGTTCAAGATACTGGCTGTGATTTTCTTCATCGTTGGCCTGGGCATTGAGGCGGAGATTTTCCCCCTAAACGGCTGGGTCCCTGACGCCTATGCACAGGCTCCCGGTCCGGTGGGTGCCGCCTTTGCAGGTATCGTGGTAAAAGCGGGCGTTTACGCACTGATACGCATAATCTTCACGTTGTTCGACGTATCCGGTACCCATCAGTTCCTGATCGTGATCGGCCTTACCACCATGATCATCTCCGAGATGGCCGCCATCAGACAAGATCGTCTGAAACGTATGCTGGCCTATTCCAGTCTGGGACAGATGGGGCTCGTGCTTGTCGCTTTCGGTATAGGAACGGAAGAAGGTATTTTTGCCGCCATGTTCCTGCTTATCAATCATGCGATCGGCAAATCACTGCTTTTCCTTTCCGGCAGCTACCTGGTTTATAATTCTGCAGATAAATATATCAGCGAAACCAACGGCATGGGTAAATTCTTACCGGTCACCTCCTTTCTTTTTGCCCTGGGAGCTCTGGCCGTCGTAGGAATGCCACCCTTCTCCGGCTTCTGGGGAAAATTCTTTATGATGTCGGCAGCCGCCCATGCGAATATGCTGTTAATAATCGCCCTAATACTTTCGGTAAGCCTTATTGAACTGGTTTATTATTTCAGGGTGATCAACAGGATTTATTTTTACAAAAAAGAATCTCACATCACACCCAAAAAACCTACCGTCAATGCGGTCATCGCCATGGCTACCCTAGGAGTGATCATACTGATCATCGGGTTTTATCCGGACCTGATCTCCGGATACCTGCACCAGGCATCGCAGGCGTTGCTTGATAAAGGGAAATATATTCAGGATGTTTTATCCACCGGACAGTTACTAACCCACTAAGCTGAAGATATTATGAATATGATCTATATATTGTTCACATTGATGTTCGGAGGGGCTATCCTCACCTTCCTGGCCCATAAAGTTTCCGGTCTGTTACGCGATACCCTCTTCGTATTGACGGTTCTGGCAAGCACAGTACTCTTTTACACAAAAATCCATACCGGGGATACGGTTGACTTTTCCATCAGCGGCTTGTCCCTGCAATGGGGCATTAACGCCTACGGCCGGATTTTTTCAATGATCGTTCTCGGATTGGGGGTGATGGCTTCTTTCTATTCCGTTTCCTATATGAAAGGAAAAGAACGGCTGGGATATTTTTATTTCAATTTCCTCATCAGTCTGATGTCCATGATGGGTATTCTGATGAGTCATGATCTGGTCTCTTTCTTTATTTTCTGGGAAATGATGACCTGGTCCTCTTATTTTATCGTTATTTACAACGGGAAAAATGTTCAGCGCAGCGGCATCAATTACATTATCTTCAGTGCTCTCGGCGCCTATGCCATGCTGATGGCCATCGTAATGGTATATGCCCATACACAGAGTCTGATGATCCCGGACATGATGCAGGCATTTCCGTTTTTCCCGGCAGCTTATAAGATCTGGCTACCCATCCTGTTCCTGACGGCTTTTACCGTAAAGGCCGCCATGATGCCACTGCATGTCTGGGCGCCCGATGCCTATGCCGACTCACCCATGGCCTATACAAGTGTTTTCTCAGGGGCTTTGTCCAAAATGGGGATTTACGGGATGATCATGGTCTTTGTCACCATGGTAAATTATCTGCCCGATGATACCTGGTTCAGAGAAACCATAGCCTGGCTGGGAGCCATCACGGCCATTATGGCCACACTCTGGGCCATTGCCCAGGATGATGCCCGCAAACTGCTGGCCTGGTCGTCGGTAGCCCAGTTGGGTTACATCATCACCGGGGTGGCTGTTGGCACACCACTGGCCATGCTCTCGGCCTTGTTCTTATCGGTCATGCACGCTCTCTTCAAAGCAACCCTGTTTATGGCCGTCGGAGCCATTGAAAAACAAACCGGCACCACCAAATTCACCGAAGTAACCGGTCTGATCCGGAAAATGCCCTGGACGTTTATTTCTTCCCTACTGGCCATCATTGGTCTGGCAGGGATTCCACCCCTAGGCGGCTTTGTCGGCAAATGGATGTTATACGAGTCCCTGATCAACAGCAACCACTATATCCTGGTGATCGCGATCTTCTTCGCCTCCACCTCCGCCTTTCTTTATTGCTATAAATTTCTCTTCGGCTTCTTCCTGGGACAGGAAGAGAAAGAATGGGAACATGTTAAAGAGGCTCCGGCCCTGATGGTGCTGCCTATGATTATCATGGCCACACTGTTGCTGGTCTTTGGTGTTTTTCCGGGCATCGTCCTCAAACCCATTGACCTGGGGATGCAGACTCTGGGATATTCCACCACTGCAGGCACATTCTGGAGCATGTCCGGGTTGTTCAACGAATGGGGCAATCAGATCATGATGCGACCGCTGGCGTACGCTATAGGAGGCACATTTCTGTTTTTCCTTATCATCCTCACCGTAAAAGGATTCAAGGAAACCCGATATGTCACGACAAAAGATATCAGTTCATCCGGCGAAGTACCTCTGGAACATGAAAACCTGACTTTCTCGGAAGGTTTTTACCAGCCTTTTCTGCGGGCTGTATGTCCGGTCATGAAAAGACGTATGATGACCTATTATCAGGGTTTTGGTCAGGGAATGGAAGCTTTCTTTGATTATCTCCGAAGAGTTTATTCGGGCAACGGACAAACTTATGCCATTTATGTCATTGTCTTTGTTGTCATTTTATTACTCTTTAAAAACAGTCTGTTCGGTTAAAAACAAATAGAAAAATGAAAGAAATTTTGTATTATACATGGGGAGCGATTGTTTCATTTGTCGTAGCGTTCTCGGTTGGGATTACCTACATGGGGCTGAACCGGAAGATTACGGCCCGTGTCCAGAACCGGTACGGCCCGCCCTGGTACCAGAATTTTATCGATGTCATTAAACTTTATTCAAAGAAAACCTCTATCCATCATGGGGTAATGCATCATATGGGACCTGCTTTTATTATGGTTACGGCCGTTGTATCCTTATTGGTCATACCCATCCTGAATGGAAATAAGTTTTTCCCCAACCTGAATTTCCAGGGCGATCTGATTTTTCTGTTGTACATTATGGTTTTCGGGCCGCTGGGGATGGCACTGGGGGCCGGTCAGACAGGAAACCCCAACTCCGCCATCGGGGTTACGCGTGGACTGAGCCAAATGGCCGGCTTTGAGATCCCCTGGGTAATGGCTCTGGTGGCCCTGATGATCCAGTATAAAACCACTTCGATCGTTGATCTGATGAATGTACAGGTTGAGTCAGGCCGCTGGCTGATGTTTTCCTCGCCGTTTGCTTTTCTGGCTGCCGTCATGGCCATGCTGGGGATGTTCCGTTATGCTCCTTTTGATATTGTCGGGGCTCCGCAGGAACTGGCCTCCGGCCCGATGTCGGAAAACGGCGGTAAATACCTCTTTGTGATGATGTCTGCCGGATCGGTTTTTACATTTGCCAAACTCACCCTCTATGTAGATATTTTCATGGGAGGAGCAGATAACCTTATTATATTGGTTGTCAAGACATTTACCCTATATCTTATCCCCATGCTTTACGGCATAACCAGCCCGAGATATCGCACAGAACAATCAGTCCGCTGGTTCTGGGGATGGCCTTCATTTTTCGGATTATTGGCCATACTGCAGGCCGCACTTTTTTAAAAAATAAAAGCGATGATAAACGATAAAAACTCTCAAAAAATCGTAGATATTATTCAGAACTTTGCCCGTCAGCATTCTTTATGGGTACTGGCATACGGGACCGGCTGCGGAGCCATTGAGCTCCCTCCCACCATGACCTCCCGGTATGATGCCGAGCGGCTCGGTGTCCGTGGAGCAGCTACCCCTCGTCAGGCCGATGTGCTGCTGATTACAGGCTACCTCACCACCAAGACCCTGAAACGTGTCATCCGCGTATATGAACAAATGCAGGATCCCAAATATGTCATCGGTTTCGGCTCCTGTACCATCAACGGAGGGATGTACTGGGATTCCTACAACACGATCAAGGCACTGGACCGTTATATGCCGGTGGATATCTATATCAACGGCTGTATGCCACGGCCCGAAGCAGTGCTCTCCGGTTTTGCCAAACTGCAGAAACTGATCCAGGCCGGCAAAGCCGACGGGGCAAAAAAATACAAAGAAAACCTGGAGTGGTATCGTGCCAACCAGAAAAACGTCATACCCAACTGGCGCATGCCTGAATATAACTGGTAAGAGAAAAAAATATGAAAGAGATAAAAAAAACGGTCATAGAAAAGATCACAACTCACTTCAAGGAAGTTACTGCACAGCAACATGACGGAAACCGGGTAGATTTCTTTATCGGTAAAGAAGAAATCCCCGCCATCCTTTTTTTCCTGAAAGATGAGATGGGATATAACCACTTGTCTCACATCGCCTGTGTGGACTGGCTGGAAGAAAAAGAATTTGAGATCGTATATATTGTGTGGTCTTATACCGACAAGATCAAGATATTCGTTCATACACGCGTAGAACGTGAAAACCCTGTGATGGACAATGTGGACATGATCTGGCGCCAGGCCAATACGTACGAGCGTGAGATGAAGGAGATGTACGGCATTGAATTCACAGGTCTGGAAGCTCCCGAAGAGTTTTTGCTGGAAGACTGGGAAGGACCTCCCCCTATGCGGCGTGATTTCGACACGGAAGCTTATGCCCGGGAGAAATTCTGGGAACGTCCCGGACGTGAGGATGCCCGTGACGTCAGAGAAACCATCATTGAACGTACGGGAGAAGAATTACCGGATTTTGCCAAAAAATACAAACGATAAATGAGAGAAAAAGCAACAACACTATACATTGGCCCGCAGCACCCCGGGATCACAGGAAATATGATGGTGCGGGTAAAAGTGGAAGGAGATACCATTGTCAAAGCCACTACCGAAGTGGGGTATCTGCACCGGGCTTTTGAGAAGCTGATAGAACAGAGAAACTGGCTGCAAAGCTTCACGCTGCTGTGTCGTTTCTGTGTTCCCGAGCCTGATCCCGTAGAAGAAAGCTATGCCCGTGCTGTCGAAGAACTGGAAGGACGTGAAGTCCCCGAAAGGGCCAAATATATCCGCGTCATGGTACTCGAGCTGGCCCGCATAGCCTCTTACATGTTATGGTACGGTGGACAAGCCGGTTCACTCGGACTTTATACCGTCGGACAATGGAGCGTTGGGGACCGCAACTATATCCTCGACCTGTTCGAAGAACTTACCGGCGGCCGTGTTTATCATATGTATATCTGGCCAGGCGGTGTGCGCCGCGATATGCCGGAAGGTTTTGAGGAAAAAGTACTCAAGACCATGGATTATCTTGAAAAACGCCTGGACGATTATGATGACCTGATGTTCGAAAACTCGATTTTCAAAAAAAGAACAAAAGGTATCGGGATCATTGACAAGGCAAAAGCCATTGAATGGGGAGTGGTAGGTCCGCCGCTGCGTGGTTGCGGGATCAAACACGATGTGCGTATTGACGACCCTTACGAGGTATATGACAAACTGGATTTTGTCGTTCCCACCCACGAAGGAGGTGACATATGGTCCCGTGCGCAGGTACGCCGTCAGGAGATAAGACAATCGATACGCATTGTCCGCCAGGTGATCGACAAGATACCCGGAGGTGATTTTTACAACAAGATTCCCAACCCTCAGAAATGGGCCCTTCCCAAAGGCGATGCATATGCCCGTACCGAAGCCGTGCGGGGAGAAGTGGGGATGTATGTTTCCAGCGACGGAGGAACACATCCCCGGAGAGCACATTTCAGAGGCGCAGCTTATGTACATGCCATCACCCTGCTGGAAGATCTGCTGGTAGGCGAAAATCTTGCGGATATATCAGCCATCATGAACAGTCTGGGCACCTGCCCACCGGAAATTGAAAGATAATAGTTAACGTCAGAAAGGAATAGAACGATTATGAGTTTTTTTGATCTGAAAGGTACACTGAAACCGCTGACCGCACTGAAACAGTTCGGCAAGCAGCCTCATACACTTAAGGAAACGCCTTTTGTCCCGAGAGAGGCAGCAGACCGGTACCGGGGATTTCATTACAATGACCTGGAAGAATGTATAGGATGCGGTAACTGTTCCACCATCTGCCAGAACCAGGCTATTGATATGGTGCCGGTGGAAGGCATTGAAGGAAAAAAAGGCGATTCAGGCCTGCGGCCCAGGATCGACCACGGCCGTTGCTGCTGGTGTGGTTTGTGCGTGGAGGTATGCCCTACCGGCAGCCTTAGTCTTACCAAAGACTATGTGTATGTTAGTGATGATGCAGATTCATTCCTGTGGATGCCGGGGGTGGATAACCCGGAAGGCAAAGAAAGAAAATCTTTCGTAAGCACCGAAGCTACCTCTCTCAACGACTTCGCCCGTATCCCCATGCCCGAACTGGAAGGAATGGAAAGGGTCAAATCCTTTGCCGAAGTGGTGCTGGGCTACAACGAAGAACAGGCACGTGCCGAAGCCAGCCGCTGTATCAGTTGCGGGCTCTGTACCGAAGCATGTCCCGAACATATGCACATCCCCGAATATATCAATGCCATTGCCCGGGCCAACGATGCCGATGCCGTTCGTATTATCTATGACAACAACCCGCTGCCTGAGATGTGCGGGAAAGTCTGTACCCGTCGTTGTGAAGAGGTGTGTGCCATTGCCCACCGCGGAGAACCGATCGCTATCCGCTGGCTGAAACGTTATGCCACCGAAACGGTGAATAACGCCGACCTGATCAAGGAAATCGTTAATCCGGAAATCAATGCACCCAATGGTTTCAAGGTAGGTATCGTCGGCGCCGGACCATCCGGACTGACCGCAGCCTACTACCTGGCGCTGCGTGGCTTCGACTGTACCATCTATGAGGCCCACGCCAAAGCCGGCGGTATGACCATGTACGGGATCCCCAAATACAGATTCCCCGAAGAAAGTCTGGACAAACAGATCGAATACATTCAGAAAATAGGTGTTAAGATCCACTTTAATACCAGGGTCGGAAAAGATATTTCCTTCAAAGAGATTTACGAAAAGTATGATGCCGTCTTTGTAGGCGTCGGATTTCCGAAACCCTGGACGCTGGGCGTGGAAGGAGAAGACCTACAGGGCTCCATCCAGGCGGTCAACTTCCTGTATGAAATCAACAACGGCAAGCAAGTGGATATTGGTGATAAGGTGATCGTGATCGGCGGAGGGAACGTTGCCATTGATGCTGCCCGTGTCTCCCGCCGTCTGGGTGCCGATGTTACCATCCTCTATCGCCGACGCGTGCAGGATATGCCTGCCGACTGGGAAGAAATCGAAGGGGCCGAGGAGGAAGGGGTACACATCGTGCCACAGGCAATCCCGATCCAGTTCCACGGTGATGACAAAGGTCATGTGAAAGCTGTCGAATATCTGCTGGCTGAAATGGTTCCGGACGAACGGGGCAGACGTCCCAAACCGGTGGCCATCGAAGGCAGCAACAAAACCATAGAAGCGACGGCTGTGCTGGGTGCCATCGGCCAGCAAGGCGACTACAGCTTCCTGGAAGAAGAATTTGCCGAGAAGATCAGGATCGAACGGGGGCGCTTCGTGGTAAATGAGTTCCAGCAAACCACCGATCCGAAGATCTTTGCCGGCGGAGATGCTGCCAACCGCACTGCTGACGCCATCAGCGCTATCGCTGACGGCTACCGCGCCGTCAAGGGTATCGAGGCCATGCTGGTGAAAGAAAAATAGTTCAGGATTCCCGGACCCGGATTTCTGACTGTAAGTTTTAAATACATATTTAAATAAATATTTAAATAAATATTTATATATGTATTTAAATATTTATCCCAAATTGCGCAATAGAGTTATGGTAAATGGCTTTATTGCGCATAAGCCAAAGGCTGCATTGGGTTAACCCTGACGAAGCAATGGAATTTTTCTATTGCTTAATATGGGTTTATTTAATAAACTTCTCCCTCTTCTGCAGGTTCAACAAGCCATACAGAAGAAAGAGGATAGAGCCGCTGACAAGGAACAGTCTGTTTTTAAGGGTCACCCGGGCCCATAGCATTTCATTCATCCTGCGAGGCACATTATACGGGTTGTGAAAGACATTCCACATGCTGCGGTCGATACTACCCTGGAGGATCAGGAGGCCTACCCCCAAAAGTACCAGCACCACCGCTGTAGCAGTGCCACTGCGTATCATGGTTGAAAGCATAAATCCCAGCATGCCTATGAACAATAACGGGAACATGAGTTGTCCGGCCATTTCAAAAACCGGCACAGGCAATACCAGAACAGCGCCCATCCAGGTGAAACACACCAGGATGATATACAGGAAAAGAAAAGTTATCAACAGCCTCACCAACCACACTTTGTAACGGTAGTCAGGTATCCCGAAAAGTATTTCCAACACACGCGCGTCATCATCATTCTGTATCCCGAAGACCGTCGGATAGAAAAGAAGCAGGACCCCTGGTAGAAGCAGGGACCCATAAATAAATGAGATATCCAGTCCCTCATTGTCGAGTACAGCGATAATCGATATTAATATAAATACCAGAAAGGCTACCAGTAAAAACCACAAAAAGCGATTGGCAAAGATGATTTTCATGTTATATTTCACCATTCTGCCAGTCAGGTCGAGCAGGTTTTTCAGTTTCTTACCACCGGTTTTTCCTTTGTTTTTTCCGGATATTTGCATGATTTCGTTCATTTCCTTATGTTCTTAAGCAGGCACAGATAAGCATCTTCAAGCAGGGGGGTCACATTAATGGCTTCTGCCGCAGGTTTTTCCTTTGAAATCAGGCGTACCCGTATCTTTTCTTCAACCTGCATATGATGCACGATCAGATATTTTCCGGCCAGTTTCCTGAACACTGCTTCCGTCACATCGGCCTGCCATACCAGTCCCCCGGCCAGTTTGTTCATCTCATGCGGCACTCCGTAATACTTAAGTTCTCCTCTGTCAATGACAGCCACCTGGTTACAGGAGCTGGAAATATCTTCGATGATGTGTGTGGAAAAGAGCACGACCCGTTCGCGGCTTAATTCGACCAGCAGGTTCCGGAATCGTATTCGTTCGCGCGGGTCGAGGCCGGCAGTAGGTTCATCCACCACCAGGATCCTGGGCAGATGTAGCAGTATCTGAGCAATGCCGATACGTTGTTTCATTCCGCCTGAGAAAGAACCTATCTTTTCATCCTTGTGATCCAGCATGTGAACCGACGCCAGTACATACTTCAACCGTGCCATGCGCACATCCTGGTCTTTCAATCCTTTGAGAATAGCCTGATAATCCAGATACTCCCAGGCGGTCAGGTTCTCATACATACCGAATTCCTGGGGCAGATATCCGATATATCCCTGTAGTTCTTCCCGTTTCCTGAGGGTGTCGATGCCATTGATCCACACCTTTCCATAGCTTTGGTCATAGATCCCACATACAATACGCATCAGCGTAGTTTTCCCGGCACCGTTGGGTCCGAGCAATCCGAACATGCCGGTACCAATATCCAGGGTAATCCCACGCAGAGCCTTAAAGGGTGTACGTCTCTTACCCAGCAGAGGGATCTGCCTGACCAGACGATAGAATCCTCTTCTCATGCCTCCAAAACGACCCATGATGCGGTCCACATTGATTTTTTCACGGTATAGCTTTGCTGAAACAGCATATACACCCAATAATAAATACCATAGTGCGCCTGTCGCAACTACAACACCCGGATTTCTCCATTGTCCGGCGAAAACAGCCAGTATTACAAGCGGCAGGAACCAGAATATAAACTTGTACAGGGTATGATCGGTTTTCCTGTAAAATTTTCTTTCAGTCTCTTCGTATTTATTCTGCAATATCTTCCCCAGCGGACGGTACAACACCAGGGTATAAAGATAAAGCACCACCGCCAGGAGCAATGCCCAAAACCCGGATTGCAGATAGAAAAACGTAAAATAAACCATGAACAGATATACCGGGATCTCCCATATCAGGTCGTAAAAATCTTCTTTTCTACGGTAATGCTTCTCCAGGCCTGCCCTTTCTCTGATTTTTTTCCCGCCTTTCCACTCTCTGACAAACCTGGAATCCCGGTCGTATATCTTCACCAGGTTCTGCAGTCGGATCCTGACCGGCTCATGTTCAGGGATCAGATGCATGCCGGCCCGGCGCAGGCTGGAGAGCATAAACCAGGTGGTTCCCGGTACCACAAGGACCAGCAATATAAACAGCAGCATTCTCCAGAGGAAAGCGTCCACGTTCACAAAGACCAGCCAGGCACCTGCTATGATCAACCCCAGTTGCAGAATCTTTACCTTCAGATCCAGACCACGGAACCAAAGAAGGGCATTCTCCAGGCCGGAATAGAATACCGGCACGATAATCAAGGTAAGTAGTGTGCTGAAAGAGAGTCCCCCGATCACGGTGATGGCAAAAGGAGCGCCAATGGCACTTACATACTCGGCTTTCCCCATTGCCAGCGGGAACATGGCCACAATGGTGGTAATGGCCGTTATGAGGATAGGCCTCACCCGGGACATGCCCGCGGTCATCAGGGCACGCGTTTTGCGATATCCTCTTTTTCGCAAAATATTCGTGTAGTCTATCAATAAAATTCCGTTGTTTACCACGATGCCTATAAGGATGATAAAACCGGTGAGGGTGTTGGCATTGAACAGGCTGTTATGGGTGATCAGCAAGGCCAGAAACGAACCGGTGGCAGCCAGCGGAATAGAGAAAAGCAAAACAAAAGGCACCGAGAGGGACTCAAATACGGAAGCCAGAATCATAAAGATCAGGAGGATAGCGGCCCCGATCAGGAAGTAAAAGTCTTTGAACTGATTTTCCTGATTCACCATCTCTACAGCCACGCCGGCCGGCATGTTATAGGCAGTAAGGATGTCGTTTACCTCCTTGCGGGATGTCTCCAGCAACCCCTTCGAACGATACACCTCCCGGTTGAAAGCATAATTTAGCGTGATCCGTTTCCCCTGGTTCTCCCTGGTAATCCCGGAGACCCCCCGTGCATAAACCACCTGAGCAAAAGATCCCAACGGATATACCGTACCTGCTTTTCCTCTGACCGGCATACGTATCAGGTCGTCCATATTTTTACTTTTCTTCTCCTCTGCAGAGACCTCCTTTTCCTTCAAAACAATCTCATACTCATCTGTACCCTGCCGGAATGTAAATCCTGAAGAAAATTCATTTGAGAAGGAAGCCAGTTCCGAAGACACCGAGGCAAGAGTGATCCCGAACTCATTCATCAGGTAGGGATTAAAAATCAGGTCCACCTCCGGGCTTCTGTTCGGAAGATTCGACACATTAACCCATCGAATGTTTTCCAGATTCCCCATGAAGTAACGCAGGTCGGATGCTACCCGGCGCATCACGGTAAAGTCCCGTCCTTTAATATATATCTGCTCATTCTGTGAACCCATACCCAACAGACGCTGAAAATTCCCCAGCACTTTGTTGTTCATACCTCCTGCATTACCGCCGGTATTTGTTGTGGTCACATTGAGATTTGCCCCTTTTATATTTCTCATCCGGCTTCTGATATCATCCATGATCACTTCAATGGTGTGCCCGGCTATTTTTTCATAGTTCTTTTTCAACTTAACGGTGACTATTGCATCCTGTTCCCGCACATTGCTGATCACATCTTCTTTTTCAGTCAGGTCATCCAGTTTTTCTTCGATCTGCCGGACAATATTGTCAGTAGTCTGCAACGTAGCCCCTCCATAAGTATTCACATGAATGGCAAAAGCGTCTTTTTCCGTATTTTTTAAGGCAGGCACATGCACCGCAAGCATGATAAAGACACTGATAAAAAAGAGGGCCAAAGCCCAGATCATCGTAGCTGCCGGACGCCGGAGGCCGCTTTTTAACAGGAGAACATAAAACTGTATGATTCGTTTGTTGGTCGTCACCTTTTCATAAAACACAGGTTTTGACCGTCGTCTTTTCAGCAGAGAGTGGGTAGTCATCGGAATAAACATAAGGGCTACCAGCAGGGAAACGAGGAGAGTGGAAATGATAGATATGCTGATTTCCCCACCCAGCAGCCGAATCATCCAGTTTGCTGAAAAGAGGAAAGGTACAAACACCATTACGGTGGTGAGGGTGGCAGCAAAAACGGATCGCCATACCTCACGGGTACCTTGCAGGACAGCCCGGTCGGGAGGGGCCCCGTAGGATGAAAGCCTGTAAATATTTTCCAAAACCACCACCGAATTGTCCAGCAACATACCAATAGCCAGAGCCATACCGATCAATGTAAAGCTGTTAAGAGTGATGTTAAAGCCATAAAACAGGTTGAATGCCGTAAACACCGATATGGGGATTGCCAGCGCGACAAAAGAGACCAATCTCAAATCTTTCAGGAATATCCACAATACGAAAACGGCCAGTATTCCTCCTATCAGAGCCAGGTGCATGATCTGGTCAATATTTTTCTCCATCACCTCGGCCACATTGGAACGAATGACAATGTTCAGCCCCAGGTGGCCGTATTTACGATTGAGCTGCCGGATCGTTTCCTGCGTTTTCTGTGAAAGGTCTATCAGATTGGACTGGGCATCATTCAGTAAAAACAAGGATACCGCATTTTCCCCGTTCACACGGCTGTAGCTCTTTTCTTCCATAAAGCCAAAATAAACCTCCGCCACGTCTTTCAGCAGGACAGGGCCCCGGGCCACCACCAGGTTTTCCATATCATGAATATTGCTGTAATCAGCTTCCACCTGCACAAAATAACGTTTTCCGTCTTCATACAGATTCCCGGCATAAGCCCTGTTGGCCGTATTCTGTCTCAGGAGGGTCAGAATGTGGGAAGGGGATACCCCATAGGCTTTGCAGGCATTCATATCCAGTCTAATCTCCATCGACTTGCGGCGACCGCCGAACACCTGCACACCGGCAATCCCGTCTATGTTTTCCAGCTCCGGTTTGATTCTTCTGTCCACCAGATTTCTTACACGGTCCACATCGCCCTCTCCCGTAACCTGCAGCTCCATAAAGCGGCTGTTCATCTTTTCCAGATTTATACGGGCCACCTGCACCCTGAACTGCTCAGGCAGGTTCTCCTTCATGCTGTTGATTTTCTCCTGGAGCTTCAGATATGCGAGGTTCATATTCTCGTTTTTCTTGAATGAAACCACGATCTGGGCGTTCCGGCTCCGTATGTAGGAAGAAATAGCATCTACTCCACCCACCATATTTACAGCTCCTTCCAAGGGGATAACCGCCGCATTTTCCATATATTTAGGATCCACCTCCTGCCCGGCATACACCTGAACGATCAGATAAGGAAGTTCGGGATTGGGATACAATTCAACAGGAAGCTGTTTGTAGGAGATATAACCCAACAGGGTCAGTCCTGCAAAAAGCATACTGATAAGTACTTTCCTGTTGATAATCATTTTCATATCTTATTACTAAGCCCCGGTTATTTGAGAATTTTCTTCTTTCCGTCCCGTAAAAAGCTCCCGGAGTCTGTCGAGCAGATCATAGATACAGGGAATCACCACAAGGGTGAGCAGCGTGGAAGTCACCAGGCCACCGATTACGGCCAGGGCCATGGAAGAGCGCAGGGCCACATTCTCCCCGAAACCTATGGTCAGTGGTAACAAGGCCAGCACCGTAGTCAGACTGGTCATCAGAATAGGACGTATCCTTTGTTTTCCAGCCTCCACGACCGCCCCGGAGCGTGACATGCCCTCCTCACGCCTCAATTGGTTGATGCGGTCCACCAGGATGATGGAGTCGTTCACCGCGATCCCTACCAGCAGGATGATCCCTATGATCGCCATCATGTTTAGCGGCCTGCCCAGGATCCAGAAAAGCAGAATAGAACCTGTCACGGCCAGAGGGATTGTCAGCAGGATGGTAAAGGGATGGATCAGCGACTCAAACTGTGAGGCCAGCACCATGTACACCAGTACGATGGACAGTAATAAGGCAAATTCCAGGTTTTTCATAGAATCCTGGCGTTTTTCTTCTTCCCCCGACAAAGTGATCCGGTAATTGGCCGGCAATTCTATTTGTGCCATGTGTGTTCTGATATTCTCCGCCACTTTGTCCAGCGCTTTCCCTTCATTCAGGCGGGCAAAAATACGTATCACCCTGTTCTGGTTGCGCCGGAACAACTCTTTCGGCGAAGTAGTCTTCTCTATACTGGCAATTTCATTCAGGCGCACCTCCTGTTCTCCGGTACGGATCACCATATCCTGCAGGGATGCGAGGTCTTTCTCAGGAAGCTTCAGGAAGATATCACTCATTTCGCCTTTGCGGTCTATCTCGCCGGCATTGGTACCTTCAAGCTGGTTCCTAATCTGCTGAGTTATTGAAGTAACATTCAGATTAAACATCCCGGCCCGCAACTTGTCTATCACCACAAGCACCTCCGGGGCACCTGCCTCCAAGGACGAACGGAGATTATACAAACCATCTATCCCCCGGACCTTTTTCATCACTTCGCCGGCAATACTCTCCAGCACCTCATTGTCTTCTCCCTGCACTTCAATGACCACAGGAGCCTCCTCCAAACCCAACACACTCTTCAGCACGCTTTCCTCCTGTGTGAAACGAACGGTCACATCCGGTATATCCGCACTCACTGTCTGCAGTGCTTTTGTTACTTTGTCCGGACTGAGCGGAGCGTCCTTCTTCAGAATCACTTTGATCATGCCATTGTTCTCACTCTTGAAAACAGCCTGGATATCTCCTCCAGTACCTGTCTGCTTCCCCGTATGGCTGTATAACGTTTCAATGTTATCCCCCAACATCTCACGTATCAGGTTCTCCAAATTTTTCAGGGTTGCAGAGGTTCGTTCAAGCGTAGTTCCTTCCGGAAGTTTAACTTCCAGGTTGAATTCCCGGGTGCCGGCAGGAGGCATAAATTCCGTACCTATCACAGGTACCAGCAAAAAGGCACCTGTTACCAGCACCGCCGAGAGTAACAATATCTGCCATTTCCTGGTCAGTGCTTTTTTCAGGAAACGCCCGTAGGCCTCATACGTAGCCCGAAAATGTACAGGGGTGGCGGGCTTGTTTCTGAACACATAATAGTACAACATGGGGATCAGAAAAATGGCAACAAAAAGGGATGACAGCAATGAAAAAGCCACGGTCCAGGCCTCGTCTTTGAACAATTCGCCGGAAGGTCCGTGCAGGTAAACAATGGGCAAAAAGACCACAATAGTGGTCAGGGTGGAAGCGGTAATGGCCCCGCCCACCTGCGCTGTTCCCACTACAGCAGCATCTTTTACCGGCATCCCGGCCTGGTGGTTCCGGAAAATATTCTCCATCACCACAATGGCATTGTCCACCAGCATACCCGCACCAAGGGCCAACCCGCCCAATGTCATGATGTTGATCGTCAGTTTGTCGAAATACATCAGGTTGAATGTGGCAATGATGGAAACGGGGATTGCCACACTGATGACCAGGGTAGTGCCTATTCTGCGCAGGAAAAGAAAAAGAACAAAGATCGCCAGTACAATGCCGATGAGCGCCGTATGCTTCACCTCATCAATGGCGTTGCTGATGTAAGAACCCTGATCGGAGATCTTGTAAAAATGATACCCGGGCAGGGCTTTTTCCATTTTGTCTATGGCCTGGTTAATCTGGTCCACAGCTTTCACCGTATTGTATTTGGTTTCTTTGAACACCGACAGGCCAATGCATCTTTGTCCGTTAAACCGCACGATATTAGCCGGTTTTTTATTTCTTATTTGTATGGTAGCCACTTCCCGCAACAGAACAGGGACTTTTTGGACCGGGGCATTTGCCGTCGTGCTCGTTGTTGCTGTCACCGGTTTATACCCTACGATGATCTCATCAAAATCTTTCAGATTTTTCAGGAGGCTCACTCCTTTTACAATATACTGCCTGTTGTTTTCAACCACCGTTCCTCCAGTCACATTCCTGTTATAGTTCCGAATGCTGTTCGACAGATCGTTCAGGGAAAGTCCGAAAGCCTCCAGTCTGTAACGATCGGTAGTGATCAGCACCTCTGCTTCCTCCTGACCCGAAAGCTCCACGTCGGCGACGCCCTCCCGGCGCACCAACTCATTACGCACATAGTTCCAGGCTGTCTTGCGAAGTTCGTTCATATCGGTAATACGGTCATTGGTCATAGCCAGCAACATCACCGGAGCGCTATTGGGATCATGACGGGAAATATTCAGTTCATCAATCTCCCGGTTTTGGGCAAATGAGTTCATGGCTTTCTGAATATCCAGATAAGCTTCATCCATATCCTTGTTCCAGGCATATTCGATGGTGATACGGGCAGAGCCGGTACGGCACACCGAAGAAACATCCAGAACATCTTTCTGCCGGATAGATAAGGCTTCCATACCCTTTACAAACATTTTCTCCATTTCTTCCGGAGGCCGTTCCCCTGCCTTGATCTCAATATATAGGCGCGGGTTGTTCAGGTCGGGAAAAAGATCCACGCCCAGCTTATCCCAGGATATCCATCCCAACAAAACCACCGCCAGGGTGATCATCAGGATGGTCACCGGGTAATTTACCGCAAACTGTACAAGTTTTTTCATGATCTTGGTTGGATTTAACTGCTCCGGAAAATTACTGTATCACTTTCACTTTCGACCGGTCCCGGAGCGTTTCAAACCCTTTGACCACCAGTTTGTCATTCTCCTTTAGTCCTTTCAGCACTTCCACCTCCTTGTCACTTTCCATGCCGGTCACCAGTTTCCGTTCATGGGCGACCCCCTGCTTCACAATGTAGACTCTTTTATTTCCGCCACCGCTCAGGATATATTCCTTGGGTATAACAATCACATCGTCTTTTTTCCGTAAAATAATATCAGCCTTGACAAACATGCCGGGGTGCAATATCTGTTTCCTGTTATTGATCAGAACTTTGACCAGAAACGTACGTGTCTCCGTACTCAGAGCCGGGGATTTCTCCGTCACCTTTCCTTTCAGTGTATCATCCGGCAACACATAGTTCGTTATACGCACCGTCTGTCCCGGTTTAACTTCCGGCAAATAACGTTCGGGCAGGTTGATGTACATATACAAATTATCATATTGCATGACTGTAAATAGATCTTGTCCTGCATTGATCCGGACACCGGGTGTATAAAAAGGGAGCCCGGTAATGATTCCGTTGAAAGGAGCCCTGGCTTTCATTTTCTCCAACCGGAGCAAGCTGTTCTCATAGTCGCTTTTGGCATTGATCCATGAGATCTCCGAGTTGCGCAGCTCCCTTAAGGTCACGCCCCCTTTTTCATACAAAGATTTCTGTTTCTCATATTCCTGCCGGGAGATATCCATATTCAACTTCTTCGAAGGGATGTTCAGGTTGTTCTCATACTCTTTATCTGCCAAAATAACTACCATATCTCCGGTACGTACCCTGTCTCCAAGCTTATAAGGTTTTCCCGTAGCAGGATTCTTCTGCAGGATATACTTCCCCGCCACTTCCGATTTTATCAAGGCCTGGCGGGTAGCATTTACCGTACCGGTGGCATGAAGCACTTTTTCGATGGATCCTTTTTTGACATCCATAAGGGATACCGGGATGGCCAGGTCGGTATTCATGTTTACATTTTTATTACGACACATGGTAAACAACATTACGGACGCTGACACCAGGGCTGGCAGGAAAACATTTTTCAGGTTCTGACGACGTTTCATAGTTGTATTTTTTTACTTATTTGTTCTGACTATTATACATTTCCATGGGAACGATAGGCTTTTGATGTTCGAAGTCATAGAGGGTCTGGATCTTAAGATTCAACAGTTCCAGCTTATAATTGATCAGTGCCCGGGCATATGACATTTTCTTTTCCGAGAGCTGGTTTTGGTAAAGATTAAGATCCATACTGGTCAGATCACCGTTTTTATATCTTTCCAGGTTGATCTCATAAGTCAGTTCGGCATTTTGAACATTCTGTCTGGCAATAACAATCTGGTTCAGCTGATTTTGCAGGTTCCTGTACACTTTCCGGACATCTATGATGATTTGCTTTTTCTCTTCATCGTAATTGATCTGCTGTGTGGCAATGACTGCCTCCTGGGCCTTGATACGGGCTTTTTTCTCTCCCCAGTCGTACAGGGGTATCCGAAAACCCAGCGACACCTGCGGGTTATTGGTGGGTTTGGAATAAACCCTGGCAAAAGCCGGGTCATCACCCATGATCCCCACTGACATTTGCAACTCCCCTTTAAATTCGTTCAGTGCTTTGGTGCGTATCATCTGAAACTGTGAGGTCTCTATATCTATCTGTCTTTGTCTGATCTCCAGTCTGGAATTCAATCCATATTCAACAGCTTTCTGCAGGTCCACTTTCACATCCGGTATGGCAATATCAGCCAGAACCACAATAGAGTCATAAAGATTCATCCCGAGGAAACGCTTGAACTCATCCTTGGCATTTGCCAGGGTCACTTCCTGATTTTTTACAGAGGACCTCGAAGTGGCCAGATTCAGTTCGGCCTGGTACAACTCTTCTTTGGCTGTCAGGCCGGCATCCACTTTATTTTTAATGATCTCATAGCTGCGCATGGTGTTGTTCAGTTCATCCCTGGCAATATTGAGACTCATTTGGTAGAGGTACACATTATAAAAAAACTGGGTCACATTTTTTTCCAGGTTAAGCCGTTGCAAAGCATAGCTGATATTGGCATTTTCATAGTCCAGCTCCAACTCTTTCTGTGCCAGTTTAAGTTTATTGTACGTAAACAACGGTTGGTTCAGACTAAGATAAAGACGGTTGGTAAATGCCGTATTTTTCTCCATCGTCCCGGTAAAATCCGAAAGGTTTTGCTGCCATCCGAAACGGTTCACCAGCGATACGGTCCCATCGGTCCAAAGAATAGGCTGAACAACCCTGAAAGTACCCGACGAATTAAAATTACGGTTGGTAAACCACTTCGAGAAGCGATTGTCGAATTCCCGCTGCTGACTGAAAGAGACAGGGTTTACATCCAGGCTGAACTGAGATTTCAGGGAAGCCTTGTGAGCATTGAGCGACTCCCTGTAACGCGTCAGATTCAATAACGATCGCTGTATATCCGGGCTGTTCAGGGCAGCGATGGATAATGCCTTGTCCAGAGTCAAAGCTTCTTGCGAAAAAAGCACGGTCCCCGGAAAGAGCAGGACACCTGCCAGACTCAGGATTCGGAAGAAAGAATTAAAATGAAAAAAATATTTCATACGTCAAAAATTTTATTTTACTAATTTCACCGCATCGGCAACCACAATGCGGCTTTTACTCTTATTGTTCAATTCTATCACTGCCGTATCTGCAGAAAAATAATAAGAACCCAGATTGTTCCATCCCGCTTCCGACCGATCAATGTTCAATACCGGTTTGTCCACCTGGGTGTTGTGACGGATAACAAACTGATATTCCCCGTTCCGGTTTCTTTTCATTTTGAATCTTCTATAATCCAGATAAAAATACACATCGTAATAACCGGCTTCTTTTACCTGTATTTTCCATAAGGCTTTGTGATCGCCTGTGCCTGACCGTACAAACATGGCCGACTTAACATATTTTCCGTAAAATGCTTCGGAAGTAGTCAGGGTCCATCTGAACGGGGCCCGCCAATTGAACCCTGAATATTTCTCTCCTGTCGTGGTAGATTTTGTAAACCATTTGAAAAGAAGTCCTTCTGTTTCGGGTTCGGTCACTGAAAAACCGGCATCTTCATTGTCCACAATGATTTCATTCTCATGGATAAGGCCGGCTGCCTCCCATCCGATCACTTTCTCTCCTTCAAAAGGAGCCATACCCGGTCTGTCCACAGCTTTGGGAAGGGATGCCCTTATCACCAACGGAATATTTCTGGAAGAGAAAGTGAAATACGTGACGGACCGCACATCTTCATCAAACAGATAGCTGACCTGTTTGACCTGATTTCTCTCCAGGAAAACAAGTCTGGTGGCTTCATTGGATCCCCCGGACTCATCCGAGCTGCTTAAACGGAAAGTAATTTTCACCACCCCTTCTGTCTCTTCAGGATTGGCAAGGATTAGTACTACCCTGTTTTTCATATACTCGCCATCCTTTACCCTAAAAACTTGCGGAGTGCCGAAGAGAAAGCCGGGCAGTTTCTTCCCGTAAAACCATCTCTTCATATAAGGATCCAAATCCAGATTATATTGTTTGCGCACATCAGATGAGAAAGAAGAAAACTGTGCTACCCGGAACTTGTTATTATCCAGCCAGTCATATAAAAAGTCATCAAACGGCTCACCTGTGACCCGGCTCTTGATCACCGAAAAAAGCAGCTCCCCTTTGAGGCTGATCACATTGTCCACGATCTGGCGTTTTTCCGGATCAGGAAGCAACTCGGCAAAGCTTTTTTCCTGGAGCGCAATATTTGCCTTCTCGTTTTCACTCAGTCCCGTATACCTGCGAAGCCACGTATTACCGGTACCCGCCGCCGGGCTGCGCAGATAAACTTCCACAACCTTGTCTATAATGGGCCATTTCCCCGAGGCAACATAGTTTCTGTAGTTATAGAAATTAGAAAAGATATTATACGGATTTACCGTTTCACGAGCATCCGCTTCCCCCACCCCCCCTTTCCACTGCACATTTCCCTCTGTGGTAAACACCCCGGCAAAGTTCTTCAGGACATCTATCATGATCTCCTTATCCGTTCGTTTCCGCCGTTTCCACCGCGACCACTTTTTATTTCTTTTGTAATAACCTTTCAGGTCAGCTTGCCAGATGGTAGCTCCTTTCTCCGGAAGATAAACCATGGCGGGTTGAACCGTCTCTAACACTCCGGTCCATAAATGTTGCCAGGCCTTGAACTGTACGGGCACTTCTACCAGCGAGAAAGTGTTGAAAGGATATTTCATATTAAGTTCATTCTCATAATCCCTCAGTTTTTCTCCCAGAATATCAGCGACGGTATCATGTATTTCAGGCAACGCATCGGCAAAATAAGCATGCCCTTTCACCGAAAAAACATGAAAGGTGATGCTGTCTGCTGTCAGTGATCTCTTTTCATACTCACCAATAGCCAGGGATATCCGGGGTAAGGGATGCTCCGGAACAAAATCATCCTGCCGTACCGTCGAATCTTCGGTAAGGCCCTGTGACACTGCCACAAGTCCAGGTGCCGTCTTTACGTGTAAATGAAAAAGAGTGAAATCTTTCTTCAACCATCCCGCATGGGCAGGACTATAAGTCGTTCCGCTGACCGGATACCATAACAGCTCAGGAGTAAGCAGTACGAAATGCGGTGTGATAAAACCATAAACAGGCGTTTCCCCAAGCATACCTCCGGTCACTTGTTTGTCCTTTGCCGGCACATCCGGGTAACATACCGCATCATTGACTTTTCCCCGATAAACGATCTCCAGCCCGCATGTATCCTCCGGAGACAAAGGTTTCACAGGCACAATGAGCAACAGATGTAGCTTTCTTTGATAGGAAACGATGTTCCCGTTTTCCCGAACAGAGGTGACTTCCAGGTCCGGATTGAGACTAAAAATCAAAGTGTCCAAAGGATGTCTGAAAGGATTCTGCACCGTCATCGTGGAGATGGCTCTGACACTGTAACCGGTATGTTCAAGATGGATGTCATTTCTAAGGATATTTACCATACCACGGTCTGCATATTTATCATTCAAAGACAGCAATTGCTCTTTTATTTGCCGGGTGTGTTGAACCTTTTCCATATACTGATATAACAGGAAAGAGGATGCTGCCAGGCTCAATATACCAAACAGTCCGGCTAGGACCATTTCCTTTTTTGAATTGGGCAGTCTCTTCAATAAAATCACGGAAAAAAAGAAAAACACCATGCCCAACATAAAATAAATCCCGCGATGAATTAAAATCATATCAAGCTTCACAAAACCGGCAATGGATGATTTCAACATCGGAAATCTAAAAGCCATATAGTCAAAAAGATAAAACACCTTCTCTTTCAGGTAAAAGATAACCACAGCGATATAACCCAACAAAACAATAAAGGTTACTGCCTGATTTCTAACCAGACTCATAACGAAGATGGTAAGACCCAGTATAAAAATAAGAGAAGGGATTACCAGCAGGAGGAGATATTGAATATAAGCAATAACATCCATCTCTGCTTCGGGGGAAAGTATGGTAAAAACAGCCAGCAGGAGCAGCATGGCCGTATCCACCGCCAGAAAAACCAGGATATTTCCGGTAACTTTTCCCAAAATATATTCGGTATTGCTGACCGGTTTTGTATAGACGACCTCAGCCGTATCCAGTTTTTTATCCCTTTTCAAAAAATCGGAAGCCAGAAAAACAGCCACTACCGATTGTCCGATATTCAGGAGCCAGAGGGTAAAATAAGGCAAAAAGGCGGGCACTGCGATTGCTTTCCACTGAGGAGCACCATTTAAATTCGTCAGGGTTACCAGGTTGTAAAAAAAGAGAACAATCAGAGCCAGCAGCATGAAGATACGCAGGAACCAACTCCTGAAGAGCGCCTTCATCTCATACCTGGCGACGGTACTGATATTGTAAAAAAACGTCATACAATAGGTTTCCTATAAAATGGTTTCCATCCTGTCTTCCAACTGTTGTTTCAGTTTGTTTTCCATAAAATGAACATAGGCATGTTCCAGATTGGGTTCCACCGGTTCTCCTTTGAAGTCCTCTAATTTCTCAGCCACCACCTGCATGGCCCACCCCTCTTTCGATGGTACGGTCGATATCACCGGATACCGGGCATTGATTCTGTGGTAAGCTTCATCATCTGCTCTTATCAGCCACACATGCCCCCGGGCTTCATGTATAAGCTCCTCCGGTGATCCGCTAAAAGCGATCTCGCCCTTGTTCAACAGGGCCATATGGCTGCAGGTACTGGAGATATCCCCGACAATGTGGGTGGATAAAATAATGATCACCTCACCGGCACTGATCTCCGACAACAGATTCCGGAAACGGATACGTTCTTCAGGATCGAGTCCTGTGGTAGGTTCGTCAATCACAAGTATCTTAGGCCGGTGAATAAGTGCCTGTGCAATCCCCAGTCTTCTCTTCATCCCTCCGGACAGTTTGGAAGCCATCCGGTCGCGGGCTTCAAACAAACCTACCTCCTCCAGTATCCGTTCGATGGCATCGGAACGCTCCTTTCTGTTTTTCATTCCCGAAAGGCGGGCCATATAATCCAGAAACTCTCCGGAACGTAGTTTCGGAAAAAAATGAAAATCCTGTGGCAAATACCCCAGCCAGGAACGTATCTCTTTACGGTATCTCGCCAACTCCATCCCGTTGACAGTAACCATTCCCGATGAGGGCTCCATCAGCATCACCAGAATACGCATCAGTGTGGATTTCCCGGCACCATTAGGCCCCAGCAACCCGAATATACCATGGCCGATCTTCAGGTTCAGATTTAACAATGCACGGTTCCCATTGGGATAAATCTTGCTCAGATCATGAATGACTATTTCCAAGGTTAGGTTATTTGGGTATAAGATATTAATATTTGACAAACCTGTACGGCTGCTTATTCCCGAAAAACTTTACGAAGGCAAAATTATTCAATAAAATAACGCAGATTTTTTACAGTAAGTATAAAAAGATAAGACGACCATCCCCAGGAATTTGTTACAACCGGCATACAGAGTGATGCATCTAGGTTATCAAGTTCAGCGTTCTGACACCGGATCGCTTTGCCAGTATTCCCCGGTATCTATATCCATAATACTCAGGCGTCCCCACCATCCGGCACCGGTATCCATCAGCCACACGCCTTTTAGAAAAACCGGAATATTAAAACCATAATTAATGGTAGGGGTATGACCTACGAACACCTCCTCAAAAGAGGTGACTTTCTCAATATCCGGATCATCGACGGCGCTTAAAGCCCGGTGCACCAGCTCACGCGACCATAACAAATCATACTCTGTTTGTTCTTCAAGTGATTTTTCCGGATCAATCCCTGCATGAACGAATAATTTATTTTCCAGGACATAATACAAGGAAGCTGACCGCAGGAGTTGAATATGGTTTTCCGGTACGGGCTGGTCATGATAACTACGGATGGAGGCATTGCCCCCCTGAGCTGTCCAGGGTATCTCACGTTTGCCTGTCAGGGTCCACTCGAGGAACCATTTATCGTGATTTCCCAGGATATACACCAGATGCCTGATCTGCCGCAACAAGTCAAAACTCTCTTTCACGCCAGGTCCCCGGTCGCATACATCCCCCAGGCAGATGAGCAAATCCTCCTGGTTATTGAACCCCGACCGTTCGAAACATTGCTCGAGTGCACGGTTCCTGCCGTGAATATCTCCAATCACAAAACGTCTCATCTTGTCATTCCGTTTCAGCCTGCCGGATCAATGTTTCCAGGTGCCTGCTCATATGTTCGTAATGGCTTCCGCGCCAATAAATTCTCCCACAGCCCGTACACTGCATAAAGTCGGAAAAACATTTGCGGGTTCCTGGTTTCAGGAATTTTTCCACATCACTTTTCTTCACAGGCTTCAACAAAGCATTACATTGAATACACCGGGAAAAGGTCATAAGGTCATGGAAAAGATCAAATCTCCGGATCACTTCGATAAACTGCCTGTCGGGGTCTGTAGCATGAAGCCAATGGCCATGTGTCACGATGCGGTGTTTTAATATGCCTTTGTCGCGGGTCAGGATGATACGTTTCTCATTTTGCGCAATATCAATGATCTCCCGGTCGTCGTAATCATTCCTGTATAAGGTATCTATGCCGGCCATACGCATCAGCCGGGCCAGTTTTCCAAGATGTACATCCAGGACAAAAGCAGGATGTCTCAAAGGGGCAGGCCTCAGTCGTGTCACCCCGGAAATGTCCAGGCTTTCAAACACCGGGTAAACAGAAATAAAATCTCCCGGTCGCAGGATGTAGTCGAAAGTTACCGACTGCTGACGCACCAGGATAAGATCCACCTGGGTATGAGGTACGTCAAAGGATTCAATGGCATCCTTCACGGAATTTTTTCCGTAAAAACGATAAACATGCACCCTGTTTTTCCTTTTCCGGACCGGGAGCAAATCGTTCAGCTCTGCATAAAACCGGAAACGGGCTTCGGCTACTTCCATGATATGCCTTTACTTCTCTTCCGGGACTGCCGGATTGCCTTTCAGTCCGATTTCTTCGGCTACTTCCCGCATCCCCATAATGGTGTCGGTAATAAGATCCGTCAGTTCCACGCCCAGCATCTCCGCCCCTTTCTCAATGACCGAGCGGTTTACACCGGCAGCAAAACGTTTGTCTTTCCATTTTTTCTTCACCGATTTGGCCTTCATATCCAGTACACTCCTGGAAGGACGTACCAAGGCACTGGTCACTACCAGACCGGTCAGCTCATCCACCGCATACAGCGTTCTCTCCATCAGGCTTTCGGGCTTCACATCCGTAACAATGCCCCAGCCGTGGCTTACTACTGCCCGGATGTACTCTTCGGGCCAGCCTTGGGAACGCAATATCTCCTCGGTTTTTTTGCAGTGCTGATCCGGATACATCTCATAATCCAGGTCATGCACCAAGCCGACAATGCCCCATTTTTCTTCGTCTTCACCATTTTTCCTGGCCATATATCTCATCACTCCTTCAACGGCCAGGGCATGCCTGGTCAAACTATCCGACTTATTGTATTGCCTGAATAATTTCCAGGCTTCTTCCCGGGCAGGTGTTTTTGTTTCCATGGCTTTGGTTTTACATTCTCCGTAAAATTATTCAAAATAATCCGGGAACCAAAAATGGAACGGTAAAATCCTGACAAGGCTGAAGTTCCAGAAAGTTTTGCATTTTAATCCGCCAAGAGGCAGACCATCCTTCAGAAACAATCTATCCCGGAAAATGATCTACGTAGATTAATTATTTTTTTACAAACCGGACCGGTATTTTCTCCTTGTCATTATATAATACCATGAGATAGGTTCCCGGAGGCAGCCGGTTTACGGAGATACCGATCACCTGCTCCGCTCTGCTCCTGATATTTGTTTTTTCCAATATTTTTTTTCCGAGCATATCAAATACCGCCAAATTAAACTTTCCCCCGTGTGTTCCAGGAGATAAGCGTACAAAGAGATAATCCCCGACCGGATTGGGATAAATCGTGATTGAACTGACATAACGAACGTCTTTCTTTCCCTGTATTTTATTATATAAGACCGCTACCAATGTATCGTTGCTTTCAATGACATCTCCCGGAACGGTAGCATACACAGTGATCACATACTCTCCTGTATCAGACATATTCTCCTGCCGGATAAAACGGAAAAGGGCGGTATCCCCTGCATTCACGATCGTATCAAAAGATTGCGAGACCTCCGGTTCATGGTTGATCCGGTAATGAAGCGGGAAACTATCCAGAGCACCTGAGCTGGCATTGATTAATTGTACCGCCACCTGTTCATATATACCATACAGGGAATCCCTGGCAGGAGAAATCAGCGAATCCATGATCACATCAATCGTTCCTTCATGAACTACATCGACATCCATGTCATCATTGATCGGCACCTGATCTTCCGTTAATTCGGATGAAATATGCAGATGATATGTTTTAAGTACCGAAAGATCCAAAGGTACAGAGAAGGTAAACCATGCAGTATCTCCTGACGGCAGGGTTCTGATGAGAGTATCCCGCACCGGCGGATCCCGGTTCAGCCGGTACATCAACGGGATCTTCGTCAGAGGATCGGTTCCGAAATTCCGGACGATCACTGTCAGGGCTTCCGCCACTCCAAGATCTGTGCCCGACTTGGGAGAAACAATCCCGGTGACCCCCGCATTGATCCGGGTAAAACTGTATTTCGGGAAAATGACATAATCGATCCAGGCCCGGTCCAATCCTTTGGAGGTATTGCCATCTTTCATATACGTCCATGTCAGGACATGAGAACCGGAGTCCACCGGAAAACTCACGTATGACCAGGGGAGTTCGCCAGACCATTTACCCTCTTCTTGTCCGTCCATAATAAACTTCAGAAAATCCCAGCCTTCTTCAGAAGATACGCGGTAATAAAAAGCGACCGAATCAAAAGTGCTGGCTTCTATCTTTATGGAAAGAGAGGATTCTTCACTGTCGTCTATATCTGCAGAGACCCCGGAAAAGACACCATGCCAGACATACTGCCCGGTAATGGTCCAGGGATGCGAAGTATTATTTTCCCAAGGATAACTGATAAAGTTTCCGGACTCAAAATCTTCATATGAAAGACCGATGGGCAGGGTAAAGGTATCGCCTGCCGTATAAGGAGCGTCCTGCACTTCCACACGGATTCCCAGGACAGACCCGTAAGGTGCGGTAGAATCAATTTTCACCGTAAAGGGAACCGTTACCGTACTCATGGTATCCAGGGGCCCCACCATAGCCGAATCCTGATAACCACTCACCAGTGAATCGGTCAATGATATCAGCGCCCAGGCATTCCGGGTAGCAGCATGTCCCCTGTTTTGCACCTCCAGTGAAAAGACCACCGGCTCTCCCGGGTCCAGGCGGCTGTTGCCATTCCCCTTTTTCTTATCATCGATGGTAAGCCGACCCACTTTTAACAACGGAGCATATACGGTCAGCGTAAAATATGCATCCCAGGAATGGCCTGCATCATCCGTAAGTTTTAGCCGGAAAGCGCACATTTGCCGGTCCGCAATGCTGTCGCTAACACGGATTCGGAATGCGTGACGGAACCATATATCTCCACCCGATGTCACCGAATCGATATGCAGAGCACTATCCGTCACCTCCACCCAGGGTCCGTAACCGGAAAGAATCCCCGTTACCGATGAAGCATCGCTTTTCCCGGAATTATTTATCCGGACATTCAGATGAAAAGTTTCTCCGTTCTCCGGTAATCCATTGGCATTGGAAACAGAATCATCCACAACAATTCCGTTCACCTGAAGATACGGTTGCTGGTCAGAAACGACTTTTATCGTATCTATAACAGGGATCCTGTTTTGTCTTGTTCCCGTGATCACGACATAACCGGTATCCTTTAAGGAAGTAAAGCTGAGCATGAGGTTTCCGTCCGGTCCGGCTGTCAAGGCATCCAGTATGGTATCATTCTTTGTCAGGCCGACATAAGTACCCGGTTCCGTCACCATGCTCAGGCTGCTCAGATTTACCGGCAGTGTTTCAGGCACAAGCATCAGGAGCGTATCAGGTTCGGACAGATAAGGCATCATGGAAGGATCGCCGAAGAGATGATAAATTTCCCAGTAGTACTGTGCTTTTGAAGGATTGCCTTCCATCACAGCCAGGTTGCCCGCAAAAATCATCTGATCCTGAGTCACATACCAGTCATCTGCCGGTTCACCGTGATCATGGAAAAGGCGGTCATACATCGCCAGTGAAGTCTCCTTATAGTCAGGATGTGCCACGATGGGCCCCACTCCCACAGCCCAGTAATAATCTTCATCCCAGTATGAATCATAGGAAGAGCCAATATAGGCGACCGCTCCTTTTTGGGGCGCCCGCAACATAGCCTCTGCAAAACACTCATCATTTCCAAAAGCGCCGGTGGAGCATCCGTTGGTAATGATCACAGGATATTTGTGAGCATTGGTCAGTTTGTCAATATCCGAAATCGTAAACGCAGGATCCTCCCACCGGTCGGAACGGCCGTGGCCCGTATAATTTACCAGTGAAACCCCGTCGCTGATATCCTGAATGATCTGTTCATCACTGCTCCCTGACACAGGATAGAGGTAAGTATGAGAATGATAACCATGATCCGGGTTCACATAGTTTCCGGTAGCATAATTAATCTGGCCGTTGCCCCACACGGATGCATAGGATCCGTCCACACCGGCCACCATTACCGCCTCACGTAAAAAAGAGGGATCCGGGAAAAGATACTGTTCGTATTCCAGTGTTTTTTCCAGTTGCGGTGCCAGTTCAGCCGAGTCACGGGCCGAGAACCGCCCGTAGTACACATCAGGAATAAAATCATCCTCTCCGTCATAGGTAGCATAATACAGGTCGGTAATGCGCCCCGTAGTAGTGGATACCGGGATCTGTTCCGTATCTCCAACGATCAGCAAAAAAGTGGGGGCGGGATCTTCAGGGGTAGCGGCATCATACATGCTCTTCAAATAAGCCCTGATACTCCCTGGGGTAGTCCCTACCCCAGGCGCTCCCTTGTACACCACCACCACCTTGTATCCCTGCAGGGTTTTCCACCGGATAAAATCATCCAGAGAGTATCTGAACAGAGAATCGGTCAGGATCACATATTTAACAGGAGCTGCCAACATGCCTTTCGTTTCCGGGGCCTCAACAGACAATAACTTGTTATAAGTCGGCTGAAAAACCGGACTGTACAGGCTCTCGCTTTTATAACGGTCTGCTACATTGAAAGGGTGTGAATAATGGATCGTCAATTCAATATCATCCTTTACCACGAGGGTATTGCTCACCGGGTTATAGCCAAAAGGCGAAACCGTAAGATAAACCAGTTCGCGGCCACGCAAGACCCCTGCCTTCTGTATCCTTACCAGGCTGTCACTGATAAGTTTATCCCGTGTATATGCCTGCTTATGTATTTTAAAAACAGGAGGCGGTCTACCGTCTTTTTTCATCACGGAAGGTTGTGCAGGAAACAATTTTGCTCCGGGGAATCTATTCTCCAGCGAGATATGATAACTCTTCCAGGTCACTTTATCCACACGGGCGGTAGCGCCGGCAGGTATCTCCAGTAGCTTTCTCAAAACAGGCAGGTCAGGCTCTCCTTCATGATAAGAGGATGTCAGCCCGGAATGTGCCATTTGCAAAAAGTGCCCCTTGTCATTGACGACCTCACGAAAATCCGCACCGGATAAACGAATCTTAAGAGTAATATGATCCGGCGTTTTTTTCAGGATGGATAGGCCCCGCGGTGCGTGTTCCCACACGACCTTTGTTTCCTGCTGAGCTACACCCCGGCTGCCGGCGAAAACAACAAGAAATATCAGGTAAAAATATCTGTATAAAGAACCTTTTACCATATGTATGTGTTCACTTTACCCCACATGTATGCATGACCCGACATCATGGGTATTGGTTGTATGGTTTAAAAACTTTTTATAAAGATAAAAAAAGTTAATTTTATCATATCATTCTTTTTTCCTAATTTTAACCTGTATTATCCGAATTTTATGAAAAAAGGGATTTTTATTTTTTTCCTTCTTGTTGTCTGCTCTGTTTTTTCAGACGGTCAGATTAATCGGTTCGGGATTCCTTTTGTGAAGAATATCACCCCGATGGAAACATTAGGGGGAGAACAAAACTGGTCGGTGGTTCAGGACGACCGGGGTATCATTTATGTAGCCAACAATGATGTAGGCATTCTGGAATATGACGGGATCACCTGGAGAAGGATTTCCGTGCCCAACAATATCTCACTCAGGGATCTTTGTATTGATGACCGGGGCACTGTGTATGCAGGAGGAAACAAGGAATTCGGTTTTCTGGAGCCGGACACCAAAGGGCAACTCCATTATCATTCCCTGATTCCGAAACTGGATTCTTCCGATATGAAGTTCAAATCGATCTATCATATTTACTTCTGGAAAGGGAGCATTTATTACACAAGCACCAATATGATCTTTCGTTATTCTCCCCAACAGGACTCTGTCAGGGTTTTCAGACTTGCTGACGACGGGTTCACCATGGGCAATTACGGTTTTGTCTGCAACAACAGATATTTCCATGTGGATGCATTGGCCGGATTACTGGTATTCGACGGAGAACATTTTAAGAAAGTGAAAAACGGTACTTTTTTTGCTTATAACAATATCTCAGGCATCCTTTCCATTTTGCCTTATTCCTCCGCAGAACTCCTTATAGCCACTTATAAATTCGGCGTTTTCAGTTATAACCTGGAAACAGGAGCCATCCGGAGCAATATATTTTCTCCTGATGCCAACAATTTCTTAAAAAAGAACCGTTTTTACGACGCACGGATGTTGCCGGACAGTTCCTATGCCATGGCTACGCTTGACGGCGGTCTTCTTGTTGTCTCGCATGATGGGTCCGTTCTGCAGGTACTGAACCGGAATGAAGGACTGGATAATGAGACCGTGACAAAAGTGTACCTGAACAACAAGCAGCCCCAGGTATCCCAGTTATGGCTGGCCATGTCTATCGGGTTGGCCAATGTGGAGCTATTCTCCCCTTTCCGTTATTTCAGCGAAGATCACGGATTCAAAGGATCGGTCAACGACCTTATGATCATCGGGAACAAACTTTATCTGGCTACCTCGGCCGGGGTATTCCTGCGTACCAGGGAACAGAACGGACTGGCTCATTTTACAAGGATCCCGGGAATCAATGCGCAGGCATGGTCTTTTCTTCACTTTACCCCCCCCGGAAATTCAGGACCCATACTTTGGGTGGGCACCGAGGAAGGTATTTATGAGCTCTCTGCTGATAAGACAGCTTCTTTGGTCGAAAAACGCATCCGTAACCTTACACCCAGGGGGAAAAAATTTTATGTTTTTAAACTCTTTGCTTCCAAAAAGAATCCGGGGAAAGTATTTGTTGGCACAGGACAAAGTCTGGCTGAACTGTCCTACAGATATCATTACTGGCACATAGACACCATATACAACCTGCAGGACGAAGTACGCACCATTACAGAAGATAAAGAAGGAGACCTGTGGTTCTCAATGGCTTATCAGGGCATTGGCCGGTTGCAAAGAGATCACGGCGGGTACAAGCTGGTTATTTATAACCAAAGAAAGGGTCTCCCCTCCGGATCGGAAAACAAAGTGAATTTTATCAACCATAAAATACTTATTTGTACCGGCAAGGGTTTATACCGCTATCAAAAAAAGACAGACACCTTTCTTCCCGACCGTTCCCTGGGAGATATATATGCCAATGGCTCGCGGGCTGTTCGTAATATTTACAAGCTGAATGACAGTTTGTATTTCCTGAATGTGGCATATCCAGGCGGAAAGTTTTATGTGGAGGAAGTTATCAAAAACCAAGGTAAGATTCACTCCGTCACAACCCCTTTCTACCGGCTCCCTTCCCAGTCGGCGTTTGTTTTTGTTCATGAAGGAAATATTTTATGGATTGCCATTTCCAACCGCATTTATTCTTATGATCTCTTTTATAAAAAGGATTACGATATTCCCTTTCACACCCTTATCCGCAAGATCACTGTCGGTGCCGACTCCTCTCTTTTCAAAGGGACTTTCTACCAGGAGGATGAGCATGGCCTGAGGCATCTTGTTCCTTCCCAGCCTCCCGGACAACAACCGGAGATCAAGTATCATTTCAACAATCTGACTTTTTATTGGGCTTGTCCGTTTTTTGAGGATCAGGAAGGAGTAACTTACAGTTTCAGACTGAGAAATTTTGATAAGAAATGGTCAAAGTGGAGTGCCCGCACAGAATATCCTTATACCAACATTCCCAATGGCAGTTATGTTTTCGAGGTGAAAGCCAGAAATATCTATGGCACGGAAAGCACGCCGGCCACGTACGCTTTTACGGTTCTGCCCCCCTGGTATCTGACTTTCTGGGCGTTCCTGCTTTATGTGGTCCTTGCATTCTTTGTCATCGTAATCATCGTAAAATTATACACCCGGCGGTTGAAAAATGAAAAAATCCGCCTCGAAGCCATCGTCAGGGAACGCACGGCGGAAGTGGTAAGACAAAAAGAAGAACTGACCGACAGTATTACCTATGCCAGCCGCATCCAGCGGGCTGTTTTGCCCAGCGAGAGATTGCTGAACGAGCAGTTTCCGGATCATTTTATCCTTTTCAAACCCAGGGATATTGTCAGCGGTGACTTTTATTGGATGACAAAACAAAAGGACATGGTGCTGATTACTGCTGCCGATTGTACGGGACACGGTGTACCGGGCGCTTTTATGAGCCTGCTGGGCATTTCTTTTCTGAATGAAATCGTCAACCGGTCTGATGTTCTTCAACCAAACTTTATCCTTAACGAACTGCGTTCCGAAGTGATGCAGTCACTCAAACAAAAAGGAGAAGAAGGAGAGACCAAAGACGGGATGGATATGGCTCTGGTGTCCATAGACAAAAAAAACCGGAAACTTTACTTTGCCGGGGCTTACAATCCTTTGTTTTATGTGCGGAAACTTACGGCCCCTGAAAAAGAACAAATACGCAAAGGGAACGTACCTGATTTCGGAAAAGGCTCTGTGTATGACGAAGAATACGTCCTGATCCAGGTCTCCGGTGATAAAATGCCTATCGGCATATCCGTTAAAGACGAACAATCCTTCTCGTTACATCAAATCAAGTTTACCCCCGGGGAACGCATCTACCTTTTCTCAGACGGTTATATAGATCAATTTGGTGGGCCCCAAGGGAAAAAGTTCATGTCCAGAAACTTCAAGAAACTTATTATAAGCATCCAGAAACATTCCCTGAAAGAACAGGGGCAATTGCTGGATGACCATATTATGAAATGGATGAACGATTATCCTCAAATCGATGACATTATTGTCATAGGAATAAATTTATAATTCTTTTGAAAATATATGTTTCGGAATGTATACTGATATCCGTATCGGGACTTCCGGATGGTACTATGATCATTGGAAAGGGATCTTTTATTCTTCCGATCTACCTAAAAACAAATGGCTGACTTTTTATTACGAAAGATTCAATACGGTAGAGATCAATGCCACTTTTTACCGGCATTTCAATGACTCCACTTTTTTCAACTGGGCTACCGTAGTACCCGGAGATTTTCTGTTTGTTTTCAAAGCCTCCAGGATCATCACCCATCGCAAATATCTGAAAAACTGCAGGGAAGACATAAAGGCTTTTGAAAGACAATGTCTTCTTATACGAAAGCATTATGGCATGACCCTTTTACAGCTGCCTCCCGGACTGAAATACGAACCGGAGCTTTTACATGATGTCCTGGGGTTTTTCAGCTATCCTGAAAAAGTAGCGGTAGAATTCAGACATCCTTCTTGGTTCAATGAAAAAACGGCAAAGATTCTGTCCGGATACGGAGCCTGCATGTGCAATGTGGATGCCCCGACTTTGCAGGAAATACGTTGGATAACCGGCGAAAATGTTTACATTCGTCTGCATGGTCGCAGTCATTGGTACCGGCATGATTACACGGAAAAGGAACTGCAGGAAACATCGGAATACATCCTTGATTTTGCAAAAGAAGGGGCCAAAAGAATCTTTGTTTTCTTCAACAATGATTTCCGGGGATATGCTATATCCAATGCCATTCTGCTGAAACAGATCCTGGATAGATATAGTGGATAATGATCTTCTGCGGTAAAAAGAAAAGCCATGTCAGGTACGACATGGCTTTCAAATTTAAGGTTGTCGGGGATCAGAGTTCTTTGATCTTTATATTCCGGTACCATACATCATCTCCGTGGTCTTGTAACCCGATATAACCTTCTTCAGCCACCTTGGCCCAGTCGGGGTTATATTTCGGGAACTTGCTATGTGCCACCAGAGAGTCCCATTCAGGAGTCCACAGATGATATTCCACGACGGTTTCTCCGTTCATTTTATGTACAACCGTTCCGCGGTAAACGATGATCTCCACCTGGTTCCACTGCCCTGCAGGTTTGGCATTTTGTGGTTTGGCAGGAATCAGGTCATAGAGTGAACCGGCCTGACGGTTTCCGTCTTTCCCCAGCTTGGCATCGGGGTGACGCTCGTTATCGAGCACCTGCATTTCGGGTGCCGTCGCCCAGATAGGTTTGTCGGTCTCCTGGGCCAGGTAAAAGATACCGGAATTACCGCCTTCGGAAATTTTCCACTCCATTTTCAAATCGAAGTCTTTAAACTTCTTGTCGTAGATGATATCGCCACCTTCCTTGCTCCCGGCTTCTCCGCGGCCGGACCCTTTACAATGAAGGGTGCCATCCACCACTTCCCATCCGGAGGGAAAATGATCCTTTCCATAGCCTCTCCAGCCATTTGGGGTGTTTCCATCAAACAACAACACCCATCCTTCTTTCTTTTCTTCCGGTGTCAGTGTGTTCGGAGGAGTCGTCTCGGCAGTTTTTTCGGTCACTTTTTCTGATTTATCACTTTTATTTTCCCCTTTGTTTCCCGGCTTGCAACCGGTAAAGGACACAAAAGAGATCAGTGCAATGAGAACAAACAAATACTTCAGTTTCATAGTTTACAAGTATTAAAATGTTAGACAATAGGTCATGCAGGCATTTCAGGCAATGAGTAACCGTTGTGATAAGTATGTTTAATATACTCTTCCGATGCAGCTTTGGCGTTCATGGTCGCATATTCGGTGTTGAACTTGGGATCACCGTCCACCACTTTGAAGCTGGCAGTAGTCACCACCCTGATTTTATCGTGGTCGGAAATATTTTTGAATTTCATCTTTTCACCATCCCATTCAAGCCAGCGATTCAGGTCCTGCAGACGGGCAGCCACGACGCCCATAACAACCATTTCATTGAGCGGGCCGGAATAATTGAAGTTGGAAGAAGGAAGCACTCTGTTTTCCGGGCTTTCCTTGCAGGCACGGATCCAGTCCTGCTCATGAGCACCATTGCCCCATTTCAGGCCGGTCACTTCTTCAGGACGGCGCATGGTTTTCGGCGGAGGAGTAAAGTCCTTCATTTTGCTATAAGGAAGCAGTGTTGGATCCTTCCCATAGCAACCGGTCATGATCTTTCCTTTTTCCCCGATAAACAGGCAGCCACCGTTACTGTCACGTCCCATCAAATCACCATCAGGTAATTCTTCCGGCCGCGGTGGTAACAGCCCCCCATCATACCAGCTCACTTCCACTTCCGGATGTTCTCCACGTGCCGGGAAGGCATAATGAACAATCTCAGCATGAGGCGGTGATTCGGTATTGATCTGTGTTGAACTTGCCTGAACTTTATAGGGATATTTCAGATTCAGGGCCAGGAAGATCGGATCCATGATATGATTGGCCATATCGCCCAGGGCCCCGGTACCGAAGTCCCACCATCCGCGCCAGTTCCAGGGATGATAGATGGGGTTGTACGGACGCATGGGGGCAGGACCTATAAACAGGGGCCATTTCAATGTTTCAGGCACAGGATAAGTTTCCTTGGGCCGTTCGAGCCCCTGTGGCCAGATGGGCCGGTTGGTCCAGGCATACGCTTTTTTCACCTCCCCGATGACTCCCGCATGAATCCATTCGGTTACCTGACGGATTCCTTCTCCGGAGTTCCCCTGGTTCCCCATCTGGGTAGCCACTTTATACTTATTGGCCAGTTTTGTTAATAACCTGGACTCATACACGCTATGTGTCAAAGGCTTCTGAACATAAACATGTTTTCCCATGGTAATAGCATGGGCTGCTGTCAAAGCATGGGTATGGTCGGGTGTGGCGATCATCACTGCGTCTATAGACTTACCCATCTTATCAAACATCTCACGCCAGTCATAAAAACGTTTGGCTTTCGGATAGTCTTTGAAAGTCTTGGCAGCATATTTCCAGTCCACATCACACAAAGCAACAATATTCTCGGTAGAAGCATGCCTCAGGTTGGTTCTGCCCATCCCTCCGATACCAATACCGGCAATATTCAGCTTGTCTGAAGGAGGTTTATGTCCCAGTCCGCTAACCACATGACTCGGGACAACTGTCAGCCCTGCGGTAACCACAGCAGACCTTTCAAGAAACTGTCTTCTGGACATTCCGGATGAATCTTTTTTCTTTTTCATTTTTTAAAATTTTTGATCATTAAGTTTATGAACATTTGTCCTTTTTTAGAAGTTTAAAATTAATTTATTTTTTTAAATAAAAAAAAGAAAAAACTCATTCAAGGAATTTAGTTATCTTAGCCTTGCCATATCAGAAAAGATGATATTATGTCTAAACAACTGAAATACGGAATGATAGGAGGAGGTATCGGTTCTTTTATCGGTCCGGTGCACCGCATAGCGGCAGAAATGGACGGCCTCGCAAGATTGGTTTGCGGAGCTTTCAGCAGTGATCCCGGTCGTTCAGTAGAATCCGGACTGCAGTTGGGACTGGACAGAAACCGTATTTATCCGGATTATGAGACCATGATCCGGAAAGAAAATGCGCTTCCTCCGGAAGAGCGTATGGATTTTGTTAGTATAGTAACCCCCAATCATCTGCATTTTGATCCGGCACGGCTGGCATTGGAAAATGGTTTTCATGTGATCTGTGACAAACCGCTTACCAAAACCATGGAAGAAGCCGAACAACTGGGAAGGTTATCCGAAGACAGCGAACGATTATTCGGCCTGACACACACCTACACCGGTTACCCGATGGTCAAGCAAGCAAGATCGTTGGTTCGTAACGGCTCCCTGGGGAAGATTCACAAGGTGGTGGTAACCTATCTGCAGGGCTGGCTCACCCCTTATCCCGAAGGTGCCGGCAACAAGCAGGCTTTGTGGCGCACCAATCCGGAATATACCGGAAAAACATCTACCATGGGAGATATCGGCACCCATGCGGAAAACCTGATTTCCTATATCACCGGTCTGAAGATCCTGGAAATATCAGCCCAGTTAAATACTCTGATCAAACCCCGGAAGATGGATGATGACGGAAGTGTGATGCTGCGGTACGAACAGGATGTCGCCGGGACGATTCTTGTCAGCCAGGTGGCTACGGGTGAAGAAAACAACGTAACCCTTCGCATCTACGGAGAAAAAGGAGGACTTGAATGGAACCAGGAAGAACCCAATACACTGATCCTCCGGTGGTTGGACAAACCCATAGAAATCTACCGTACCGGTGCGGGAATCACGGGGATCCATGCAGGAAACCGGCTGCCGGCAGGCCATCCTGAAGGATTTATCGAGGCTTTTGCCAATGTGTACAAAAACTTCGAAGGAGCTGTCCTGGATCGGAAAAACGGGAAAAACTTCCCTGTAAACCACTATGACTTCCCTACCGTTTTTGAGGGCATACAGGGTATGAAATTTTTAGAGAAAGTGGTGGAATCTTCCAATAGCACACAAAAATGGATCCCGTTTCAATAATCAAAAAGAAAATATTTAATCATTGAATTCATTAAATTATGTCAGAAGAAAATAACACAAGGCGAAGAGAGATCAACAACATTGACGGACAATATGGTCTGGATTATCTGAAATTAAAAAACCTGAACCAGGTTTACTGGAATCCTACTACGGCCAAGCTGTATGAAGAAATCATTCAACGCAGGGAAGGACTGCTCTCCCACATGGGCCCGGTGGTGGTGCGCACCGGTGCATACACCGGCCGGTCACCCAATGATAAATTCATTGTAAAAGAACCTTCCACGGAAAAGAATATTTCCTGGGGGGAAGTAAACCGCCCTTTTGATCCGGAAAAATTCGAGGATCTGTGGCACAGGATGCAGGCATACCTGCAGGGGAAGGATGTTTTTATCCAGGACAACAATATAGGCACTGATCCAGAATATAAAATCCCCCTGCGTATCATCACCGAATACGCCTGGCAATCCCTTTTTGCCAGGAACATGTTCAACCGTATCCTGGATTTTGATGAGTTGAAAAATCACATTCCCGAATACACCATTGTTGTATTGCCGGGGTTCAAAGCGATCCCCGAAATTGACGGGACCCACTCCGAAGCCTTTATCCTTTTACATCTGGCCAAAAAGATGGTCTTGATCGGAGGTACCAGCTACGCCGGGGAGATCAAGAAGTCGGCCTTTACCCTGATGAATTTTGTCCTTCCTTTTGAAGATGTTCTTCCGATGCATTGCAGTGCCAACATAGGGTCAAGTGGTGACACCGCTTTGTTTTTCGGTCTTTCGGGTACGGGTAAGACCACTCTTTCGGCCGATCCGAACCGCCGGCTTATCGGAGATGATGAACACGGCTGGAGTGAAAAGGGAGTATTTAATTTTGAGGGGGGATGCTATGCCAAGGTAATCCGGTTGTCCCCGGAGGCAGAACCTGAGATTTATAAAACCACCCGGCGTTTCGGTACTATTCTTGAAAATGTGGCCATCGATCCTTATACACGTCGTGTAGATCTCAACGATGCTTCCTTAACGGAAAACACACGGGCTTCGTATCCCATCACTCATCTTGAACATATCGTGCCGGAAGGAATGGGAGGACATCCGAAAAATGTGATTTTTCTGACGGCAGATGCTTTCGGGGTATTGCCTCCTATCTCACGCCTGACGCCTGAGCAGGCGATGTACCAGTTCTTGTTGGGATACACGGCAAAAGTGGCCGGTACCGAGCGAGGAATCACAGAGCCCCAGGCAACCTTCAGTAGTTGCTTCGGAGCGCCTTTCATGCCGCAACATCCGACGGTCTATGCAGAACTACTGGGCGACAAAATCAACCATCACCATGCCTCCGTATGGCTGGTTAATACCGGATGGATCGGAGGACCTTTCGGCGTAGGCAAACGCATCTCTATCAAATACACCCGTACATTGCTGAACAGCGCCCTGGAGGGAAAACTGGAACAAGTAACCTATGAGACAGATCCGGTCTTCGGACTGGCAGTGCCTACTTCCTGTCCTGGCGTCCCGTCAGAGATTCTGATGCCCAAAAATACCTGGCAAGATAAAAACGCTTATGATGAACAGGCCAAAAAACTGGCCCGTTTATTCCGGGAAAATTTCAGGGAATATGAAGAGCATGTTTCCCAAAATATTCTGAAAACGGGTCCCCGTATCTAAATCCAATAGACGATAAAAAAAAATCCCGGCAGTGCCGGGATTTTTTATACAATGACTTCCTTATCAGGATCCCACTCCACTCTTCTACCTTCGCGCAGGGCAATCACACCCATATGGTTGGTGATGGCTTCCTCGAAGCCTCTGTTTATGTTGCAACTGGGTTGTGTTCCTTTGCGGATGGCTTCCAGCCATTCTTTAATATGCAAGTGGGTGGTATCCACTCTTTTGCCCCCACGGTATGTATATAAAAGCCCCCGCCCTGCAAAATATTTCTCCGTTGCAGTAGTGACAGCATCCAAATTCTTCCTGCCGGGAGAATAGGAAAATATAGGCAAAGACGGATCTATCTTACCATTCCTGATCAAATCTCTGTATCTGTCTGACTCACGGTCGGCATAGATGTTCAGCGTACTACCCACTTCCATCCAGCCATCATGCCCCATGATCACTTTTCCCCTGTCTTTGTCACTCGCAAGGGTAGCACTATAAAGCAGGCTGAGATTACGGTCGGGAAATTCAAAAACCTCTTGTTGCACATCGGGCACGGTACGACCGTCCTTGAAATAGTATATTCCTCCCGAACCACTGGCATACTGAGGGATGCCCAGGCCCAGGATTTGATTCATGGCATCGTACTCATGGGTAAACAAATCACCGGACAAGCCGGTGCTGTAATCCCACCAGCACCGCCAGCGGAAGAATCTTTTCAGGTCAAAATCGTGCCAGGGTGCCTGGCCAATAAACTGTTTCCAGTCGATATTTTTAGGAGAAGCCTTAGGATGGATGGCATACACCCAGGCACCGTTGGGGCTGTTTCTGTTGGTAGTAACCTCAATCAGGTTGATCTTACCCAGCAGGTTTTTCTCCACGGCTTCCTTGGCTTTGATGTAACTTTCCGTCTGCCGGCCCTGGTGGCCCAGTTGAAAAACGATTCCGCTTTTCTTCACCTCATCCCTGACCTTGTAAGTTTCCGGTACGGTCCAGGTCATCGGTTTCTCACAATATACATGTTTTCCGTTCCTGGCAGCTTCGATAGTCATCGGCACATGCCAGTGATCCGGTGCAGCAATGACCACGGCATCAATATCGTCGGCAGCCATCAATGCTTTATACGTACGGTATCTTTTAACAGGATAAGCGGGTTTCCCTTCACTGCCCAGTCGTTTCAGGTTGGCAGCAGCAGCCATTTGCTCTCCGGCATGAATGTCAAATACATCGCAAATACCGTTGATTACAATATTCAGGTCATCCTGTTCCATAAATTCCTGGTAGCGCTTATCCATGGGATTTTTTTCAGCAGCAGTACGTGCACTGTCTATCCAGGAAGGATGGACAAAGCCCGCAGCCTTCATAAGTTGAGGCCCCCGGTGACCATAGCCGATCACTCCCAGGCGCAATTGTCTTCCGGAAGCAGGGGCCGTTGACATTACCGGTGGTGCATACTCCATCCCCAGTTCATCCCGGATCACCTGCTTCAGCACCCTGTCCATGTGGCGTTTCTTATAATATCCCCAGGCAAACACCCCAAGCACCGGCACCGTTGCCAACCCCTTCAGAACGACTCTGCGCTTTACCTTTTTATCCGTATTTATCGGTTTTTCTTCCGGGGGAGTTTCTTTTTTGCGTTCTTCCCCTGTACTCATGTTTTTATCTTTCTCATTCATATTATTATTTATTTGACGGCATTTTTACGAGATTTCCACAATACCTGAAAAACCGCATCCAGACCAATGCGGGTGGGAAATACATATAAAACCAGCAAAGCAGCCAATTCAATCAGCGTCTTGCTGACAATCAAGTAACTACCCTCGGAAGGCACCGAAAAGGATAGTCCGGGAAACGGCGGATGTGACAGATAATACAAGGCCAGTAATAGCATCCCCGCAAAGGTGGAAAACCGTGTAAACAAACCCAGTATCAATCCCAGACCAATCAGGATCAATCCCCATTCATTCAAAAAATCAACGGTATGTAGAACGGAAGCTTTATATGTTAAGGAATGAAAGAATCCGCTCAAAAAACCTCTGGAGTCCAGCAAGTAGCCCGCAGAGGACCAGTCGGGATTGGTGACTTTCACCATTCCCTCATACAGGAAATGCCAACCAATCAATGTCCGTAACGTAACCAGAAAAGTGGTTTGCCCAATGGTATAATCACATGTTTTTTTCATAAAACTAAAATTTTGCCAAAAGTATAAAATATCTTTATATAAAACCTGCTAAAATTTGTTATAATCTCATACAATATACAATATTTTAAAAAGACATCCGAGATTTTTATTTTAACGGGGGAAGCAGTAATGCATTGAAAAGAAGTTTATAGGATGCCTGTGTAGAAGCTCTGAACTGGGGACAAAAACCCATCAACACTAACTGTCCTTTCCCTTTTTTCAGCCACACCACTGCCGGTTGATTGGCCAGCAGCTCCGGGTGTTCTGCATATCCGCTCATCAGAATATTTTCTTCCGGATACCAGCCGATCACCCTGCGATCCATATCGAAATAAGGCACAGAGGTGGCAAAAACAGGCCATCCCCGTGAAAAAACACCGATACTGTGTGGCAATCCGTATGTCAGAGGAGAATCCTTCAGTAAGCTAACCCGGATCAGGGAACCAGGCACGTACAATCCTTTTTCCTGCAGATTTTTTGAGATATTTCGGAACGGAAGACGAAATTTCTCGGTCACAACATCCTTTTTTCCCTTTTTATGGTTAATGCTGAGGTTCCCTTCGAATAATCCGGTGGAACCTTCCCAGGAGACAATCACCCCCCCCTTATCCACAAAAGACATCAGCTTTTTCAGTCCGTCCTTTCCCATGCCCTTCGAATATTCAGGGGCATAACTTGCCATGTAATAACCACTACCCGACCCGCTGGAGCCATTTAACAACACTTCTTTGGATGAACTGGGAAAAACGATCACGTCATAATTATTAAGATCAGTCGAAGGGATCTTGTCCGGATGTATCACAGTATAATGAATATGATAGGTATCAAAAATGTACCGTGTCCAGCCGGCATCCATATCGCTGTAATACGTCTCAATCAAAGCGATACGGGGCGCATGGAAGGGTTCAACAGACAACGAGGATTTGTCAGGCACCGCAATGGGTTGAAATTTTATCTCCCGGTCCAGGAGATCCCATCCTTTTTCGTTATCTCCGGAGATCACAAAAGATCCTGCTGCCAGGGTATGTCCTTCCAGTGTAACCTTTTTTTTCAGGCGTTCAACGGTCAATCCCTGACCGGCAGCCAGGAACGCTGCCTTGAAACTTTCATTATAGGATACTGGAAAAATTTCCGCTGTGGTTCCTTTCAGAGGTTGTACCAGCAAAGTAAAGGGTTGCTTAACGGGACTCAGGTCTGCCTCCAGGGTCTTATCGCGTTTATCTATCTCCATACAGGTTATCTGCCTTTCCAACGGCAACGACCAGGTGGTGATATCATAGGGTTTGATGATTTTGCCTCCGGGGGTATAGTGCCGGACGGGAAAGTGTTGTTTTTCCATCACTTCCTTGATGAACGCACGGAAAGGTTGTGCCAAAGGCACCACCAGATCGCCTGCATGATACACCTGTCCGTCAAGAACATAATCCTTGTTCATTTTATAGACGGAAACCCCTTGTTCGCCAAGCAGATTCACCAGGTTTACCAATTCACTCTCATCATGCTGCTGTCCTGGCATAACCGGCATAATATAATAATAAGGAGGCGTGGTTTTCCCCAGATTCACATTCTTCCGGCAAAGATCATTCCTGAACTTCAGGATTTTATCATGATAAAGGGAAGCTGTTTTCAGGATGGACCTGGTAGAGGTAATCTCATATTGCACGATATCACCCAGGCGCCACCAGCCCCCTTTCCAGGGTAAGGGCATGTTGATACTTTTCTTGTATTCAGAAAGACCTTTTCCCCGTACCGCAAGCTCACTGGGTTCGACATATATGGGGGTAGCATAATGCGCACTGGCACATTCGGTCAAAAAAGCAATCACGTTCTGCCAGATACAGGTTTCCGTCGATCCGGGCCAGTAATTGTCAAAGGCATAATGCTGGGAGACACCTGCCAGTCCGGCCTGGGTCATATCATTGATCATGTTCTGTCCGAAAATGCCGGTCCAGGTCCACATAGCAGCATCAATGTTTTCTGCAATAGGATCGGAGTTGGGGGGTACAAAATAACGCGGACCGGTAGATCCCATCTGGTGCTTCTCCACCATAACCTGCGGAAACCAGGTCTGGGTAAAAATATGCTGAATATTTTTCGTGTCTTCCTGCGAAAGAATCACAAAATCACGGTTGTTGTCATGTCCTACGTATTTGTGATATACCCTGGGAAGAGACGCTCCTTCGTATTTAGTCCCTTTGTACTTTCTGTAATTTTCGACTATAAAGTCCATCCCGTCGGGATTGTGACAAGGCACCATCATATATACCACATTATCCATCCAACCGAGAACTTCAGGATTTTGGGTTGTAACCAGTTCATATGCAATCAATGGGGCTGCCTGCGAAGGACCCACCTCACTGCTATGCATTGATAGAGTTGCAATAAAAAACACCTTTCCTTCTCTTACCAGTTTTTGCTGTTTTTCTTTGGAAAGATCCGGGTTCAGGGCCAGCTCCCTGTTGATCTCTTTTAAACGATCCAGATTATTGATATTGGTTTCCGAAGAAAAGAAAGCAATATACATAGGTTTTCCCATGGGAGATTTTCCGATCTCCACCATTTTTAACCTGGGAGAGGCGGCATCCAACTTTTGCAAATAACCGATCAACTGTTCATAATCCATAAGCATTCTGTCCGCACCGGGGACAAACCCGAAATAGTCTGAAGGTTTTTGCACGGAAACAGTCTGGGCGATACCGGTTTGCACGGTCAACATCAGGAAAAAGACCCATGCAGACACAGCTGTGATAAGAGATTTGTGTTTCATTACTGTATTATTTTTAAAACGGTTATGAAATTAAAACTTATTCAATATTTTTCCAGACCTTGAATGAAGAAAGGAGAACCTCAGAACGGTTTCTTTATATTTTTTCCCAGACACCCCGCCAATTATTCAAGCACTTTGATCCTGATATTTCTAAACCAAATCTTACCTCCGTGATCCTGAAGGCCAATGTGGCCTTTTGGGGCCAGGCCATATCCCGGATAATCTTTCCATTTGCACTTCTTTATCTTTTCTTTCCATGCATCCGTCCATAGATCATACTCCATAACTTTGGAACCGTTGAGGTAATGAATCACATGGGAACCATTGACTACGATTTCGGCCGAATTCCATGTTAACGCCGGTTTGATCTTTGCATTCACGGGAGGATCCATGGCATAGTTGGCTCCTGTTGTCTGCCAGTCTTCGAGTTTGCCCGGCCACCCCAGGTCATCGATTAACTGGTATTCCGGGCCGGTGACATACGGGGCAGGATAATGGTCTTCTACCACATGATAAAAAATACCACTGTTACCGGCCGGAGATATCTTCCACTCCAATTTCAGATCAAAATTTTCAAATTCCCTTTGGGTTATGATATCCCTACTTTTGTCACTTTCTTTTCCCAGGCAGACCAGGCAATGATCTTCTGCTGTCCAGCTATCGGGAACAGAATCCATACGGAACCCTCTCCATCCGTCCAGGTTTTTCCCGTTGAACAAAAGTTCCCAACCTTCTTTTTGTTCTTCTGCGGTCAGTGCATTGAAGATTTTGACTTTTTGTGTCATTACTTCATCCGAAGCAACCGACTGTTCGGCCTTTTTTTCCTGTTTTTTATGCACACAATCATTCAGAATAATCAAACCTCCCAAAGAAAAAACAATCAGGACAACCAATCCATACCTACTCATACCAATCTTATCTTTTTAGTTATCAACACATTAACACTAACCTCTTCAACAGCAACACTTTTTACACCTAAAAGGATTTAAACTTATATAAAAAAATAAATCCTGCATAATTATTTTTAAAAAAAATGATGCGGCACAAAAATGTGCTTTTTATGAAACACAAGGCAAAAATGTGCTCCGCCGGGGGAGCTGACCGGCGAACATTGGGGTTTTACCGGCTTCGCGTTCCGCTATGGCGGATTAAAATAAGCATTACGCAATCCGGATGAAAAATCCTATCTTTAGCTCGGAAAGTCTCCGGCCAGACTTGAACTGGTTATTATTGAAATTACAGGGAAGATTTCTTATGCATAACACCTTTGAAATAATATTTCTCACGGCAGCGTTTTTATTTCTGCTTATATCTTCCAACAGACTGGCAGGATTATTTGCCAGGATCAAGCTGCCCCTGATCACAGGATTGATCGTGATGGGGATTGTTATAGGGCCGGATGTGTTCGGATTTATCCGGGAAGACGCATTGGAGAAACTGGATTTTATCAATGAGATTGCATTGGTTTTCATTGCTTTTGCTGCAGGAGCCGAGTTACATATCAGTGAATTCAGGGAGCGGAGACGGAGTATTATTCATATATCCGTCAGTCAGGTGGCAGTCATTTTCGGACTGGGCTCCCTCATCTTCCTGATGCTTTCGAAATTCATTCCATTTACCAGATCTTTTCCTTTCGAGGTCAGGCTGGTTATTTCCTTGCTCACCGGAGTGATCTCGGTCGCCAGGTCGCCGGCCTCCACCATCGCCGTTATCAATGAGATGAGGGCACGCGGTCCTTTTACGCAAACCTCTCTGGGGGTAACCATCATTATTGATGTTTTCAGTATTATCCTGTTCGCCCTGGTTTTTTCCTTTGCGGAAGTGTTGCTCAACGATGAACATTTCAATCTTTTTATCATCGTTATTTTACTGGGCGAGCTTGCGGTTTCCCTCGTTCTCGGAATCCTGCTCGGCAGAGTGCTCTCAGGACTGATCCGGCTTAGAACGGCGATGGGCATAAGGACCCTGTTCATCCTGACAGCCGGTTTTTTAGTGTACCTCTTATCCCAGTTCTTACGGAAATATTCCAGGGAAAACCTGGGGCTGGATTTTTACATTGAACCCCTGCTGGTAAATATCATCGCCAGCTTCTATCTGTCCAACTACACCAGGTATCGCCGCGAATTCAACACCATGCTCGAACAGGCTATGCCTTTTGTGTATGCGGCGTTTTTCACTTTCATAGGGGCTTCCATATCATGGCATATTTTACTGAAGGTATGGACCCTTGCGTTGCTTCTTTTTTTTCTGCGTATTCTGCTGCTTATAGCAGGCTCATGGGTAGGTTCGGCCCTTTCCGGAGATCCACCCAAGTACAGAAAAATCATGTGGATGCCTTTCGTAACACAGGCCGGGGTCAGTCTGGGTCTTATCACGGTAATCATGGGGGAAGGACATGTCTGGAGTTATGAATTCGGAACCATCCTGATCGGCACTATCATCCTGAATCAGCTCCTCGGCCCTCCTTTTTTCAAATGGGCTCTGCAACTTGCGGGAGAACATCATGTGAAAGCCCATGGTCAGGTTACGGAAGACCATGAAGCTGTCATTTTTGGTTTCGAAGCACAATCGGTCGCTTTGGCACAACAATTGTCAGTACAAAATTGGGCGGTAAAACTGATTACCGACCAGGAAACAGTTAAGGATCCGAAGATAAAAAATGTGACGATTTTGCATGAACGTGATATAACAAAGGACAGTCTGAAAACGATGGGCATTGACAAAACAGAAACGATTGTGGCCATGAAAACGGATGAAGAAAATTACAGGATCTGTGAAATGGCCTATGAACATTTCGGAACCCCCAATCTCATTGTCCGGCTCAATGACCGTAAAAACTTCGATCGCTTTCATCAGTTGGGGGCATTGATTGTAGATCCCTCTACCGCCATCATCAGCCTGCTGGACCATATGGTAAGGGCTCCCAATGCCACCTCGCTTCTGCTGGGACACGAACCGGATCAGGATACGGCCGACATTGTGCTGCGGAACAAAAGCCTGCACGGTGTTTCGCTCCGTCATCTCGACCTGCCTGCCGATATCCTGGTGCTTGCCACCCGCCGTCGCGGACAGACGATCATCTCCACCGGCTTTACCCGTTTGCGGCTCGGAGATGTGCTGACCGTCGTCGGTTCTAAAGAAAGTATCGAGGAACTACGCTTGAAACTGGAATGAAAAACCCTTAAATTCCCAAACAATATGGAAGCAAGGTTTTATCAGAAAAAAGACGATCGGAAGGTGCAATGTCAGCTTTGTCCTGACAATTGCATCATTCCCGAGGGCCTGAGAGGCGCCTGCAAGGTACGTAAAAACATCAACGGTACCCTGATTGCCGAAAACTACGGACTGGTATCTGCCGCGCATACCGACCCCATAGAAAAAAAGCCTCTTTACCATTTTTATCCCGGCAAACCTATTCTCTCCCTGGGAACCGCAGGTTGTAACCTGCACTGTGTCTTTTGCCAGAACTGGGAGATATCCCAGTTTACCGTGGACGAACTTTCCCTTTATACGCTGTCGCCGGACGACGCGGTAAAAAAGGCGTTGCAGATCACTGACAATATCGGCATTGCCTATACCTATAACGAACCGGTCATATGGTATGAATATGTCTATGACACTGCCAGACTGACTCATGAAAGAGGATTGAAGAATGTAATGGTATCCAACGGATATGTCCACAGGGAACCCCTGGAAAAGATCATGCCCCTCATGGATGCTTTCAGTATAGACCTGAAGGCATTCAGTGAATCTTTTTATAAAAAATATACCAAATCAAAACTGCATCCGGTACTGGAAACTCTGAAGACCATCCGTGCTCATAATAAACACCTGGAGATTACCAATCTGGTCATTCCGGGACTGAATGACCAGGAAGATGAATTCAAAAAGATGATCGGGTGGATTGCAGATGAATTCGGCACAGAATCTATACTGCACATTTCAAGATATTTCCCTGCCTGGAAGCTGCACAACCCTCCTACCCCGACCGAAACCCTGAAGCGTTTCTACCGGATCGCTACAGAAAGATTATCCTATGTTTACCTTGGAAATGTCGCAACCCTTGAAACCGGTCTGGATACAGTGTGCCCGCAATGTGGCAATACACTCATCAAACGCAGTGGTTATTACACCGAAATAACAGGCCTGGACGCAAAGGGAAACTGCAGAAAGTGCGGGAAGCATGTAATGGATTGTATATAGGATGGGGAGAGTTGAAGAGTTGAAGAGTTGAAGAGTTGAAGGGTTGAAGAGTTGAAGGGTTGAAGGGTTGAAGAGTTGAAGGGTTGAAGGGTTGAAGAGTTGAAGGGTTGAAGGGTTGAAG
>JAGGWN010000085.1 GCA_021157415.1 Bacteroidales bacterium | reverse complement strand
TTTTCCAATCCATTTATGACGGCAAACTCAAAGCCATTGATTATGCAACCGACAAAAAGCTCAGTGTCAAAAAGGTCCGGGCACTGGAAAAGGAAATTCTCAAAATACGAAACCGTATCGCTAAGATCCAGTTCACGGAAGACTGGTATCTGGACACAACCAGCCTGACCATGCAGAAACAGGTGCATTCGATGGTCCTCGGTTATGAAATATACAATGACAGCGGTCAGGTACGGGGATACCGTCCGGCATTCAAGATTAACCTTAATACACGGTAACTATGGCTATTTACACTGAGCAGGAAATCATATCCCGTAATCTGCGGGATGTGGCGGATAAAATGATAACTGCTGCCCGTACTGCCCCAAAAGCAAGAGGTCGTAACAATCTTGTGTTTCTCCTGGTGGAAGGAGATGATCTGGAAAAGCTGGCTCAAAAGATGGAAGAGCTGGGAGAAAAAACAAATGCCTATTTTTTCGGGCGCGATGCTAACGACATCCGCCGGTCGGAGGTGCTCATCCTTTTCGGCACCCGCATCAAAACACTGGATCTCCCCTACTGCGGATGGTGCGGCTTTGCGGATTGCGCGGAAAAGAATCACCACTCCGACAATCCTTGTGCTTTTAACAATATTGATCTGGGTATTGCCATCGGCTCGGCCGTCAGTGTAGCCATGGATCACCGGGTAGACAACCGCATTATGTACACTGTCGGGCAGGCAGCCAGGGATCTGGGATTGTTTGATCCGGAAGTTCGCATCATCCTCGGGGTACCCCTCAGCGCCACCTCGAAAAATATCTATTTTAACAGGCCGGCAATAAAATAGAGTATTCGAAAGTAAAAGGAATAGAATTTCCCTTGGTTTTTATTGCATCCCCTCTGTAAGCATTGTATTTACGTAGTTTGTCAAAGTTTACCTACGTAGGCCCCTACGTAGCCAGAGATCAGGGTTGAGCGTACAGGATTCAGAGATTAGGGGTCAGTGTGTTATTGCAGAGAGAGAAGAGAGAAATTTTAGTTAACATCCTCAGGTATCAAAAGCTTTTTTTCCGAAAGGGAAATGGCGATGGTGTCTTCTCAGCCATATCAAGGCATAAGATGATAAAATCAACAGGAGAGCCAGTCCCAGGATAATGGCCAGCAGGGGCAGGTCTCCGAGGTCTTGCAGCCACCAGGCAAGCAGGATAAACAGGATATTCAGAGAAAGTAATATGAAGGTAGTGTGCATATGAGAAAGGCCCAGTTCCAGCAGCCGGTGATGCAGATGCCAGCGTCCTGCTTCGAAGGGGGAACGGCCTCTCAGGGCCCGCAGAATAAAAACATGCAGCGTATCTGTCAGCGGAACGATCAGGATGGTAAAGGCCATCACGGCCACAGAGGAGATCTGTACCTGTTCCGGGGCGTTCATGTCACACTCCATAAAACGCACGGCCAGAACGCTCAACATCATGCCCAATATCAGAGAGCCGGTATCTCCCAGGAAGATTTTATGTTTTCCGTGTGACAGATTAAACCGGAGAAAAGCAATGAGGCTGCCAGTCAAAGACAAACTGACCACTGCATAATACACCTGTCCGGCAGCAAAAAACCATATCCCGAAAACCAGTGAAGCCAGGGCAGCCACGCCGGAGGCCAGCCCGTCAATGCCGTCAATCAGATTCAGCCCGTTGGTAACCACCACAAAAACGAATAAGGTAAAAAGGACTCCGGAAACATATCCAATCTGGTGTATTCCCAGAAAGCCATAAAAGCTTGTCATCCTGACATCTCCCAGCACAACCACCACGGCGGCTGCAATGATTTGGCCAATCAGTTTTTTCACCGGGTCAATGACCAGGATATCATCTTTGATACCGATAAAGAAGAGGATGATCAGGCCGGTAAAAATATAAAGCAATTCCCTGGTCAGGCTATCCCCCGCTAAAAGGGCTGCCGTTATGGCAAATCCGATAAAGACAGCCACTCCTCCTAGGGTCGGGATATTTTCCTTGTGGGAAGAGCGTTTGTTGGGTCGGTCGTACAGTCCTTTGGCCCTGGCAACCTTCAGGATAGTTGGTATAGAGATATAGGTAAGCCCGAAAGCAAGCAGAAATCCCAGAGGGATAAACCATCCTGCATTCAGACTGATCCCGGTTTTTTCGAGAAGTACTTCCATTTGCTTGGTGATTCCATTTACAAAGATAATCATTCTCCGGCAACCCGCTTAACGACATATTGGGCGGTCAGCCGGGTGCGTTGTGAAACAAGAATGAGGCAACTTTGCAACTTTTCGTTGATCGTTTTTTCTGTATAGTGACGAAAGGTAAGCAGTTCGGCGTCGCGGTTGAAGTACACCTCATAATCGTCCTGAAGTTTACGCACCCGCTCCATAAAAAGCACGCCGGGGTCGTCAATGCAGAAAGAGACACTTATCGCCGAGATCTGCACAAGAGATATGTTGAACACCCATTGTTTAAATTGTCCGAAAAGATCTTCCAGGTGGCGGTTCAGCACAAAGGAATAGTCCCGGGGGAACACCGAGAGCAGGATCTGTCTTTTTTTCCGGATATACACGGGCACGTGTCTTTCCATCTCTTCGAAGTCCCAGATGGTGGTGCCCATATTATCCGGATATTCAAGACCCCGAACCACCAGGGGGATATGTTTGTTTTGCAGGGGTTTGATGGTTTTAGGATGGATCACCTTGGCCCCGTAGAAAGCCATTTCGGCCGCCTCCTGATATGAAATTCCGGGCAGACGCACGGCATCCGTACATATTTTCGGATCGGCATTCATCACGCCCGGCACATCCTTCCACAAAATCACTTTTTCAGCATCCAGGATACTGCCCAGAATAGCTGCCGTAAAATCCGATCCTTCCCGGCCCAGGGTTGTGGTTTCCTTATTCGGCGTTCCGGCAATATATCCCTGCGTAAGAAACAGGTTTTCCGAAGCTGAAAAAGCCTGTCTCACCCTGCGGACGGTTTCTTCCCAGAGCACCCCTGCACTCCCAAACCGGCTATCGGTAACAATGATCTCCCTGATATCCCTGTAAACGATATCCGGAAACTTTTTCTTCAGATACGAATAAACAACCGAAGAGGATAAACGTTCTCCGAATGAAACGATAAGGTCATGCCACGAATCGAAAGACGAACCCGGTCCTGTTGTCAATAACTGTGTCAACTCGGAAAAAAGATTTTCCAGCCTATTGTATCCGGGAACATGAACCCCGGCATTTCCCCATAAAGTTGTAAGAATCCCAACATGATACTCATTCAATTTCTCTGTTTTCCGGAAGATCTCCTCTTGTCTGTTTTCCAAGACAGAGAGGTTTGCCAATTCTTCCAGGGCATTGGTGGTCTTACCAAATGCAGAGACCACAACAACCAAAGGTCTGCCCGCTTGTTGCAATGCCTCAGCCATCCGGTGTATACCGTAAGCCTCCTGCAATACCGATCCTCCGAATTTATAGATCTGCATTTTTCTCTCTTTCCGACAAAAGTAATAAAAATGAAATTGGGTTTCTTTTTGTTCATATTCCGATATGATGAAGAATATAGATAGAATGTGAAGCAAGGTCATTCTACGATTGCACCTAATCGTAGGATTACGTTCTTGAAATATCTGTTAAAAAAACTTAAACAACATTGGATCAGTAAAATAATCTATTAATTTCGCAGTTATAACAGCATAGAAAAATTTATGAATCTTATATTGGATATAGGGAACAGCCGGATAAAAGGGTATTTGTTCGAGGGAGAGCAGATCATGCATAAAGAAGAATCATCCGGCGAGGTGGTTTCTTTGGCGAGAGAACTGTTGGAAAAGTATCCCGAAACACAATACAGCATTGCTGTGTCCACGCGAGCAGTGGATCCTTCCCTTTCCAGCTTTCTAAATCAGCGTCTTACCCGTTACATTGTACTGGATGGCGACACGCCGCTGCCTATAAAAAACCGGTATCGCACCCCGGAAACATTAGGTTATGACCGGATTGCCGGGGTTGTGGAAGCCCATGCCCGATACCCCGGGAAAAATGTGCTGGTGATTGACGCAGGCACAGCCATCACCTACGATCTGGTTACCGCCACCGGTGTGTTTGAGGGGGGAAATATCTCCCCCGGGGTAGATATGCGATTCAGGGCACTGGCCACTTTTACTGACAAATTGCCAAGAATAACCCTGAAAGACACTTTTCCCCTGACAGGAAGAACTACGGAAGAAGCCATCGTTGCCGGGGTTGAAGCAGGTGTGATTGCCGAAGTGGATGGGATGATCGATCTTTTCGGCAAAGCGTACAATGACCTGCAAATCATTATTACCGGCGGTGACGCCTTTTTTTTTGATAAAAAGTTAAAAAATAGCATCTTTGTGCTCCCGGAATTAACCGCTTTTGGTCTCAACCGAATACTGACATTTAATGTATAGAAACAGACATATTCACGTTTTGATTGTTCTGCTCGCACTTTTATCCGTGACGGGCAATGCACAAACGACCTTTAATTCGCCTTTTTCCCTGAAAGGGATCGGTGATCTGCCACGCACCGGAATTCCCATAAACAGTGCCCTGGGTGGGCTCACAATCGGGATGCGCAAAAAAGGAAACATCAATTATAGCAATCCGGCTTCCTATTCCACGCGTGACAGTATGTCTTTTGTTTTTAATTTCGGCACCCAGGGAAGAGGAAGTTTTCTTTCCGGTCAGAATTCATCTGCAAAAAGTTACGATCTAAACCTCAATCATCTGATCTTCAGCTTTCCTGTTACCAGGCATCTGGGCGTTGCCTTTGGTTTTGTTCCTTATAGTTATACCGGCTATACGATCAGTGAAAAAGTTTTATCGGATGATCCTCTGTACAACCCCGATGTGGGAAAGTTGGAATATCTTTTTCAGGGAGAGGGAGGTGTCTCCCGTTTTTTTGCAGGAGCATCCCTGGAGTTATTCGATCATTTATCCGTCGGGTTTAACTTTGATTATCTTTTCGGAGAAATAAAAAAAACCCATACCTTGAATTTCCTTGATAACCCTGGCATTTACAATACCCGGATTGAAAGAAGGATCATTGTCAGCGACTTCAACTATGACCTTGGTTTGCAATATTCCACGAGGGTCGGGGAGAATAACCAACTGGTTGTCGGTCTGGTGAGCGGGAACAACAAAAAGATCAATTATTCGGTGGAACAACTGGATTATTCAATCGCGGTCACGTCGGCAGGGAAAACTTATAACGACACCATCCGTTATCTGCAGGCATTCAATCAGAAGCTGTCCCTTCCGTTTTATGTCGGCCTGGGATTCACCTTTACCAACGAAAAATGGTTGTTTGGCATCGATTATAATTATCAGAACTGGTCAAAATCAAAACTTCCCTACAGCCATGACAAGCTAACCCCTTCTCATTATGTTCGCTCCGGAATACAATTCACTCCCAATCCCAGAGATTTCCGGAGATACTGGAAGATAATGCATTACCGCCTGGGCGGACATTACGGAAACACATATTATGAGGTAAATAACAATCTAGTAAAAGACTTTGGCATAAGTTTTGGGGTAGGTTTCCCGATCCCTCTTAGCAGAACGACCCTGAATATAGCGTGGGAGAGTGGCTGGAGAGGATCAATTGAACAAAATTATGTTAAAGAACAATATAATATTATTAACTTTGGGATATCGATAAACAGTTTCTGGTTTGTCAAGAGAAAATATAAGTAGAACATTAAAATGCAATGTCATGAAAAAACTTATCAACTCAGTAATACTTGTAGGTGTATTTCTCATGATGATCCCGGCACAGGGATCTGCACAGGGTCAGGGGCAACAGTCAGATATTATGAATTGCCTGAGGAATTACTCCCTGTATCATGAATATTACAAGCAACACGATTACTCCGAAGCGCTTCCTTTCTGGAGGCTGGTGTATAACGGAAGCTGCCTGGAGACTTTAGCCAAGAATTCCAAATACAGAAAATATGCCAGATTTACCCTTCAGCATGGCGCCACCATCTATGAGCATTTTATGGTAGATGCTCTGAAAGCCAAGGATACAAAAAAGGCCGACGCCTATCTGGACACCCTGATGTCTGTTTATGACAAACGCATGACCATCCTGCCCGAAGATTCTGCGAGGGTGCTTAGCTATAAAGGGATAAAACTGTTCAAATACAAAAAGGATGATCCGGCAGCGCTGAACAGGGCTTACAATTATCTGTACAAATCCATACAATTAAATCAGCATAAGGCTCAGGGTCCTATTTTGGCAGCGTTTATGCATATTACAGTTTCCCTGTACAAAGAAAATATACTGACCGGTGAGGATGTAGTGAACAACTATGCCATGTTGTCACAGATTATTGAAAGAAAATTAAATGAAAGCCCGAATGACAAAGATACTCAGGCTGTCATGGACGATATTTCCGCTATGCTTACCAATAGCGGAGCTGCATCCTGTGAGTCACTGATTTCTCTGTTTTCCCCACAATTCGAGGAAAACAAAAACAATCCGGATGTTCTGAAAAAATATATTTTCTGGTTAAAAAACACGGGGTGTGAAGATGCCGATCTTTATCTTAAGGCGATGGTCGCCCTGAACAAGATAGAGCCAAAAGCAGCAATCGCTTATGATATTGCAAAGATTTATAAAAAACGCGGCAGCTTCGATGCTGCCATAGGATACCTGAAAAAGTCCATCCAGCTGGCGGATGACAACACCTTAAAAAGCAAGTTCTATCTGGAAATTGCAGATATCACTTTCCGTATCAAAAACAACCTGCCGGAAGCCAAGAAATATTGCGAACTGGCTATTCAGACCGATCCTAACTCAGGCTTGCCTCACATCCTCTTGGGGAGGATTTATGCTAATGCAAAAAACTACGGGGATGACGAGCTGGCCCATCAGGCTGTTTTCTGGGCTGCTGTGGATCAGTTCAATATTGCCAAAAGAAAAGATCCCTCCCTGGCAGGTATGGCCAATGAGTTTATAAACTCTTTTTCAAAACATTTCCCCCCCAATGAAACCGTATTCTTTTACGGATTCAAGGAAGGAGACACGTATGAGCTTAAGGGATGGATAAACGAAAAAACAAAAGTCCGGATCCGGAAGTAGATCCTGTCCATCCGGACCCTTTTCCTTTTTTTCACATGATCTTCCTTCTGTTTGCGGGAGGAAGTTTCATCTTTTCCTCATGTACAAAAAATGACATTACCGTTGTCAACAATCTGACACAGACAGACACCCTGCCTTCGCAGACCATTAAAAACCTGACCACCATTTATATGGATACGGGACGGGTACAGATGATCATAAAAGCTCCGCTGGTAAACTACTTTGCTGAAAAAGAGGATCCTGTCATGATCTTTCCGAAAGGAATACATGTGGATTTTTACGACGATAGCGGACAAATAGAAACACAGCTGCAGGCAAACCAGGCTATTTTTTATCAGAAAAAAAACCTGTGGGAGGCCAGGGACAGTGTAATCGCGAAAAACTCCACAGGGGAAAAACTAGATGCTGAGATCCTGTTCTGGGATGTAACGAAAAAACGAATCTACTCTGATAAATTTGTCAGGATTACCACTCCTGATGAGATTATTTTCGGTGAGGGTTTTGAATCGGATCAGGCTTTTAATGACTGGAATATAAACCATGTGAGAGGAACGGTGTATCTCCGGAGCTATCAGGGAAAAAAGGACTCTGCAAACATCAAACAACAACCCCAAATATCCTCTGAATAATGAAAGCGATGGAATATGTATGGTTGCTCCTTGGTTTCTTCTCCCTGCTGGGGAGTATTCGCGCCTGGTCACAAAACGATCTTAAAAACTCGCTTATCTTTCTTTTGATGGTTCTTATCTCGGTATTTATGTTCACCGTCAGAGTGAAACTACGTAAAAAGAACGAACAAACCAAGCCAACCCGAAAGGAAGAGGAATAATGTCCGGCACCTATATTATCATCCTTGTCACCCTGCTTTTCTCAGCCTTTTTCTCAGGCATGGAAATCGCCTATCTCTCCTCCAACAAGCTACGGCTTGAACTGGATAAAAACCGGGATCGATTTCCGGCCAGGGTACTTTCTCTTTTTTCAGAAAATCCGGGACAATATATTGTCACCATGCTGATTGGCAACAATACGGCCCTGGTAATTTACGGTATATTCATGGCCATCGTTCTGGAGCCTTTTGTCCGTTCCTTCGCACATGCCGAGAGCTGGATCCTGATCATCCAAACCAGTATTTCCACATGTATTATCCTGATCGTAGCCGAGTTTATTCCCAAGACTCTTTTCAGAACTATTCCCAACAATTTTCTGAATTTTTTTGCACTTCCTGTAGCTTTCTTTTATTATCTTTTCTATCCTGTGGCCCAATTCACCATCTTCCTCTCCAACGGAATTCTGCGTTTCTTTTTTCATGTCAAAGATATTAACAAACCTGTCAACCAAATCTTCGGAAAATCAGATCTGATTGAGCTTTTGGATGAAAGCCAAACGGAAAAGGCAGATCAGGAAGAACAGGATCACAGCCTCCGGATTTTTCAAAATGCGCTGGGCTTTTCGAAGGTCAGGATCAGGGAATGCATGATCCCCCGTACCGAAATCATTGCGCTTGCTAAGAACACTTCCATCGAACATATTCGGGAGACTTTTATTGAGACAGGCCATTCAAAACTTCTGATCTATGACGGATCTATCGATAACATTATCGGGTACGTCAATATCAAAGATTTTTTTACGGATCCTGAAAATATTGACACGGTGTTGCATCCCCTGATCATTGTCCCGGAATCCATGCCGGCCAACAAATTGCTTAGCTTGTTTGTAGAACAGAAAAAAAATATTGCTTTGGTGGTAGATGAATTCGGGGGCACATCCGGGATCGTCACCATTGAGGATATCCTGGAAGAAATTTTCGGAGAAATAGAAGATGAGCATGATACCTCAACTCTTATTGACAAACAAACAGGAGCAGACGAATATATTTTTTCCGGTCGCCTGGAAATAGACTATCTCAATGAAAAATACAATCTGGGTATCCCTGAAAAGGATGATTATGAGACCTTGGCGGGTTTTATTTTATACCATCACGGAAATCTTCCGAAACCCAATCAAAAACTGATCATTAAACCTTTTGAAATACAAATCCTGAAAACTACGGAAACACGGGTTGAGCTAGTCAGACTGAAAAAATACAGAAAAGATAGCTGAATGCCGTAGTCTTATCGTCCTGCTTTTTCACTCCGGGCCAATACCACACCTGTCTCTTACAATATATTTAAAGGTTTTTCATAATATTATTCGGCAAATTTTTATATTTGCAGCCTGAAAATCAGATTGCATCCATTATAAAAATATTTAAATGGCAACATTACAGAAAATCAGAGACAGATTTGGAATTATCGTAGCAGCCCTTATCGGGTTGTCCCTGTTATCTTTTATCATTTTCACAGGTACCGGGAGCAATTCGATATTTTCCAACAAAAACAAACAATTTGAAGTTGCACGTGTAGCCGGAAAATCCATCTCAATCATGGATTATAACAGAAGGGTCTCCAACCTGACGGAAATCTACAAGATATCCGGGAACAACAACATGGATGAGGCAACCTCTAAGAAGGTGAGGGAACAAGTATGGGAAGATATGATCCGGGAAAATATCCTGACCCCCGAATACAAAAAACTGGGACTGGATGTCAGTCCTGACGAGTTGTTCGACCTGGTACAGGGAGATAATCCTCATCCTTTTGTACGGCAGATATTTACCGACCAGACCACAGGTGTCTTTAATCGTTCCGCCCTGATCCGTTTTCTTAAAAACATGGAAAACGATGAAACCGGGCAACAGAAAAAATACTGGTTATTCCTGGAAAAACAGATATACAATGAAAGACGTATCACCAAGTACCTGGATTTGATCAAACAGGGGCTTTTCGCCACAGACTTTGAAGCCAGAGAGACTTATCAGGAAGATAATAAGAAAGCCAGTTTCAGATATGTGTCACAGCTTTTCGACGTAATTCCCGACACAGCGGTCACCGTAAACAAGAATGATCTGAAAGCCTACTATAAAAAGCATAAGAAAAACTATAAACAGACAGCCGAAAGGAAAATCGAATATGTAACTTTTGATGTCGTTCCTTCTCCGAAAGACATCAAACTCGCAGAAGACTGGATCAATAAGATCAAGCCGGAATTTGAAGCAGCAGAAAATGTTCCCGAGTTTGTAAGCCTTAACTCCGATGTCCCTTATCAGGACCGGCATTATGCCTATGGGGAACTTACTCCGGATACCCTGAACGAAATCATGTTCCATGCCAGGCCCGGTTTCGTTTATGGTCCTTACAAAGAAAAAGGGGCTTTCAAGCTGGCCAAGCTGGCTGCCATCGATTACCTGCCCGATTCGGTCCATGCCCGGCATATTCTACTTGCCTTTGATCCTAATAAGTCAAAAGAATCCATCAAACAAAAGGCCGACAGCATCAAGAGTCTCCTCGAAAAAGGAACAAATTTTGGCCTGCTGGCCAGGACCATGTCCGATGATAAAGGCTCTGCTCAACTGGGGGGAGACCTGGGGTGGTTTAAGGAAGGGATGATGGTGAAGCCTTTCAGTGATGCTTGTTTCTTCGGTAAAAAACATGAACTGCTTGTTGTGGAAACGCGTTTCGGATATCATGTCATAGAGATCCTGGATCAAAGTAAAAAAATCAAGAAAGTGGAAGTGGGATTTATTGTCAGGAGTATTGAGCCCAGTTCGGACACTTACAACCAAATCTATTCACAAGCCAGTCGCTTTGCGGGTGTCAATAACACATATGAGAAATTTATTGAAAGTATCAAGAAAAATAATCTGGAAAAACATGTTGCCGTAGTAGGCAAGAATGATGAGAACATTCCCGGCCTTGAATCCGCCAGACCTTTTATCCGGGCTTCTTTTAAAACCGATAAAGACAAGATTATCCTGAGCGTCAACAACCAGGCTGTCTTTGAACTGGGAGACAGGTTCGTTATAGGGTATGTAACCGAAGCTAAAAAAGAAGGGATCGCCCCTTTGAACGACGTAGAAGAGGACATTCGTTTACAGGTTACCAAGGAAAAGAAAGGTGATGCACTGGTAGCGGCTTTCAACGAAAAGATAAAAGATGTCGAAACGCTGGATGATCTGGCTTCAAAAATAAACGCCCGCATACGGGAAGCTTCCGACATCACTTTTAATTCTTTCACTATTCCCGGAGCCGGGATTGAGCCTGCGCTCAATGCGGCAGCCTATGTATGGCCTCCCAACCGTCTGACGAATCCCGTGAAAGGTCTTAATGGCGTATATGTCCTGGATATCACTTCCGTGAGCGAGCCTGATTCCATTTCTGATTACAGTCAGGTAAAAACCCGGCTACTGGCTACCTTCCAGACCAGAACCAACTACGAAGCATACAACGCATTGAAGGAACATGCAGACATAAAAGACGAAAGGTCCAAATTCTTTTAATAGGAAAAAGGCCGGTTCACCCGGCCTTTTTTAATCTACATTATCATTCAGATAAGGATTCTCATCACTGAGTTTGGTTTCATTCTCCTCCTCATCCACGATCAGGGAATATTTGGATATTTTTCTTTTTGCGGAAGGAGTGAACATTTCGTCTAATTTAACCTTTTTCCGTTTATATGCCGGTTCATCCTCCAGGCGCTGGATCTCTTCATCCTTGGGGATTACATTCATATCATTACCGTGTAATATGGTTTGCCGGGTTTTGATTTCTTCCATTCTTTTAGCATCCTTGTCATCTGAATTCTCCTTTGAAGATCTTTTCTTACGGGGAATGATCGAGGTATGATGCTCATGGGAAGCATCCGAGACATTAAACTCGAGCGTTTGCTGGGCTTCATTAAATTCATCCAGTTTATAGGTGTTTCCCTTCCGTGATTTGCCGGTAACTTCCAGTTCCGGATTATCAAAAAAAGATCCTTCCAGCGGGATGCTTTTCTTTTTCTTATGATAGGTATATAACTCGGGAATACTATTGGCCGGGAATCCGGTTGCGATGATGGTCACATTCACCTCATCTTCCATGGCTTCATCCGTACATGTCCCCCATATGATCAAGGCATCATCTGCTGCACTGGCGTTGACATAATCAGTGATCTCTCCCACCTCATCCATACTGATCTCATTTTTCCCGGAGGTGATATTCAGCAGTATGCTTTTGGCTCCGGTGATATCATTCGAGTTCAGCAGCGGGGAGTTCAAAGCTTCTTCGATGGCTTTGCGGGCTCTGTCTTCACCGGAAGAAGAACCCGACCCCAGTATAGCAACGCCGCTGTCTCTCACCACGGTCTCCACATCGGCAAAGTCGACATTGATATACCCATGTACGGTGATGATCTCGGCAATCCCTTTGGCTGCCAGAGACAAAATATTATCAGCTCTCGAGAAAGCAGCCGATAGTTTTAGGTCTCCGTATACTTCTCTCAGTTTCTCATTATTAATCACCAGCAGAGAGTCCACGTAGTGGCGCAACTCATCAATGCCTTCAATGGCCTGATTGATTCTCTTTTGACCCTCAAACCGGAAGGGAATGGTAACGATAGCCACCGTCAGAATCCCTTTTTCTTTGCAGGCCCTGGCAATCACCGGGGCAGCACCTGTGCCCGTACCACCGCCCATGCCGGCGGTAACAAAGACCATTTTTGTATTATCCCCGAGGGTATTCATAATGTCATTCAGGTTTTCTTCGGCAGCCTGTTTGCCTATTTCCGGTTTACTGCCGGCACCCCGTCCTTCGGTGATCGCCTCCCCAATCTGAATTTTAACCGGTACAGGGCTGCTGTTCAGTGCCTGGGCATCCGTATTGCAAATGACAAAGTTTACATCCCGTATACCCTGACGGTACATATAGTTCACGGCATTGCTGCCACCCCCGCCAACACCCAGCACCTTGATGATGGACGAACGCTCGGGGGGAAGATTGAATTCCATTAATCCTTCATTCATCTTGTTATGTTTTTAATGGTTAATTTCTTTACATTTCAGTACCTTTTTCTGAAAACATCTCCTCCAATGCCGTTTTAACCCTCTCGAAGATTCTGTTTTTACCCCTGATATCCTCTTCTTCTTCCAATATTTCGGCAGATGATTCCTGCATTTCATTTACAGTTTCTTCTTTCTCTTGTTTTATCGTCACATTGTTGTCGTATTCCATGCCTTTCAGCACCAGGCCCACAGCAGTAGCATACATAGGCTGGTTTATCTCATCTTCCATTTCTCCTCCAAGGTGCTCGCTGGGATAGCCGATACGTACGTCATATCCCGTTTTATATTTGATCAATTGTGGCAGATGTCTCAATTTTGCCCCTCCTCCGGTAATGACAATACCGGCAGCCAGTTTGTCAGCTACGCCCGAATTATCTATTTCATACATCACGGCCTCAATGATCTCTTCCATCCTCGACTGGATAATGTATGCCAGGCTTTTAAAAGAAATCTCCTTGGGTTCCCGGCCACTGATACCCGGGATGGTCACCACTTTGTCTTCCGGTGCAAAATCACCCAAAGCCGAACCATAGCGTGTCTTCAATAACTCGGCATGACGGTTCAGGATTGCACATCCCTCCTTGATATCCTTGGTGATCACGTTACCTCCGAAAGGGATTACAGCAGTATGACGAATTACGTTATCATAATACACGGCAATATCCGTTGTACCGCCGCCTATATCCACCAGTGCCACTCCGGCCTCTTTTTCATCGTCCGTGAGTACAGCAGCAGAAGAAGCCAAAGGTTCCAGAATAAGATCCTTGATCTTCAGGTTAATTCTGTTTACACATTTTTCGATATTCTTGGCTGAGGCTACTTTCCCGATCACAATGTGAAAATTGGCTTCCAGCCTTCTCCCTGACATGCCTACCGGATTTTTTACACCCGTTTCATTATCCACGATAAAGTTTTGCGGTAACACATGGATGATCTCCTCTCCCACATCTATGGGGATCTTACTCATATCGTCAATGAGGCGCAAGATATCTCTTTTTTTGATCTCTTCTTCGTCACTGTCCCTGTTGATGTACCCCCGGTTCCGGATACTGCGTATATGCTGTCCGGCAATCCCCACATATACCTCTTCAAAAATAACGGATGATTTCAGTTGAACCTCTTCTACGGTTTTCTGCAGCGCATTGACAGTCTCTTCAATATTTAGGACTACCCCTCGTTTCACTCCCGTAGAAGGGGCTTTACTCAAGGCAAGAATCTCAATCTGGCCGGTTTCGTTTTTTCGTCCAACCAGACACACAATTTTGGTAGTGCCAATATCAATGGCAGCTACAACCGGTTGTCTTTTTTCCATAGTCATACGGTTTTTTATATTACTTTTTGATTTTGTTAATTTCTTTTCGTGCATACTATTTGATCTTTGAAGTTGAGATTAATGGTGGTATAACGGTTCCAGCCTTTGTTATTCAACACATGCGTGTAAAACAGATAGAGTTTTCGGAATTTTTCCTTATAGTTTTCCATGTCTCCCAGGATAATGGCATGAGAACCTACCCGCGGTGTCAGGGCATATTCTTGGTTATTATCAACGAAGATTTCTTCTATCTGGGCTTTCCAGAACCTTACGGAATCGATATAACAAGCCAGACGGTAGATGTCCTGCAGGTGTGTCTGCTCAGGCATATCATAAATTGTTTTGAAGGAAGACATCCGCGAAGGCACGGGAATCCTGCCTGAAGCTACCAGCACATGTACCGGATAACGGGAAGTCCAGGGAAGGATGTACCCCTGATCGTCTATAAAGAACCCGGGGCGTCCCGGCAGGTATATTCGTACGAGCGGATTTCTCTGAAGAATATCAATATGCAGCGTGCCGTCAACATCCTTGTAGGCTTCGACCTTCTTAATATAAGGATGTTTTAAGAGAATGGTTTCGATCTTTGCCGTATTGATCTGATGCAAGGGCATTCCCAACAACCTTCCTTGTTTTTCCCGCAGGATGTCTTTTATCTCCTGATCGCTAATAAACCGTACTATGGCAGAATCTTGAATGCTCGGAACGATGGCCCGGCACAATACTTGTTTTTTCTTTTCAGTGACAGCTGCCGTAAGCAATACAAGCACTATCAGCAGGATCAGATATCCCAGCATACGGAATATTCCGGATACGTATTTTTTTGCTCTCATACTATTCCTGTCCACTGTATATTTTTTCAATAGGTTCAACCAATCTGTCAATATCCCCGGCGCCCATAGTCAGTAATACCTCGGGCCTGTGTTCCCCGATCCAGGCTAGCACCTTTTCTTTTTTTAACAGAATCTTATCTTTCAATTTCATCTTGTCCAGAATAATTTTCGAGGTAATCCCCGGGACCGGTTTCTCCCGTGCCGGATAAATATCCAGTAACACTGCGGTATCCAGGAGGTCCAGGCTTTCGGCAAATGCTTTTGCAAAATCACGTGTACGGGAATAAAGATGCGGTTGAAAGATCCCTGTGATTTTACGGTTCGGGAACATTTCCCTGGCCGATTCAATGGAGGCTTTCAGCTCGACAGGGTGATGGGCATAATCATCAATATAAACCTGTTCCCGGGTGTTCACCCGGATATCAAACCGCCGCCTGACCCCCTTAAAAAGGAACAGCGATTTTTTTATACTCTCCTCCGATATCCCGAGCAAATGACCCACGGCAATGGCAGCAAGGGCATTTTCCACATTTACCCTGCCGGGCAGGCCCAGATGAACATCCCGGATATTTCCCTCGGGTGTCCGGACATTAAAGATATGGTATCCGTCCCTGTAGGAAAGCCCTGTGGCACAATAGTCGGCTTTATCCTCCGTGCCATAGGTAAACCAATCAACGCGGGTATTCACGCTGCGGTCAACCGGCAATCCATAGCGCATCAATATTCGTCCGCCCGGCCTGACCTGGCTGATAAACTGGTGAAAAGTCTCTAACAGTTTTTCATGAGTTCGATAAATATCAAGATGATCCGCATCCAATGAAGTAATCACGGCCACCTCGGGATGCAGGAAGAGAAAAGAACGGTCAAACTCGTCGGCTTCGAGCACCACCCAGTCGCTTTCACCCAGCAGCAGGTTGGTTTCATAGTTCTTGCTTACGCCCCCAAGAAACGCCGAACAATCCATTATGGATTTTTTCATAACATGGGCAATCATCGTGGAAGTAGTCGTTTTGCCATGTGTACCGGCTACAGCCACAGGCCTCATCCGGTCGGCAATCATGCCCAATACCTGTGCCCTTTTAAAAATAGCATATCCCTGCTCTCTGAAGTACTTCAGGCCAGGATGATCCTCCGGGATGGCCGGCGTATATATCACCAGGGTATCCACTTTACGGGCCACGTCCCGGTAAGGCAGAGGGATTGCTTCGACCTGCTCATCAAAGATGATCAGCATTTCTTCCTTTTCCAGCGCATCAGTAATCGCAGAAGGGGTACGGTCATACCCGGCCACCTGATATCCGCCAGCTCGAAAGTATCGGGCCAGTGCACTCATGCCGATACCCCCTATTCCGAGGAAAAAGATCCTGCTATATTGAGTAATGTCACTCATGATTATCGTCTGTCAGATCCATTATTTTCTTTACAATATCTCCACTGGCATAAGGCCGTGCCATTTTTTTCAGATTCTCCGAGAGTTTCTTCATTCTAACAGGGTCTCCGAGCAATCCCAGGACATATCCCATCAGGCTTGCCTCCGCTTCATTATCGGAGACCATCCCGGCGGCATTGTTTTTTACCAGAGCCATGGCATTTTTTGTCTGATGATCTTCCGCAACATTGAGTGACGGAACCAGAATAACAGGTTTACCCACCACCGCCAGTTCGGATATCGTCCCGGCTCCGGCTCTGGATATAATCACTGTAGAGGCGGCATAAGCCATGTCCATGCGGTGAATAAAATCCCGTATCAACACATTGGGTTTATTTTTCCCTTTTACTTTATCAAGTATTTCTTCATAATAATACCTGCCGGTCTGCCATATCAGGAAAACGGAATGTTGTGATAATGTATCCAGGGCCTTTAGCACTGCCTTGTTTATAGTTCCTGCTCCGAGGCTGCCTCCCAAAACAAGGATCACGCTGGCGTTCCGGGGTATCTTAAAAAAGGTCAACGCCTCCTCTCTGGTAATTTTGCTGTTCACAATTTCCTCACGTACGGGGTTTCCTGTCAGTACAATCTTCTCCTTGGGAAAATATTTCTCCATTCCCTCATAGGCAACACAGATAACCGAAGCTTTTGCTGCCAGTAAACGGTTGGTAACTCCCGCATAAGAATTCTGTTCCTGTATCAACACCGGGATTCCCATTTTTCCGGCAGTTCTTACCACCGGGCCACTGGCATATCCTCCGACACCTACCACCACGTTAGGAGTAAACCGCCGGACGATTTTCCCGGCTTTACGCATGCTTTTCCACAAATGTAACAACACAGCAAAATTTTTCCACAACCTTTTCCGGTCGAACCCCCTAACCGGCAGTACCTCAATGGGAAAGCCGGCAGCAGGGACCTTTTCCACCTCTATTCTTCCCTCAGCTCCGACAAAGAGAATATCCGTATCGGGAGCTGTTTTTCTCAGTTCCTGAGCAATGGAGATGGCCGGAAAGACATGTCCTCCGGTACCTCCCCCGCTAATAATCACTCTCAACGGTCTGTTCATCGGTCACCTCTGTTTGTTGGTTATCAAGGTTTCTACTGATATTCAGGATTATGCCCAGCTCGATACTGGTAAAGAGCATGGAAGAACCTCCCATACTTACCAATGGCAGTGTTTGGCCGGTTACCGGAAAGAGTGTTACAGACACCCCCATATTTACAAAAGCCTGCATCACGATAAGGAGCGTCAGTCCGATGGCCAAAAAAGCAGGAAAGGTACGGGAACTTTTCTTGACGATCAGGCCGGCACGGTAAAGCAGGATCAGATACGCCAGAAGTATGGGAATGGCCCCGAAAATCAATCCGTACTCTTCTACTATGATAGCAAAAATAAAATCGGAATAAGGATGGGGCAGGAAATTCCGTTGTGTACTTTTCCCGGGTTTTTTCCCGAAGATTCCTCCGGTAGCCACCGCGATCTTGGCCTGTTCCACCTGGTAATCTTCCGTATCATCACCCTGGATGAAATGCTCGATTCTGTTTTTCCAGGTATAGATACGACCTTCATGTTTAGCCAGCATGGCAATCCCCAGGAACATACCCCCAAACAATACGGCAATTCCTATCATACTCAACAGGATGGGGATGCGTACACGGCCTACAAACATCAATATAAGGCTTACAATGAAGATTATCAGCGCTGTGGACAGGTTTGCAGGTAAAATAAGGGCAGAAATAACAAATACAGGCAATGCCATCGACCGCATTACTTCTTTCATCTTCATGACCTGCTGTTGTCTCATAGAGAGCACACGGGCCAGATACATGACCAGCGACATCTTGGCAAAATCTGACGGTTGAAATGTGAATCCCAGTCCGGGAAGGGTAAGCCAGCGAGTGGCTTCGTTCATGCGGGTACCCGAAATGAGCGTAAACACAAGCAGGAAACCCGAAAGCCATAAAAATAAACGGGATAACTGAAAATAAAAACGGTATGGGATCATGTGCACGACAAAGATGATCGTCAGACCCACCCCCAGGATTACACCATGACGAAAGAGGTAATAGAGGGTATTCCCTCCCATCTTCCGGTAAGCCAGGGTCCCGGTGGAGCTGTACACTGCCAGAAGAGAAAAGACTGACAGAAGGAATATCATTCCCCAAATCACCTTATCGCCCTGAAAGTATTTTTTTATCGCTTCTCCCATAAACAACTCCCCAGTTTTATATTTATAAGTTACGGACGGCCCGTTTAAACTGACGGCCCCGATCTTCATAGTTGTCAAAAAGGTCAAAACTGGCACATGCCGGCGATAGCAGTACAGTATCCCCGTCAGCAGCCAGAAAATAAGCGTTTCGTACCGCTTCTTCCATCGACTGGGTTTCAACAATCGTAGGCACTACGTCCCGGAAAGCCCGGACCAGTTTCTCATTATCCTTGCCAAGACATATAAGGGCCTTCACTTTTTCCTGCACCAAACCGGTCAGCATACTATAATCATTCCCTTTGTCAATACCTCCGGCTATCCACACCACTTTGGTGTTCATGCTCTCCAGAGCATACCACACAGAATTGACATTGGTGGCCTTTGAATCGTTGATGAACTGAATTCCGTGTACCTTCAGTACGGATTCCAGGCGATGTTCCACCCCTTTGAAGTCGGAGAGACTTTCCCGGATTAGTTCCTTCCTGATGTTTAGTACCTGACCGGCAATACCGGCGGCCATTGAGTTATAAACATTATGACCACCCTGTAATGATAAATCCATAATTGACATTGTTATTTTGTTTTTTTTATAGTTAATAATCAAGTTATTGTCCTCTCTCCAGGCCGTCTGCCCCTGTTTTTCCTTTAAGGAAAAAGAGAGATGTTCAGCTGCTATCTCCATGCCCGGAACCCGTTCATGCAGTACCGGATCATCATAACAATAGATAAAAGAATCTGAAGTACCCATGTTCCTTACCACCCTGAATTTTGATTGAATATAGTTTGCCATGTCATATCCGTACCGGTCGAGATGGTCTGGGGTAATATTCAACAGGATTGCGACATCGGCTTTAAAATCAAACATTCCATCCAGCTGGAAGCTGCTCAGTTCGATAACATAGTAATCCGCTTCTTCTTCTGCCAGCTGCAGTGCCAGGCTTCTCCCAACGTTTCCTGCCATAGCAACCTTCAATCCGGCTTTTTTCATCATATGCCAGATAAGATTGGTCGTAGTTGTTTTTCCATTACTGCCGGTAACACATATTTTCTTTCCATTGATGAATCTTCCTGCAAATTCAATCTCCGATATGACGTGGATACCCTGTTCCCTGACCTGCCGGATCACTTGAGCATCATCCGGTATTCCAGGACTTTTGATCACCTCATCAGCCTGCAGGATGATTTTCAAATCATGCGAACCTTCTTCATAGGGAATATCATAGTATTCCAGTCGTTTCCGGTACTTATCCTTAATGCTTCCTGCATCCGAAACAAAAACTTCAAAGCCCTGCTTCACCGCCAGGACAGCAGCTCCTGTCCCGCTTTCCCCCGCACCTAATATGACCATTCTCTTTTTCATTTTTTATCGGATCTTCAGAGTTACAACCGTAATGACAGCCAGCATAATCGCCACAATCCAGAAACGGGTTACGATTTTCGGTTCGGTATATCCTTTCATTTGATAGTGGTGATGCAAAGGGGCCATCAGGAATATCCTTTTCCCGCTGCCTGTATGGCGACGTGTAAATTTAAAATAGGTAACCTGCAGGATCACACTCGTACTTTCCACCAAAAAAATACCACAAAGAATGGGGATCAGCAATTCCTTTCTGATAATTATGGCAAACACAGCGATGATTCCTCCCAAAGAAAGGCTCCCGGTATCACCCATAAACACCTGCGCAGGATAAGCATTATACCAGAGAAACCCCACCGTAGCCCCGATAAAAGCGCTGGCAAAAATCACCAACTCCCCTGTATTCGGTATAAACATGATATTCAGATAATCTGCGAAGACCATATTACCAGATACATATGCGAGTATGCCAAGGGTAGCTCCTATCACGGAGGATACGCCCGTAGCCAAGCCGTCCAGGCCATCTGTCAGATTGGCCCCGTTGGAGACTGCTGTAACAATGAAGATGGTAACCAATACAAAGACCACCCATCCCCAGAAATCTCTGTTTTTTTTCAGGAAACCCACCAACCAGTTGTAATTGAACTCATGGTTTTTTACAAACGGAATGGTTGTGATCGTAGACTTGATGTTCTTATAGGTATATGCAGGTTTCTTCATGGTCTCACTGCCCTTCTCAAGAACGGATGTCTGCCTGATCTCCCCTTCCCGGAGCGGAACTTTCTCACGGACATACACCTGGTCACTGGTATAAAGGATCACTCCGACAACGAGGCCCAGGATAACCTGTCCGACGATTTTGAATTTTCCCGCCAGACCTTCTTTGTTTTTTTTGAAGATCTTGATGTAATCATCCAGAAAGCCAATACCTCCCAGCCACAGAGTTGTCAGCAGCATAAGCAATATATAAACATTGGTCAGGTCTGCAAACAAAAGAACCGGTATAACGATGGATGACAAGATGATAATCCCTCCCATGGATGGGGTTCCTTCTTTTTTGTATTGTCCTTCCAAACCAAGATTTCTTACAACTTCCCCGATCTGCATTCGTTGTAACCAGCGTATCACTGATTTCCCCATGATCATGGAAATAATCAGAGATGTGATCACAGCACTGGCTGACCGGAAGGAAATGAAAGAAAACAATCCCGCCCCCGGAACATTTATTTTATTCAGATATTCAAATAAATAATAGAGCATCTGCTTATGGTTCTTGGCAAGTGGTTATTAGTAGTATATCGCTAATAATTCATTCATTTTTCAATATGAGTTATTCTGCGTTCATTATCCTTCTGAGCTCTTCCCTGTCATCAAAATGATACTTCACTCCTTTTATTTCCTGGTAATTCTCATGTCCCTTCCCGGCCACCAGGACAATATCTCCGGGGCCAGCCATCCGTACTGCTGTTTTTATGGCTTCCCGCCGGTCTGTTATGCTGATCACCCGGTTTTGTTCCTCTTTCGTCAGGCCTTCCAACATATCTCCAATGATCGCTTCCGATTCCTCATCCCGCGGATTATCCGACGTAAGGATCAATATATCGCTTAAATCATAAGCAAACCTGGCCATCCGGGGTCTTTTGGTCTTGTCTCTGTTACCCCCTGCTCCCACTACAGTGATGATCTTTTCTTTGTTTTTACATAAACGCCTTATGGTTTTTAATACTTTTCCAACAGCATCAGGCGTGTGTGCATAATCCACAATTCCTACGATGCCCTGTGGCGAACGAAACACTTCAAAACGACCGGGCACCAGAGGCAGACGGCTCATATTTTCCACAATCTTTTCCGGATTTTCTCCCAATAATAAAGCCACTGAATATACCGCTGTCATGTTTGACACCGAAAAATCCCCGACAAAAGGAATCCAGAGTTCTTTCTGATTCAGGGTGATCAGGGTGCCGTCAAAATGACTTTCCAGAATACGGGCATGGAAATCTGCTGGAGTGCGAAGGCCAAACGTTGAGACCTTCGCCTTTGTATTTTGTACCATAACCTGGGCATTCCTGTCATCAAGGTTAATCAAGGCAAAAGCTTCAGCAGGCAATTCGTCAAAAAATTTCTTCTTGGCATACAGATAAGATCTGAAATCCTTGTGATAATCCAGATGATCCTGTGTCAGATTGGTAAAGATCCCTCCTGCAAAATGTAGTCCGGCAATGCGTTCCTGGTCGGCAGCATGGGAACTGACCTCCATAAAAACATACTCACAACCGGCACCTGCCATTTCCTCCATTTTCTCATGGAGCACTAATGACCCGGGCGTTGTAAGGGTGGTTCCGAACTTATTGCCATTGATGATAATCCCGGTGGTGGAGAATAATCCGGCTTTATGCCCCATCAGGCGGAAAAGATTATATAAGGATGTTGCCACGGACGTTTTTCCATTGGTGCCTGTAACCCCAACGAGAGATAACCTTTTGGAAGGTTCTCCATAAAATACCGAAGCGATGTCCCCCAATGCCCGGGCACTGTGTTCAACCTGAATCCAGGTCACTTCGGGACTGTGTTTCCCGGGTAACACCTCACAGCAGACTCCGGCAACACCTTGGTCAACAACCTCATCAATATACCGGTGTCCATCAGTATGGAGGCCTCTGACCGCTACAAAAAGATCCCCCGGCCCCACACGTCGTGAATCGGATTCTACCTTACGGAAAGAATCTGTTTTCCCGGGGAGAATCTTTTTTATCCCCTTTATCTTCTCAATGTCCTTTATCCTGATCATACAAGTTATTTCAAGCTCATTTCAAGATGAATCACCATCCCTTTCCGTGCCCGGGTACCCGGTGGAAGTGATTGGTTTCTTACAGTACCCCAGCCATTTGTTATCACCTGGAGGCCTTCTTTCTCCAACAAAAACAAAGCATCTTTCAGTCCCATCCCTTTCACATTAGGCACCAGAAAATCATTCACTTTCAAGGGTCTCACATAAACAACACTGTCTCTGCTACTCACCCGTATCCAATCATCTGCTCCCTGCTTATCCCGCGTAAAGGAGACTCCCATTTTTTTGAAAACATACTCTGTTTCTGGCATGAATCCGTTCTTGCTGTAAGGGGCGCTGTTGGCATGATCCGCATAGGCCAGATAATCCCGTTGCATACCCGGGCTTGAAGCATAAACTTTATCCGCCACTTCACGAAATACCGGTCCGGCAACCAGATTCCCGTAATACACCGAGTTGGAAGGAGCACTCACCACCACAATACAGGAATACTTCGGGTCATCAGCCGGAAAGTAACCAACAAAAGAAGCCACATAACTAATCTTGTGGTTTATCCGGTAACCGTATTTTTCGTTAGCAATCTGAGCGGTCCCGGTTTTGCCGGCTATTTTATAAACATTGTTTCTCAGATTTTTAGCCGTGCCGTTTTCTACCACTCCTTCCAGCATTTTATGTGCTTTTTCCAGTGTAGATTTAGAGCAAACGGAAGGGTTAAGTACTTCGACTCCATATTTTTTTACTGTTCTGCCATGATATTTCAATGCTTTTACAAACCTGGGTTTTACCATCACTCCATCATTTGCTATAGCATTGTAAAACGCCAGGATCTGCAAAGGGGTCATACGTACTTCATAACCATGCGAGATCATCGCCAGCGAAATCCCCGACCAATATTTATCACCGGGGTAACGTATCATCGGCATCCCTTCACCCTTGATCTCAATACCGAGTTTTTTGTTCAGCCGCATACTGTAAAGACGGTCAATCAACTCGCGGGGATGATCTGCATAATGATCCATAATCAGCTTGGACATTCCCACATTAGAAGAAACCTCCAGCACCCTCTTCACCGTGATCTTTCCATATCCTCCAACTTTAGTGTCGCGAATCACTTTATCGTAAAATTTTATCTTTCCATGGTCGGTATCAACCGTATCATCAATGGAAAAGGCTCCGTCTTCCAGTCCGGCCACCAGGACAGGTAGTTTAAAGGTAGAACCCGGTTCAATACTTTCTCCAATTGCATAGTTGTAAAGTTCTCTGTAGTTCCCTTCCTTATCCCTCTCCAAATTGGCAATGGCTTTGATATCGCCGGTTTTCACCTCCATCAGGATTACCGTACCGTGATCTGCATTATTGTGTATCAACTGTTTTTTTAATGAATTTTCAGCCACATCCTGAATATCTATATCCATGGTTGTCACCACATCATAACCATCTTTCGGTTCTATCTCGTTACCATCTTTCAGGGGCATCCACACATTTCCTGACAACTTTTGCATCAGCCGCATTCCTTCCTGTCCCCTGAGCACCTCGTCATAAGCACCCTCTATCCCGACTACATTCGGTCGGCCATCACTATTGATATACCCGATGGTCCGGGCTGCCAGTTCCCGCTGGGGAAGGATCCTTTTGTTGGTCTGTATGATAATTAATCCGCCTTTATACCTTCCCAACCTGAACACCGGAAAGGACTTCAACTTTTTCATCTGCCGGTAGGTCACATTTCTTTTCAACAGGTAATACCTGTTTTTCTTCCGGAAAGCTCTCAGCAGCTCGTTTTTATATTGCCATGAGGGCTTATCCCCGAATAAAGAGGATAAACGCATTGAGAGTGCATCGAGATTTTTTTTGAAAACCTCCGGGTTCAGGGCATTGCTCTTCAGATCCAATCGTATCTCATAGTATGGGACAGAACTGCTTAACAGGCGTCCGTCAGTGGCAAGGATGTCTCCGCGATTGGGCCGTATGCTGAAATCATGAAGAGTCTGTTCGGCCGACAGCTCAGTATATTTGTTTCCCTGGACCATCTGCAGATATATAATCCTCCCTAAAATGAGAATGCCCAGCAATAACATACCCAGGTAAATTACAGCCACACGCCAAACGATATCTTTTTTCAAGGACATATGATTATCTTCCTTTTTCAATCACAATTTTCCCGGGTGGAACAACAGGTTCTTCCAAACCGAGATTTTTTTTATTTATCGCCCTCAGTACCTGTGTCTTTGTACTTTTATACATCAACTCCGCCGAAGTGGAAATCGATTCGGCCCGTAACTCCTGGATCTCTTTTTTCAGCCGGGTAGATTCCCTTACGATCTTCTCCGCGTGATAACGGTTCCCTATATAGATCATAGCCAGAAAAGTCAGAAACAGGATATACGGCAACTGTTTAATGATCACCTGATTGGCCAGCACCGTTCCATCAATGAATGAACGAAATGTGTTTTTTTTAGCTACTTTTGGTTCTGTATCCTCAATAAACTCAATCTGTTGGTTCATGACCTCTCCTCCTGTGCTATATTCGTTCGGCTATTCTCAGTTTGGCACTGCGGGATCTGGAGTTCCGCGAGATCTCTGTCTCTGTGGGAACGATCACTTTTTTGTTCACCATTTTGAAAGGAGGTTGGCTTGGTCCAAAAGGGTTCACCTCCTCCACGGGGATTGTTGAACCTGTTTTCATAAAAGTTTTTATCATCCGGTCTTCCAGCGAATGATAGGAGATCACCACCAGTCTTCCCCCCCGGGCAGTAACCCCGGGTGTTTGTTCGAGCATCTCCCTGAGTGCATCCATTTCTTCATTGACCTCTATGCGAAGAGCCTGAAAAATACGGGCAAGAAATTTATTGGACTTCCTTCCGCGGGTCATAGGTTTCAAAACTTCAAGCAGATCACCCGTTGTACGAATCCTTCTTTTTTCCCTGGCCCGCAGTATCAACACTACCAACCGGCCGGGGTACCGTATTTCCGCAAACTCTCTGAAAACACGTTCCAGCTCTGCTTCGGAATACCGGTTTAAAACATCTGCCGCTGTTTTTTTGTTCCTCTTATTCATTCTCATATCCAGTTCGGCCTCTGCCCTGAATGAAAAGCCTCTTTCCCCATCATCAAAATGATGGGAAGACACACCCAGATCAGCCAGGATGCCATCCACTTGCAGAATACCCAAATACCTTAAATTGTTCTTCAGAAATCTGAAGTTTTGCTGAAGAAAAACAAAACGTTTATCATCAGGAGCATTGTCCAGACTGGCTTCGTCCTGATCAAAAGCAATCACCCTCCCTTTATCCAGCCTGGACAAAATGGCTCTTGTATGACCTCCGCCACCAAAGGTCAGATCCACATAAATTCCATCCGGACGTATATTTAACCCGGCAATGCTCTCTTCCAGCAGAACAGGTGTATGATACGAACTCATTCGCTTTTTTCTTTATTCCCATTTCCCATGATTTTCTCCGCAAGCATGGCAAAGTCATCTTCGGAAGCTTCTATTGAAGTATATGTTTCTTCAGCCCATATTTCTATTTTGCTATCCATGCCGGCCAATACAACAGTTTTTCCAATGCCGACAGCCTGCAACAACCTTTTCGGAATCAACATCCGGTTGTTCCCGTCCAGCACAATTTCGGCAGCCCCTCTGTAAAAGTTCCGCAAAAAAACATTATGCTCTTTGTTATATGGATTTAACCGGCTACGGATCAACTCATTCTGCCGGTCCCATTCTTCCATGGTAAACAAAACCAAACAACGATCAAAAATGTCTTTCTTGATCACAAAACGATCCTGAACCTCCGGTTTTATCTGCCTTTTCAGCGCCGACGGAAACAGAATCCTTCCTTTGTTATCTACTTTGCAAGTATATTCCCCGATAAATGTGCTCATAACTACAGAGTTTCAAAAAGTAAAAATAAATAAAATATTACCACTTTTCACCACTTCTTCCCATTTTTTACCATTTTGTTGATAACTTTTTTGGTTCTTGTGCTTTTCGGGGGATATTTTTTTGAAAGAAAATGTATGTTTGGCATGGAATATCAGAGGTTTTTATAAATTTGATAATCCATTCATCCGACAATTTCAGATATGACAGAAAAGTCGTTACTCATTGATGTTGAGAAAGCCATAGAAGATAAGAATCCCCGGTTACTGAAAGTACTGCCCGGTTTTGTTTTACGCTATCTGAAGAAGATCATTCATCAGGATGATTTAAATGAAATAATCCAACGTTTCCATGAACAGGAAGGATTGGATTTTGTAGAAAAAACGTTGGATTATATGGGTATTTCATATTCTGCCGAAGATCTGGAAAACATTCCGGAACAGGGCCGGTTTATATTTGTCTCCAATCATCCTCTTGGAGGGTTAGACGGGCTTGTATTTATTCATGTTATAGGAAGGATCTTCCCGGATCTCAAATTTCCCGTAAACGATTTTCTTCTCAACATCAAGAACCTGGACCCTGTTTTTCTTCCCATTAACAAGCACGGGAGCCAAAGCAGGGATGCTGTCCGTGCCATTGAAGAAGCCTATGCTTCAGACAGCCAGATACTATATTTTCCTGCCGGTCTTTGTTCCAGAAAGATCAGAGGGAAGATTGTGGACCTGGAGTGGAAAAAACATTTTATTACCAAGGCTATTGAATACAAAAGGGACATTATTCCCGTGTATTTTTCGGGAAGGAACTCCAACTTTTTTTACAATCTTGCCAATCTCCGGGTTTTACTGGGAATAAAATCCAATATCGAGATGATTTACCTGCCTAATGAAATGTTCAAACAACGCGGGAAAAAACTGATTTTAAAAGTTGGCCGACCCATTCCTTACACTTTTTTTGACAGAACCCGCACAGCTAAGGAATGGGCAGATTATGTAAAGGATATTGTTTATTCAATCGGTAGTACCATGAATAAAACAAACGATTAAATTTGCAAAAAATACTCATTCCCATGGAAGACATCATTCCTTCGGTACCAAGAGAACTAATCCTAAAGGAACTTACTCCTGACAAGTTTATCAGAAAGACGAACAAAGGAGACAATGAGGTATATATATTCACATACCAGGACTCTCCCAACCTGATGCGGGAGCTGGGGCGACTGCGCGAGATCAGCTTTCGTGAGGCCGGAGGAGGTACGGGGAAAAGCCTTGACATCGATGAATTTGATATAGGGGATCACCCTTATAAACAACTCATTGTCTGGGACCCGGAGGCCCGTGAAATTCTGGGAGGTTACCGCTTTCTTATCTGCCGGCGTGATATTGATCTGTCCTGGCTGGCCACTTCTCATCTGTTTCGTTTCAGTAATAAATTCGTCAGAGAATATTTACCTTATCTGGTAGAACTGGGCAGATCTTTCGTACAACCGCATTATCAGCAAACCGGAAAATCCGCCCGGAAAGGCATCTTTGCATTGGATAATCTGTGGGACGGTCTGGGTGCCGTGGTTATTGACAACCCGGGTGTAAAATACTTTTTCGGGAAGATGACGATGTATCCGCATTTCCAGAAAGAAGCCCGTGACCTGATCCTGTATTTTCTTGACAAGTACTTCGGAGACCGTGAGAGTCTGGTTATTCCTATCAAACCCTTGAAACCGGAATATGATAAGAAGGAAATGGAGAAAATCTTCTCGGGGAAGGATTATTTTGAAAATTATAAGATCCTTTCACAGGCTGTCAGAAATCTTGGAGAAAACATCCCCCCCTTGTTTAATTCCTATATGAATCTTTCCCCCACCATGAAGATTTTCGGCACTGTGATCAACGATGAGTTCGGGGATGTGGAAGAAACCGGGTTAATGATCACCCTGAAAGACCTGTACCTGGATAAGGTTGACCGGCATTTGACGACATACGACGAAGACTATCGTTTGGACAATGCCTGATCCGGGTCAATAGGCCCGCTCATCCCTGCCTTCAATATAATTGATAAAGGATTTATTCACCACTCTGTTCCCGCCGGGTGTAGGATAATTGCCCGTGAAATACCAGTCACCCAGAAAATCCGGAATTGCTTTATGCAGGCTTTCAATGGTCTGATAAACAATCTTTACGTCGGCCCTTACCTCATGGGTTTTGAGCATAGATCCTATTTTATCGGAGATATCTTCAGCAGAAAACGGCTTGTAGATTTCCTTTACATAATTAGGGATTTTCTCTCCGGGCAGTTTATCCTGTTCTTTTGCTTTCAGATACACAGTATTGATAATATCCTCCCGGCCCGTATCTTTCAGAAGTTCAATGGCTGCTTTGAAAGCAATAAAATCAGACAGTTTGGCCATGTCTATTCCATAACAGTCTGGATACCTGATCTGGGGGGATGAAGAGATAACAACTATTCTTTTCGGGTTCAGGCGATCGAGAATCCGGATAATGCTCTCACGCAGGGTGGTTCCCCTGACAATCGAATCATCTATCACCACCAGGTTATCCTTATTATTACGCACAATACCGTATGTCACATCATACACATGACCTACCATATCTTTTCTTCCGGCATCCTGGGCGATGAAGGTCCTTAACTTTATATCTTTGATCGCAACTTTTTCAGCCCGGGGACGAATATGCATGATCTCTTCCACTTTTTTAGGATCCAGTGGCAAAGGCAGTTTCATGATCTTACGTACTTTATCCTTATTCATTTCATCTTCCAGCCCTTTGATCATCCCGTAAAAAGCCGTCTCCGCTGTATTGGGAATATAAGAAAACACCGTATTATCCAGATCATTATCCAACACTTTCAAAATATGCGGTACCAGCAACTCTCCCAATTTTTTTCTCTCCTTGTATATATCTGCATCACTCCCCCGTGAAAAATAGATCCGTTCAAAAGAGCAAGATCTGACACGCCGCTTCTTCCGGATTTGTTCAAAGCTGGTTTTTCCGTTTTTTTTGATAATCAAAGCTTTTCCCGGCGGTATTTCCTTCACATTCTCATAAGATACATTCAGGGCGGTCTGGATAACCGGTCTTTCGGAGGCACTCACCACAATATCATCATTTTCATAATAAAACGCCGGACGTATGCCCCAGGGATCCCGCAGTACAAAAGCATCTCCGTGGCCGATCATACCGGTGATAACATATCCTCCATCCCAGTGTTTGCTGGCTTTTCTGAGGATATCTCCTACATTCAGATTCTCTTCGATCAAAGGAGATATTTCCTGTTTGGTATAACCTGCTCTTTTAAATTTTCTGAACAGAGATTCATTCTCTTCATCCAGAAAATGACCAACATTCTCCAGGACGGTTACCGTATCGGAAATATCCTTCGGCGTTTGTCCGATAGCCAGGAGGCTTTTAAATAGCTCATCCGTATTGGTCATATTGAAGTTGCCGGCCAACACGAGGTTTCTGGATCGCCAGTTATTTTCGCGCATCACCGGATGCACGTGCTCAATGCTGTTTTTCCCGAACGTACCGTAGCGGAGATGACCCATATACAACTCTCCGGCAAAGGGGATGTTTTCCTTGGCCCACACCGGATCATGGATCAATTCGGCCGAGTGATTTTTTGGGGAAAGTCGCTTGTTGATCTTGGAAAATACAAACTGAATAGGATTGTCCGCATTGGAACGGTACCGGAACAAATATTTCACCCCGGGTGGCATATCCATTTTCAGGCAAACAGCACCGGCACCGTCCTGTCCGCGGTTATGCTGTTTTTCCATCAGAAGATATAACTTATTCAACCCATATTGCCAACTGCCATAATTGATCCGGTAATATTCAAGGGATTTTTTCAGCCGTATCAGCACAATCCCGCATTCATGTTGAATTGCATCACTCATAAAAGTCTCAAATTAATTATTTGGACGTTGCCTGCAAAAGTAGGGATAATAATCCTGCTGAAAAATAGAAAAACCAAGGTGTTTTCTTTACCGCAATCTGTCATAAGTGCACATTAGTCAATATCTGGGAATCGCACGATATCTTTGACGATATATGCCGTAGGGTATTTTTTCAATATTTGATGGTAAACCTTCAGGGCCTCTCTTTTTGTACGAAAATCACCGATTCTGACTTTAAAGAAAGGAGATTGATACAATACATACACCGGGTAATCGGGAAAGGCCGAAAGGAAATCAGCTTTGGTTCTGTCAGCCTGTTCACGTGCAGTCGGACCGGAATTAAACAGTAATTGGATCCGATAACCGTCAATTCCTTTTTTTCTTTTATTCTGATGTATTTGCCGGTTCACCACATCCTGTACCCTCGGATCCTGTCTGACGGTAATGGTTCCGGTCTGCCACTCATCCATTGCAATAACAGCATTCTCCTGTGCATCAACCTTCTGCACAACAAAAAGAAGAACCGTCGTAAAAAAAATTATAAAAGATCCGCCTTTCATATTAAAATTTAGCATAGGAAGGATGGACGCTAAGTACGGGTATGGGGGAATGATTGACCATTTCCTGTGCTTCACTACTTAGATACATTCTCATGGGATTGCCCCGGTGGTTGCTAACCATCGAAATCAACTCGGCACCTACATGAACAGCGTAGGCTATGGTAAGATCGGCGACATTACTGCCTTTAAAGGAATCCCGGACTGTTTTCACCCCTCTTTTTTCAAGATATTCAGCCGATTGATTGGCATACCTGTTCAGACGGGCTATAACATCCCGTGCATTGGTTTCTCTGACATCTATCACATGCACCTCTGCCTTCAAAGCTTGCGCCAGTTCACAGGTAAAAGGCACTTTTACACGAGTATCCTGACGTGCGTCAATGGGCAATATGATTTTCTTGATTTTTTTCTTGCGAAATCCGTGACGTATAGTCATCACAGGACATGGGGCCTTGCAAACCACACGGTAGGCATTGCTACCTAACCAAAACTCTTCAAACCCTGAAATTCCATGCGTCCCCATAACAATCATCAGCGATCCGTCTTTTTCGGCCTGTTCGGTAATTCCTTTATAGATACGTCCGGTCCGAATCACAAAGTCAAAGTCTCCTCCTCCCTGATATTTGGCCTTATATTTATTAACAATTTCTTCACAAAACTCCTCGGTCGTTTTGGCATACTCCTTGTCTTTGTCCTTATCCTTCAGCACAAAAGGAAGATCATAATTTTTATCCTTGCGTACATGGATGATACGTAAACTCTGATTGAATGTATTGGCCAGATAGATGCCATGATTCAAAGCATTCATGGAGTCCTTGGAAAAATCGACAGGAACAAGTATGTTTTGCATAATGTTGGAATTTAATGGTTAACCCAGTTATCAAAAGTAGAAAATAGTTTTAACAAAATCAAAACAAAAAGTCATCTCAGGAGAGGAACTTTCTGTTTTAGATCGAAACGGATTTTTTTCAATATTATTCCCGATCTGATTCGTAAAACGCCCTTCATTTCGATCTCTATCCTGCCACCGTGAAACACAGAACCCACCAGCACTTTTCCAATCTTTCCGATGTTTTCATGTTCAACTTTCACCGGTACCCGATAAATCTGTTCTGTGGAAGAGGAAATAAACACCTTCTCTTCGGTAGTTACATTGCCGATTTTTTCCGTTTCCAGGAAAATATCAGAAGACAGTTGCCTTACTACAATTTTACGGGTCGAATGATTCACTATGGCGATATCTACATCCAGCAAAATAACTCCGTCTCCTATTTTCCTGACGGTAATTTTTGAAATTTTGCCGGGTTGTACATCAATATCCGAACATCCCGTCAGCACCCATCCCAGGAAAAGAACAAACAACAGGGAGAATCCTGTGCGAAAAAAGAAAGGCCTAAGCCGGTTCCCGTCAGTCGTCATCATTAACTTTCTTCCAGGGCCTGCATCAACTTATCGGTCATCTCCAGGTTATGATAAACATTCTGAACGTCATCATCCTCTTCAAAATCTTCTACCAGTTTCAACACTTTCATGGCCTCATCCACTCCCAGGGTTTTCGTCGTGACAGGTACCCGCTGTAGCTCGGCATTATCAACCGGTATGTCCATTTCGTCAAGTTTTTTCTGAATATTCCCAAAGTCCTCCAAAGCACAGGTAACGATCAGGGTGTCTCCCTCATCCTCGATCTCTTCCGCTCCTGCATCAATAAGTTCCAGCTCAAATTCTTCCGGATCAATATCCCTTTTGGATATGGTAAAGACCCCTTTTCTTTCAAAGACATATTTCAACGATCCGTTCGTCCCCAGACTGCCTCCGCGTTTGGTGAAGATAGACCGGATATTACTGACCGTACGATTCTTATTGTCGGTAAGACATTCTATAAAAATGCCCACACCATGAGGGGCATATCCTTCAAAAGTCATTTCCTGAAAATTCGCCCCATCGGAAGAAGCTTTGGAAATAGCCCGTTCGATATTATCCTTAGGCATGTTGACTCCTTTGGCATTCTGAATAGCCAGCCGGAGTCTCGGATTGGCAGACGGATCCGCCCCCCCCTCACGGGTCGCTATCTGCAGTTCTTTTACAATTTTTGAAAAAATCTTGGAGCGTTTGGCATCGAGAGCACCCTTTTTCCTTTTTATGGTTGACCATTTGCTGTGTCCTGACATAATATTCTGTTTAAGTTTTGACAAAAATATAAAAATCCGACCGCAAATATAAAATTTGCATAATCAACCAGACTCGTTATTTAACATTTACGGTACCCGTGGTCCGGTCGTGATTCAGCATTAATCCTTTTTTTCTACCGTTTAACAACACCTCTATCAGATTTATCTGACCGGGGTAAACCTCCGTCAACAGATCATTTTCCACCGTTAGTTTATAAAACTCTTGATCCGGAAATGATTCCAGATAACACCAGGTAACATCATAACTCACCTCTTTCCCCAAATAATGAACTGGGACTTCCTCTCCGTGGATACGTATGTGAAAATGTCTTAAAAGATAAGCAGACAGAAGGGTGTCCGAATCCTCCCGTTCATTTTTTGACCCGAGTTTCAACATCTTTCCTTCCTCCTGCCACACCGCTTTTTCAAGATCATCCGAAAATATTTTCATAATGATTTGTAACTGTGCACTGTCACGGTTATAATTAATCTGACACAAGCTTACATAAAATTTATGGGCAGAACCATTTCCCGCAAATGCAAAGAATATCAGCATAATAATTCCACCAAATTTGATCTTTCCCTTCATTCTTATTTACTTTGTGTGTTAAAGTAATAAATTTAATTAATATTTCAGGTAATGCATTTCAAGTATTTTCTTTCTTTTTTAGTTTTCCTTTCACCCTTTTTGCCAAGTTCTTTAACAGCCCAGGAAAACATCAATCATTCTGCTTTTCGTCAGTTGCATGACGAATTTTCCACGCCCAACTATTACAGGACTGCTTCCGGAGCTCCCGGTCAGGGTTACTGGCAGCAAAAAGCCGATTACTCAATCGTTGTAACGCTGGACGATCAACATCAAAAGATCTATGGCGAGGAGACTGTTTCTTATCACAACAATTCTCCCGATCCTTTAGATTACCTGTGGATACAACTGGACCAGAACGTACGCGAGCGGAACTCTTTTTCAAAGCAGGTCAGCACCTCCCATATATCTGACCCGATGAGTTTCAGGGCAATGCAACGTCTGTTCAATGATTTCGACGGAGGTTTCAAGATCGAGTACGTGAAAGATATTCGGGGAACAGATCTCCCCTACACCATAAACTATACCATGATGCGTATTGACCTGCCGCAGCCCCTAATGCATGGCGAGACATATGCCTTTAAAATTAAATGGTGGTATAACATCAATGACCGGTCCAGGATAGGTGGACGCTCCGGCATGGAATATTTTCCAAAAGAAGGGAATTATATTTATACCATCGCTCAGTTCTACCCAAGGATGGCGGTCTATAATGATTTTGAAGGCTGGCAAAACAAACAATTTATCGGTTCGGGCGAATTCACTCTCACTTTTGGTGATTTTGATGTCAAAATAACCGTTCCCGCTGATCACGTCCTGGGTGCTACCGGCTTACTGCAAAATCCTCAGGACGTACTGACAAAAACACAAAGAAAACGTCTGGAAAAAGCGCGTCATTCGGATACGCCTGTGATGATCGTTACGGAAAAAGAAGCCCGTGCCCATGAGAAAACAAAAGATTACTCCCACATAAAAACCTGGCACTTTAAAGCCCGGAACGTAAGGGATTTTGCTTTTGCCACTTCGCGAAAGTTTATCTGGGATGTCATGGGTGTTCCTTTCGGAGAACGTATCGTCATGGCCATGTCTTTTTATCCGAAAGAAGGCAATCCGTTGTGGGAACAATATTCCACCAAAGTGGTAGCACATACCATCAAGACCTATTCCAAATACACCTTCGATTTTCCTTATCCCAAAGCGGTTTCGGTACATACAAACCATATCGGTATGGAATATCCCATGATCTGTTTCAACGGAGGTCGTCCCGAGCCAGACGGTACTTATTCGGAACGAACCAAATACAGCATGATCAGTGTAATTATCCATGAAGTAGGTCATAATTTCTTCCCGATGATCGTAAATTCCGATGAAAGACAATGGACCTGGATGGACGAGGGGTTGAACACTTTTCTCCAGGGTATTGCCGAAAGGGAATGGGATCATAACTTCCCGCATTGGCGGGGAAATCCGACAGATATTGTGGATTATATGTCCGGCGATCCGGAAACCATGGTGCCTATTATGTCCAATTCGGAATCCCTGTTGCAATTTGGTAACAATGCTTATAGTAAACCGGCTACGGCATTGAATATTCTGAGAGAAACCATTATGGGTCGCAAGTTATTTGACTTTGCTTTCAGACAATATGCCCGCAGGTGGGAATTTAAACACCCTACCCCCGAAGATTTATTCCGGACCATGGAAGACGCCTCTGCTGTGGACCTCGACTGGTTTTGGAGAGGATGGTTTTACACCACCGACCATGTAGACATCTCTCTTGATAAGGTTGCTATTTACCGGATCAACACAAAAAATCCGGAAATCGAAAAACCCATCGCCCGGGAAGAGTCAAAAAATACCCCCGAACAAATCAGTATCACTCGCAACAGACAATCCCTCAAAACGGCGGTGGAACGTGATCCCTCGCTGAAAGACTTCTATAACAGCTACGATAAATACGAGGTCACCCCCCTGGATAAGAAAACCTATGAACGGTATCTCTCATCACTTACCGATGAGGAAAAAAAACTTACGGACAACAAAGATTATTTTTACGAACTGACCTTCTCCAATAAAGGGGGGTTGGTTATGCCCATCATACTGGAATTCACTTTCGAAGATAATACCCAAAAACGGATTAAGATACCGGCCGAAATCTGGAGAAGAAATAATAAAACCGTTTCCAAGGTCTTTCCTTTTCCCCAAAAGATTAAACAAATCATCATTGACCCATTGCAGGAAACGGCCGACACCGATACTGACAACAATGCATGGCCTCCCCTTGAACATATGAACCGGTTCGAACTGTTCAAATACAATTATCCACGCCGGCCCAATCCCATGCAACAAGAAAGAAAGCAATAAACAAAGCCTCGACCGGGGCTTTGTTTAATCTGCCTTCTCGTTCGCACGCTGTCGCTGAGGTCTCAGCCAAAGGCTACGGTCGCCGGTGGAAGCTTTATCGGAAGTACAACCGGCTTCTCGAAGGCACAGCCTTTCTTCGCCAAAAAGGCTACGAAAAGCACAGCAGGTACACATAGCGGAACGCGAAGAAGGATTAAAAGTTCACTACAAAATCCAGGAAAGGAATGCCAAGGAAAATTGTCTTGGAAATATCCTTATTGTTTATAAAAGCAAGATCAATACAGTTTTTCTCCCCCATAAAGCGTATCCCATAAGAAAATACGCTGTAATAATTATTTGATTCACCAATCTCCGGAATAAACCAGTTCTCAGAAACGAATGCAATCCGCCGGGAGACCCGGGCCATGCCGCCGATGGTAATAACAGGTTTTTTTGCAAAATCCTTATTTACAAATCCCCAACCCAATCCCCCTGTAATATTCAGATTGGTCGTACCATAAGTGGCAAACCCATTTAAAACACCAAGCCCGGTAAAATCGGAACTATTATCATTTGAATGATTAAAATAATTCACATACAAGACATTACCTCCTGCATAGAAATGATCAAACACCTTGGTGGATATTTTCGGATTCAGATAGAAAACATAGGGGGCATCCTTGTCCTTCGACAGTAAAGAGAACAATTCAAAACCTCCTGTAATATCCATGAATTTCAATGGAGCATAGCTAAAAGAATTAAAAAAAACCCATACATTCTGGTAAGAAGCCATTTTTGCAGGCTTGGGAATGGCCGAAGACCCCATAAGGTATTTGTAAGGGTTTGGATTTTCGAACCATACTTTTCCCTTTTTCACATTCACTTCCGAGACCTGTTTGATCGATTTGATTTTGCTTTTTTCAATCGTGATCTTCCCCATGGACGCAGACTTCACGATGAGCGTCTGATCATCCTGGGAAACAAAGTTCCCGGATATTTGCGAACCATCCTGCAATGTAATTTGCAAGACCGTACCGGGGGTATAAGTAATGTTTTTTTGTGCCAGACAATTTTCACTGGTATAAAGGAATATGCCGGCAAAAAACAAAATAAATAACCATAACTTTTTCATTGTATCAACTTTTAGTTAACAACCGAAAACAAATATTTTTACGTTCTTAACAGCCAATAAGTTACGAATAACTATAAAAAATAATAAATTTCCGGGGAATGATTCTACAAACAACTCTTAAAGGTAGTTTCCCCCGTCCCCAGGATGTTCTCCAGATGGAGCAATCGCACCAGTTCCGTCACTTCCGGTAAAACATGTACCAACTCAAAATCAAACCGGCACTTTTCCGCCTCTCTTACCATATCCACCAGAAAATCAAATCCTGCACTGTCAACGAAGTGAATTTTTTCAAGATCGATCGTGATTTGCAGGCCTTCCTTCTCAGGAACCATTGACATTTCTTTTCGCATTTCCCGGGCAACAAGAAAACTGAAACGTTTCTCTTCCGGAAAAGTGAACACCAGATGATTCTCTCTGATAAAATCTTTCCTTATCATTGTCAAAAAGAAAATTTAAACGCGACGAAAATAATGATTGATTATCAAGAAATTTTTCAGAAAAGGTTATTTTTTTCAACAATTAATATGATTTATTCACGAAAACGCAAATTAAGTTCATCCAATTGTTTCTGTGAAATATAATTCGGAGCGTCAGCCATCATATCCCGGCCGGCATTATTTTTCGGGAAAGCGATAAAATCCCGTATTGATTCAGTGTTGCCAAACAATGCTGCCAGCCGGTCAAGTCCAAAAGCTATTCCGCCGTGAGGTGGAGCACCAAATCGCAGGGCTTCCAGTAAAAAGCCAAATTGAGAGACAGCCTCTTCATCGGTAAATCCCAACAACTTCAGCATCCGGCCCTGTAGAACCGTATCATGTATCCGTATGGATCCCCCTCCGATTTCCACACCGTTTATAACCAGATCATAAGCGTTGGCCCGGACCTTTTCAGGATGTTTCTCCAGAAAAGACAAATCTTCAGGCAGGGGTGATGTAAAGGGGTGGTGCATCGCTATATACCTGTTTTCCTCCTCACTCCATTCCAACAACGGAAAATCTACGACCCACAAAGGGGCATATGTGCCTTTTTCACGCAGGCCCAGCCGTTTTCCCATTTCCAGGCGCAATTCGGACAAAGCAAACAGGGTCCTTGATTTTTCCCCTGACAGAATCAGTACAAGATCCCCCTCTTTCGCTCCGGCGCGTTCTCCCCATTCCTTCAGATCGTCAACAGAAAAAAACTTATCTACCGAAGATTTGATGGTACCGTCTTCCTGATACTTGATATATACCAACCCTCCGGCAGCAATCTGTGGCTTTTTCACAAACGCCGTAAGCTGGTCCAGTTGCTTTCTCGAATAACCTGCACACCCCGGGACACATATCCCCCCGATATATTCAGCCGTGTCGAATATACGAAAACCCTTTCCACCGGCATGCGCCGTAAGATCAGTGATCGCCAGTCCAAACCGGATATCCGGCTTGTCGGTCCCGTACCTTTCCATGGCTTCCCGGTAAGTCATCCGTGGAAAATCTCCATGGTATTTTATATGTAAGATCGCATCCA
>JAGGWN010000102.1 GCA_021157415.1 Bacteroidales bacterium | reverse complement strand
GAAAAGGGACACATCGGTTTTCTCGGACACGGAGATGTGGTATTTTTCCGGAATATCAGGATTAAGGAATTGTAAAACGAACAAACAAAACTACCTGCCGGCCTGCTGGCAGGTAGTTTTACATTATTTTTCCCAAAAAACCGTAACCTTTTTCACATCTCCGGAATTGGGCCCTACATAAATATTGAAATCCCCGCTCTCCCAGTCATAGACCAGCTGGCTGTTGTAGAATTTCAGATCGGCCGGAGTAATCGTAAAACGGATCCTTCTGGTTTCTCCCGGCTGCAGAGAAATCTTTCTGAAATTTTTCAACTCTTTTACCGGGCGTGAGATACTGGCCACCGGATCCTGAACATACAGCTGGACCACTTCTTCCCCTTTGACTTTTCCCGTGTTGGTTACCGGAATAGTTACGATTAATGAGTCGTTACCCTGCAACCGGGTTTTATTCAATTTGATATCCCCGTAACCAAAGGTCGTATAGCTCAGTCCATACCCAAAAGGGTACAGGGGTTCATTAGGGATATCAAGATATTTAGAGGTAAATTTATTTGAAGGATCCATGGGTCGGCCTGTATGATAATGGTTGTAATAAACAGGAATCTGCCCCACGTTACGGGGGAAGGTGATGGTTAATTTGCCGGAAGGGTTATAATCGCCAAACAAGACATCGGCCAGACCGTTTCCAGCTTCCGTACCTCCGTGCCAGGCTTCGAGGATCGCATCCACATGAGCATCTTCCCAGGGCAAGGTCAGCGGTCTTCCGTTTACCAGCACCAGCACCACTTTTGTGCCGGTCTCCAACACCGTTTTCAACAGTTCCCGCTGACACTCCGGAATACCAATGTCCGAACGGCTGGCAGCCTCACCCGACCATTTCCTTGGTTCACCCAGGACCATCACAACCACATCCGCCTTACCGGCTGTACGGACAGCCTCTTCCCGCATTTTTCTTGTTTTTTCCGGATCAGGTATGTCCTGTTTTTCTCCTTTCTTTCTGTTGACATTCAACAGATAAGGGTCATCGGTAAATCCCGATCCCCTGGCATATAAGACTTTAGCTTTTTTACCAGCTACATTTTTTATTCCTTCCAATATAGATACCACCTTTGAGGTATCTCCGGTGGCAGCCCAGGCACCCAGCATATCTGTCCTGGTATCGGCCAGCGGCCCTATCACGGCAATGGTACCTGATTTCTTCAAAGGGAGGATATGATTGTCGTTCTTCAATAGAACAATAGACCGCTTTGCGATCTCCCGGGCTATCCAAAGATGTTCTTTCGAGAGAATTACCTTTTCAGCTCTTTGTTTGTCAAAGTATTGAAACGGTTTGTGGAACAATCCGAGTTTATATTTTGCTTCCAGCACACGCCGGCAGGCCTGGTCAATTTCATCCTGTGTCACCTTTCCCTCTTTCAGTGCCCGGCTCAGGGTACCGATAAAAGCCTGCCCCATCATATCCATATCCAATCCGGCTTTTAATGCCAGTACAGCTACATCCTCTGTATCAGCACCCACGCCATGATTGATCATTTCGTTGATTGCCGTATAATCGGATACCACAAAGCCTTTAAATCCCCATTGGTTACGCAATACGTCCGTCAACAACCAGTTGTTTCCGGATGAAGGAATGAAATCCACAAGATTGAACGAACTCATGGCACTCCCGGCTCCTGCCTCAACGGCTGCTTTATAAGGTCTCAGATAGACATTATACATTCTGAGACGACTCATATCGACGGTATTATAATCACGTCCTCCTTCTGCAGCTCCATATAGTGCAAAATGCTTTACGCAAGCCATTATGGTATTGTTTTTTGACAGATCGTTGCCCTGATAACCTTTAACATAAGCTTTTGCCACCTGTTCTCCGTACCAGGGATCCTCTCCTGCACCTTCGGCAACTCTTCCCCAGCGTGGATCGCGGGCTATATCCACCATGGGCGAATAAGTCCAGTTGATGCCGCTGGCACTCGCTTCTGAAGCTGCAATCCGGGCGCTTTTTTCCACCAGTTTCATATCCCACATACAAGCCATAGCCAAAGGGATAGGAAAGGTTGTCTGATAACCATGGATCACATCTCTACCGGATAATAAGGGAATCTTCAGACGGGATTCCTTTACAGCGATTTGCTCATTCTTCAGTCCGGCGGATGCTCCGATCAGTCCCTGGCGAACATATGCTTCCTTTCCACCGCTTTCTCCGGTAACGACCGGCAAATTTCCGACGCCGGATGAAAGATTAAGCTGTCCCAGCTTTTCTGCCAGGGTCATTCTACTCATCAGACTGTCAATGAACATATTCATTTTTGCATCCTGTGCGAATGCCTGCCATGACATTAAAAATAATACACACAACAAGGTTAAATGACCGGATTTTTTCATTGTACTAAGTTTTTAATAATTTACCAGAAATATAATTTGTTCGATATTTATTTTCGATATTTATTTTTTTGTCACTCTGAATGCTTTGGTAGTTCTTGGTTCCAATGTTTCGTCAATGTGATCATTGTATTTCAGAAATTTAGCATGCAACCGGTCAATTAGTTTCCTGTATTCCGGGTATTCAATAAGGTTATTCTCTTGTGCCAGGTCGTTTTTCAGGTTGTAAAGTTCTGTAGCTTTATTATCACGGTTTACTGTCAGAACCCAGTTTCCTTCACGTATCGCACCATCATACGCATATCCTGCCTGATAGAGGACAAACGGATGCAATGGTTTTCCACTTTTCCGTTTACCGGTTATCAAAGGTAGTAAGGAACTGCAGTCCATTGCCTGATCTTCTTCCATATTTTGTCCGGTCAGTTCATACATGGCAGCGACCCAGTCCTGAGCTAAAATAAGTTCGTCGGAAACTGTTCCTGGTTTCACATGTCCGGGCCACTTCACAATAAAAGGCACACGATGACCACCTTCGTATACGGATGCTTTGTAACCCCGCAGTGGTCCGTTGTTATCATGTTCAATATTACCATAATCACATACTCTCGGCCATAAAGCACCATTGTCACTGGTAAAAAATACAATTGTATTGTCTGTCAGTCCTTCATCCTCCAATTTCTGTAATATCTTACCCACCTGCATATCCAGTTCATAAACCATATCCCCTGTTGGGCCACCTGTAACACCTTCAACCTGTTCGTTAATTTCACCCGGATCACCGTCATAGTCTTTTGGAGGTGTGTGCGGAACATGAATGGCCTGCGATGCAAAATAAAGCAGGAACGGACGGTACTCCCCTTTAATTCTGTTCTGTGACAAATGATTATCAATAAAATTCAAGGCTTTGTTTAACAGCATAATACCTGTTTGACTAGAGTTATAATCCACATCACCTATGCCTGGTTTGTTTTTATGCTCAACTATTTCTGAAATACCATTATCGCTCACGAGTACATAGCGTCCGTTTTTCCATAAACGTGTACTCCGGTTATCAGCAGGCTTACGCTGATCAAATGGAGAAAAAATACCATTTTCAAAAAAAGCAAAGGGCTCATGCTGAATACCACTTGCCAGGAAGAAGGAATAATCAAATCCATATTCATTTATAGCATTATGAATACCTTTGCTGAAATCCATCCTATTAATTTCACCCTGCTTCCTGATCAGCACTCCATTTTTATCACGAATATCTCCACCCAGGTGTGATTTTCCGAAAAATGCTGTTCTGTATCCCGCTTTTTGCATGATTTCGCCCACAGTAATAAGATGCCCTGCTTTAGTATGCCCATAGGGGTCACTAAAAATGGAAGGATTATTTATATTCCATGCTCCTCCGGCTTTGTACGAGCGATACGGATAACAACCTGTTAACATGCTGAAACGTGACGGAGCACATAATGCTGCGGGAGCATGCGCATCGGTAAAGCGCATTCCCTCGGAAGCCAGCCGGTCCAGATTGGGGGTTGGCAAGTTCCCGCCATATGTGCCAAGATCACCGTATCCGATATCATCCGCCAGAATAAAAACGACGTTAGATAATTTCTGTGAATATGCTGCTGCATTATCAATGGCAGCTTCATAAAACAATGATCCCAGTATAATAAGTAATATTATCCGCATCATTTTTTTCTTTGCTGAGTTTTCCATTTTTTATCCTTTATATCGTTTGCCAGAACAGACTTTTTTTTAAATTTAAAAAATTATTGATGTTATTTCAGACCGGATAATCTATTCAAGGCATTAATAATTTCTTTGTTTTTCATAAACAGGCCCCAGATAAGGCCTGAACGGTAGTTCTCAATCATAACAGTAACAGGGGCTTGGTTCAGCCCCATAAAAATTTTTGCCTGCCAATTAACTTCAAGATTAACAGCATCTCTAAAACCATATTCACCCCAAAGATACTTCCCGTGTTTACAGTACATATTTTTTAAAGCTTCCATTGATTGTTCCGGAGTATAAGGAAAGGATGCCAGTGCACCTGTTGGAGCGATTGTTCCATCTTCTTTTTCTTTTACCGGCTCCAGAGCACGATATCCCCAAGGTCCATCACTGGCTGTCAATCCCCAGAAAGGGTTACCAAACCGCTTCCGTGCATTGGGGTTTTCTTTACAATATCGGTAGTTGATAAGGGCTATATTCCTGTTGTTGTCAAAATAGTTGGTATAACGGTCAGTCAGTTTGTGCGGATCCATACCCATATATGAATAATGCGTAAAAAACAATGGTCCACCTTTGGCAACACCGACATCCAATTTAATACCATGATAATAATTGCCGTTCGTATAATGAGAACCATCCCTGGTTTTACCCCAGGCCTCTCTGTATTTTATTGCCTTTTTCTCCTGAGAGGCCCATCCTTTATAATACGTTGAGGGATCAATCGGATGAGTAGGGGAAGCCATAGCCAGAATATATGCAATCATGGTTTCATTCCAGCCTATTAACTGATGGTTAATTTTCCAATCATATTCTTTTGACCAATGCCAGGTAAGATATTTTCCATCTCTGTTATACCAGTCCCATTCAACCGCTTCCCAAAGTTGGTTGATTGTTTTACGGATTTCTTTTTCTTTTGCATTTTCCAAATTAAAGTATTCTCTTGCCGTTAATAATCCCTCAAACAAAAATGCTGTCTCTACAAGATCTCCACCGTTATCATACTTGCCAAAATAAGCTATTGTCTTACCCGTTGTACCATCAATGAAATGCGGAAAGGCGCCATGGAACTTATCACAGTTTTTTAAAAAAACAGTAATCTTTTTCATGCGCAAAACAGCCTGTGCACGACTAATAAACCCACGCTCAGCACCAACAATAAGTGCCATAATACCAAAGCCGGATGCTCCTGTTGCAATCATGTACATTCTCCCGGGAATATTTTCCCTTGCCATACCACTGTGAGGCTCTGCACCTTCCCAATAATACCGGAAAGAGGCTTCCTGCACCATGTTCAGTAATTCTTCATCTGTAAACGGGCGGGTGGATGCTTCTGTTGTTTCAGATGGAGAAGTTTCGTTATAATGGTAATCAACATAACTAATTTTATAATAGTAGGTTTTATTTGATTCACCGACAAAATCGGTATAACGATAGAAATATGGCCTTTGAATTCCAACTGGTTTAAACTGTTTAGCATCTTCCGATCTGTAAATTTTAATGTACTTTATCCCCTGATTCTTAACGTGTGGCCAGATAAGATCAACATGCAATTCATAAGCTTTTGCTGAGATACTATCAGGGGCCTGAATAATTCCTGGCTGTACATCCGGCAGCAATTCCACTTGATCAATGAGTATTCTGCCTTCACCATGATTGTCATTGTTTGAAAACACCAGATTATTTGGAAGAGATTCAAAATCTCCGAAATCTGTCAACGGGATTTTTACTAACCTCCACCCATCTTTTTCTATAACCCCAATATATTTATCAATTGATAGTTCTTTAGAACGTTGGTCACTTATGATAACACCTGAACGTCGTTGTCTCTTTTGGATGCTTAGGGCAATTTTGGGATATAAACGAACATTGGTATTTTCAGGAAAAATCCATAACGACAGATATTTTGATTTTTTGTGGAAATCATGTCCGCGGATTCGTTCGAATGCGATACTCGCCTCCCATTTTCCATTACCATTTGTATATTTCAACTCCAGTGAATTTGGAGGGGTAAAGGCCCCTTCTTCACAAACCGGAAGTTTACCGTTAATGTTTTTGATATAGCTTCCGTCTGAATATATTGCAGAAGAAAAGAAATAGTACTCAGGCATCAGACTGTTTTCGAAAAACATATAGTCATACTCATATTCATCCTCCTGTCCAAAAGAGAAATGTGCAATACTAAGCAGGATAAATATTGAAATAATTGTTCTCATAATCAGGGGATATTTATTTTATGTATCTAAACCCAGCCTTTCTCATGCCTTCAATTACATAAGGATTTTTCATAAATACTTTCCAGATTCCTTCACATCTGAAGTTTTCGATCATTAACACTTCATTTCCTTTATCTATTCCGATATAACCATCATCATACCAATTCTGATGAGGATTGAAAGCATCAAAGAAGCCATATTTACCCCAAATTTTACCCCCAAACATTTCATACATGAATTTTATTGATCTTAAAGATTCCACAGGAAGAAACGGAAGTGAGGCAATAACTGCCGAAGGAGCCAAAGTTCCGTTATAAGGTTTTGAAAAACCAAGGTATCCATCGCGTCCTGCACACGCAGTCCAACCCCAGAGTTCTTTCTGATAATCAACCATTGTGCCCCAGTTTTGGGTATAGCGTTGGTTTGCTTTCAGGGCATTCACACTTACTTCCCAGTAGTTGGCATGGTTGTCTTTTTTATTTCTGAAATCATACCAACATGCCGGGAACTGATATAAATAAGCGTGAGGTTGCAAAATACCATGAGGAGTTAAAAATGCTCCAATATCACGATATGGTTTCAACCACACAAAACCATTTCCACTTGAATAAACATCCCAGCTACTTTCAGGCAAAGGATGAGTTGGCGAACCCATTCCTATAAGATACACCAAACAATATTCATTAAATCCTCTATATTCCGGATTTACCCAGTTTTCTTCCGGTGGTTTCCAGCCTCCGGTTATAGCACGCCTGCTATTGACATATTTATCCCATTGAGCATTTTCATAAATCAGTCTGGACAATTTTTCCACTTCCGTTCCTTTAAAATAGGTCATCACATGTAAAATCCCTGCCATTAAAAGTCCACTGTCAATGGTTGACACCTCACTTTTCCCGTACCGTTTCCCTGTATCTACATTGATAAAGTGGTAAAAAAGGCCATATCTGCCTTCAACGCAAAAATCTTTTTCGTCATTTGGATCTTTATAAAAAGAATTAAGGGTAATTAATATCCTGTCGTATGCTTCTTTTTTGCTAACCCACCCTCTATCAACCCCTACGCAAAACGCAGAAAGTCCAAAACCGGAATTGGCGATGCTGGTTCGCCGACCCCTTGTATTATCAGCAATAAGACCGGTTACCGGATCAAATCCTTCCCAGAAATAATCAAACGCTTTTCGTTGAACCATATCCAAAAATACCCGGTCTCTTACAGACAGATTATTCCATTCTTCAGAATTTTCTTTTGCTTTTTGGTTTGTAAATGAACCCCCATAAAAATTTAATACGGAGAAAAAACCGACCAGAATCATGATTGCAAGTTTCTTCATACTACTCATTTTTTATGTTTGTTTATAAAACACATTCATTTCAGAATATTACCCCGAATCGGACTTATCCATGGTTTTCCCCATTATAAATTTAAGAATTTATTTTCTCACTTTATAAACTCCGCAATACTCAGGCTGCCAGCCCCACTGTGGTTTCAGCATCATGGCCGACCAATCGTTAAAAAGTTGTTGCAATTCATCAACTATTTCGGGATGCTCTTGGCACAGGTCATGCTGTTCACCAACATCTACGGCAAGGTTATATAATTCGACATCTGTGTGATCGCGATGTTTCAGCAACTTCCAATCGCCTTTACGAATAGCATAATGCCAAAGAAAACGCCAGTAAAGCACCTCATGGGGAATCCCTTCTTTAGCCCCAGTCAGATAAGGCAACAGGTTTACACCATCCAGACGCCATTCTCTGTCAACCTGGTTCCCTGTTGCAGCTATTGCCGTCGGTAAGATGTCGAGTGAAATGACCGGGAAGTCTATTTTCTTATTCTCCGGCAGATGCTCCTTCCATTGCATGCAGAAAGGAACTCTTATTCCTCCCTCGTAAATATCCTGTTTTCCCGAACGAAGGGGAGAGTTGTCAGAAAGGTTCAATACCCCTCCGTTGTCACTTATGAAAATGATCAGCGTATTTTCTTCGAGACCCAATTCTTTGATTTTCGAAGTAATCAATCCTACATTTTCATCAAGAGAATAAATCATGGCAGCCAGAACCCTGCGTTTTTTATCTTTAATATGGCTAAACATGCTTATATATTTTTCCGGTGCCTGAAACGGACCATGTGGCGCATTAAAAGGAACATACAGTAAGAAGGGGTTATTACGGTTACTGTTTCTCTCAATAAAAAGAGTTGCTTCCCTGCCAAATGCATCAGTAAGGTAATCATCCTCCGACAAAACCGGCCTGGTCCCTCTGAGGATCTTCCCTTTCCTGTTCTCTCCAATAAAATAACCGGACGCACCTCCGATAAATCCAAAAAATTTATCAAAACCCCGATGAACCGGATTCTGTGACTCAACATTTTCTGTATGCCATTTCCCAATGATAGCCGTGCTGTATCCCATTTCTTTAAAATATTCTCCCATGGTTTTTTCCCGAAGGGGTATTCCCGGAATTATTTCCTTTGATTGCCGGTAGGGTCCGGGATTATCTTCAAAGCCAAAGCGGTTCTGATAACGACCGGTCAATAATCCTGCACGTGTAGGAGCACAAACCGGACAGGTAGTATAACCGTTGGTAAACCAAACGCCGTTATTGGCTATTGCATCAATATTGGGAGTTAAAAAATCTTTCCCTCCCATATACCCGACATCATGATAACCCAGGTCATCGGCAAGGATAATAATGATATTCGGTTTTCCCCGCACATCAGTTGCCTTTAAAACCATTGCTGTGCCAAGAAATAATACAAGAAAAGTTATTTTAAGTTTCATTTGTCTGATAATTATTGTGAGTTAAGATTATGCGTTTACCTTATTTCAGGAAGTGAATTTTCCCAAAGTTTATAGATTGTTTGTAATTCTTTAGCCTTTTCAGGATATACAGTTATTAAATTTTTTCGTTCACCAATATCATTGGTCAGATTAAATAACATGGGATTATGATTATCCCCGGAATATTCAACCACCAATTTCCAGTCGCCATGACGGATAGCCATGTCTTTCCCCCGTCTCCAGAACAAATTCTCGTGAGGTGTTTCATCAGGTTGTTTTTCACCTTTCAGATATGGCAGGATGTTTACTCCGTCAAAATGATAACGATCTATTTTCTTCAGACCTATAAATTCCGCCAGCGTTGGCAGAATATCAAGGTTTATTACAGGCTTATCGTAACGGATGCCGGGTTGGATCTGTCCGGGCCATTTGATAATGAACGGAACGCGGATGCCCCCTTCAAAACAATCTCCTTTCCATCCACGTAACGGTCCTGTAGATGACATATCCCCCAATTGTCCTCTCGGTGATCCATTATCACTGATAAAAATAACAATAGTATTTTCCTCCAGTCCTTCCTTATTTAATGTTTCCAAAATCCGTCCTACACCGTCATCCATTGCCAGTACCATCCCGGCAAATAACCTGCGGTTTTGATTTTTAATAAAACTTACTCTCCGGATGTATTTGTCAGGGACCTCCCATGGAAAATGAACTGCATTATAAGCTACGTATAATAAGAAAGGCTTGCCGGATATTGAAGAATTATTCCTTAATATAAAATTAATTGCTTCATTAGTAAAGACTTCCGTTGCATAACCTTCAAAATCCACCATTTCATTGTTTCTGAAAATAGGCCAAAAATCTTTATTCTTTGTAAACTTATTTGTAGCTTTGAAATAAGAATGCGATCCATTCAAAAAGCCATAGAAGTAATCCCACCCACGATTGTTGGGACGTAAAGATTCCTCTTCTCCCAGATGCCATTTCCCAATGATTCCGGAAGAATACCCCAAAGGTTTCAAGATTTCGGAAATCATGGGTTGTTTTTTGAAAAGTTCAACAAGCGGGTCTTTATCCCTTGCATTCTGGCCGTTTGTAAATCTCTGTTGATAAACTCCGGTCAACAATCCGCAACGTGAAGGCGAACAAATGGAGGCAGAAACATATCCTTGTGTAAAATACACCCCGCTTTTTGCCAATTTATCTATATTCGGAGTTAAAATGTCATCTACCCCATGATAACCTACGTCCCCATATCCCATATCATCGGCATAGATTATCACAATATTCGGTAATTCTTTCTTAGACTTGCTTCCGTTTTCATTAGCAGAAAAACCTGTCAAAACCATTTCTCCAAAAACCATTGCAAATAAAATTAACTTCAGATCAATCATTTTTCAGTTAGTTATTATCATTAAAAAAACATTATTATCTATCATTTACGGTTACGATTTGAAAGATTAGCAATTGTATCCATACAAATGTTAGCATCTTCCACAATCTGAAAATCAAACATGTCCACACAAATAAAATCAGTTCCATTCTCAAAAGCCCATCTGAAAACATCATCAGGTTTAATTGCCCCGGCATCAAGTATCTTAAATCCCATTACAGGCACATTTGTCCGTCGAACAAAATCTACGGTTCGTTTGGAGAAAAGATAAAAAACATTGTCGTGAAGTCTATTTTGATTGGAATATCTTTTCCTGTTCACTGCAAACGGAATCCGGTTTTCACAGGGATAATCTGACCAATAACGATCATGGTGCATGATTTTCATATAATAATCATCTTTTTTCATATTCGGTGCAACCTGTAAAATCACCTGAATTTTACTCCCGAACGACTTTTTATACTTCGCAAGAAATTCATTCGAAGAAAAGCCGATGTTGATGGTATTTATTACGCCTTTTTCTGCCAACACAAGGGTTTCATACATTTTCTTTTCTGTATTAAAGGGAATACATGAATAATATCTTTTGCTACTGTATAGTCATAAAACCAGCTTTCTTCATTCCTTCCTTAACATAAGTAACGGACATAAATTCTTTCCACACCAGCTCACTCCTGAAGTTTTCAAGCATAAGAACCATATTTCCTTCGTCAATACCTATATATCCGTCATCATACCAATTTTGACCGGTGTTAAAAGCATCCACAAAGCCATATTTTCCCCAAATTTTATTTTTATAGTTTTCATACATAAACCTAAGGGTTGGAAGTGATAGTTCCGGAATAAATGGCATGGAAGCAGCAACAGCAGATGGAGCTACTGTGCCGTTGAAAGGTGCTGAAAAGCCCAGGTATCCGTCACGACCGGCACAAGCCGTCCAACCCCACAACTCTTCAGGGTAATCATGTAGTTTTTCCCATTCAAGACAATATTGCCGGTTTGCTTTCAGTGCAT
>JAGGWN010000080.1 GCA_021157415.1 Bacteroidales bacterium | reverse complement strand
GTCGTAAAAAAAGACAGCATTCATTACGGACGACCCAGGAAATTGTTGCCACAGATCAACACCTTTGTCAATGAAGGGCCGGTTTCATACGATGCAATGCATCATGTACTGTATTTTACACGAAATCTGTTGCTGGACAAGAAAAACAAGAAACAACCTAATTACACGGGAATTTTTTACATTGATTATAACAATGGGAACTGGGGAACGGTTCATCCTTTTGTATACAATAACCCGGCTTACAACGTCGGGCATCCTGCCGTCAGTCCGGACGGAAAAATGTTGTTCATTGCTTCGGACATGCCGGGAGGTTATGGAAGGTCAGATCTTTATGTGTGTTACCGTCAGGGAAACGGCTGGTCGAAGCCTGAAAATCTCGGGAAAAAGGTGAACAGCGCCGCCTCGGACCTGTATCCTTTTTTTCATCCTTCCGGGAGGCTGTATTTTGCTTCAGACCGTGCCGGCTTTTTAGGTAAGCTGGATATTTTCTTTACTTTTTTTAATGACGGACAATGGATCCTTCCCGTCCACCTGGATGCCCCGTTTAATTCTCCTGCTGATGATTATGCTTATGTGGTTGACAGCTCTATGCATGCCGGACTGTTTACCTCTACGCGCCGGGGACGTGATAATATTTTCATGTTTACCTCTTTGTTACCGGAGATGAAAGGGTGTAACCCTGTGGAAGAACCGGCTAACTGTTTTCTCTTTTATGAAACCCAGAGTAAAAATACGGATACGATCCCAATAAAGTATAAATGGGATTTTGGTGATGGTATGGTGGGTTACGGACATACGGTAGAGCACTGTTTTGATAAACCCGGACAATACCTGGCCAGGCTTTCGGTAACCGATACGATTACCGGTGAGGTGCGTGAGTCAGTAGCTACTTACCTGGTGGAAGTGGTTGAGTCTCAGGAACCGTATATTACCGCACCTGACACTTGTTTTACCGGGGAGGAAATTCACCTGGACGGATCGGAGACCAGAATCCCTGGTTTTCAGCCGGAACAATATTTCTGGGATCTGGGTGACGGGAACCTGGCTGAAGGAAGTGAAGTAAAAACAATCTACCATACTCCGGGCGTTTTTGTCATCAGATTGCTGGTAAGGGGTATGACTAATACCGGAAACAGGGTCGATAAATGTGTTTATAAAGAAATAAGAGTGCTCAACCGGGGACAGAAAAACCGGTGAACAATCTGCCGGTTGAATTCCGCAGGTCCCGGTTTCGTGATTTTTTAGTTCATTATCTGTTTCTGATACCCGTTTACGGATCAAAGAAAGAAAAGAGTTCCTGATGGAGGTTTCGTTTTTTTTTATTTATTTTGAAAGGAAATGAGGAACCTTTTTCGTATAATATCGTTTGAAAGTAAAGAAACGGAAATATATGAGTATATGTGGAGTGCGAAACTGACAGGTTGGGTTTTGGTAATTGTCATGTTCTTTTCTCCGGGCCTGTCAGCACAGCCTGTCCCTGCGGAGGTGGAGAATATTCCTCATCTTGTGACTTTTGGAAATAAGGCAGAGACGTCATGGGGAGATGATGATTATTGCAACATTTTCTTTTTTATAATCCCGAAGACCCATGATGGTCCGGTATATATTCGCGTGTATGACCCAGACTGTGGAGGTGATATCGACGAACTTAATGTGGTTTTTAATACGAAAACAGAGTATTCTATATACGGGGGAGAAGGATGCTGGACGGAAGATATAGACCCCAGTGGCACTTTTAGGAAAGGAAATCTTTTGGCTTATAAGGTATTTGATACACAAATGAAATATGATAAAAAATGGTATACTTTCGGACCGCTCAACCCTACCGAAGGAGAATATGCTGAAGAATTTCAGGGTTATATCTTGAAAATTATCGTGCTGGGTGTGGATGGCGATGACGGGAATCTGTATAACTTTTATCTCAGCACATCCCCTGATAAAAACATTCCCGTGGAAGGAGGAGATGCATTTACTTATGAATATGGTTTCCGGTTATGGAACGATACTGTAAATATCTCACATATATACCCCTATGTTGATAACCGGGTGATATCAATTAAACAGGCCAATTTCGACTGGGATAGCGATGGAGAGATACGAACGGTTACTGTTGCCCGCCTGTATCAGTTAAATAAGGTTTCTGGAGAAGATGAATGGGCGGAGAGCGAGTTCAAGATCTTTGACAAGGAAAAAAACACTTCTTTTGATTTTCAGTTCATCAAGAAAAAGAATCCTATGGTTCGGAATAACAATGTTGTGATTTCCGTTAGAAATCAATACGGCGAACTGCTTCCTTTCCATACGGTTCCGATTGGTGGGGTCCCGAAGTTCCAGTATGGCGCAGCTGCCAAACCGATTAAACGCCATTAATGTAATAATCTGATAAAGATTTATGAGGCAAATTCGTTGTTTGTTTATTGTCCTGTTTTGTCTGGTTGTTTTTTCCATCCCGGTTCCGGCGAAGGGACAAACTTATCATTTCCTGCATTATGGTATTGAAAACGGATTACAGAACAGATTTGTCTATGCCATCAATGAAGACCCCAACGGATTTTTGTGGGTAGGAACCGGAACAGAGCTGGTAAGATTTGACGGGAAGATTTTCCGGAAAAGTTTGTTGCCAGACTCATTGCAACAAAGTTTTGTGACTTCAAGCCTCAAAGATAATCAAGGAGATTTGTGGTTTGGATTTAATGACGGATATGTGGGGTATTACCGCCAGGGTAAGTTCAGATTTTTTGATGTACACCGATTTTCGGAAAGCCGCATTTTCGGACTGGCACAGGGTCCCCATGGGCAAATTCTGGTGGCCTCGCAGAACGGGGGTATTTTCAGTATTGAGCAAAAAAAGGAAGATCCGGTTCATCCACTGAATCTTAAGGAGGTCCATCAGATCAGCGCGTTGGCGGTTTCCGGAAACAATTTGTTTATCGGAACTTTTGACGGATTGTATGTTTACCGTTTTGATGCCGGGGGAACACTTCCCGTACTGGTAAAAAAAGTGCCGGAAGTTTCGACACGTGTGCAGTCCATTCTTCCCGGCGACCATGATGCGCTGGTTGGAACCATTGATTCCGGAGTGTACCGGTTGAAGCTGGGGGATAAGCTGACGACGGAAAACGTCGGGAAAAAATGGGGTATGGAGGAGGCCAACGTTACGGATATCCTCCGGGATTCACGGGGAGACTTTTGGTTTGCAACTTTTGGACATGGTGTGATCAGAATACATATTGCCGGGACGGGATTTGTCAGGGAAGACTACAATGAAACAACAGGACTGGGTGCCCAGAACATACAATGTATTTTCGAGGATTTCGAGAAAAACATCTGGATAGGTACCTATGGAAAAGGGCTGGTGTTATTCCCGGATGATGCTTTGTTGTTGTTCCATTTCAAGGGTAGAGTGCCTGGGGACAACGTTACGGCTGTGACGGCTTATGACGACAGAGTGGTTCTGGGAGGAGATAAAGGCATCCTGATACAAAACCCTCAGATGAGCGGAAAAAGCATTATACTGACAAAAGCAAACGGACTACCGGGCACGAGCATCAATGCTCTTTTTGTTGATCACCAAGAAAAACTGTGGATAGGTACACGTGGATCCGGAATATACTTGTATAAGAAGTCGGGACATAAAGCATTTCCCTTGTTTCAGTCGGGGAATAAGTTGGAAAATACCATCCACAGCATCACCGGTAATGATACCCATGTTTGGGTAGGTACAGCCAGTGGAGTAATGGTGTTCGATCTGCAAGGACATCTGCTGAAAAAACTCTCCACCTATGAGGGTTTGCCTTATAACAATATAAATCAGATTTATCTGGATAAAGATAATGAGGCCTGGCTGGCCACTATGTCGGACGGATTGTACACCATCAGCCTGGACAATGGGGTCTCCAGAAAATATAAACTGCCTGAGACGATAGCCCGTTTGCAGATGAAATCCATCATCCGGGATCTTTCCGGAGGCTTCTGGGTGGGGACATACGGGAATGGTGTGTTCAACATTACAAGGGATACAATCCTGAACTATAATGAACATTCGGGCATAATTTCGAATTATTGTTATAGCTTATCGGTGGATTCTTCAGGAAACATCTGGGTGGGACATAGCTCGGGCATAAGCAGGATCTACCCGGATATTAAAAATGTCAGGACTTATTCACACAAACAGGGTATCGTTGCCGAATGCAATTTGAATGCTGCTGTAACCGACCAACAGGGACGAGTGTGGTTTGGTACCTCCAACGGTGTGATACGGTTTGATCCTTCCCGTGAAAAACCAGATACCATCCCTCCCAAAACAAATATCCTGTCCATTACTTTTTCAGATAAAAAGATTCCGGTACATGAAAAGATTGTGATGCCTTACGGCCGCTACCGGGTGAGAATTGATTTTCTTGGAATAAGCTACAGGGATCCGCAGGAGGTTATGTACCAGTATAAGCTCGAAAACTACGATGATAACTGGTCGGATCTCTCTTCCAATACAACAGCTTATTACGGACGTCTGGAAGACGGAAAATACAGGTTTGTAGTGCAGGCATACAATAGCGCCGGTTATACAACACGCAAGCCGGTAAGTGTCTGGATCATTATTAAACATCCTTTCTGGAAAACCTGGTGGTTTTTTCTGCTCGCTGTGTTTACCTTGATCACTATCGTATATATTATCATTAAGGTTCGTGAGAGGAATCATATCAAAAGAGAAGAGTACCTGGAGAAAGAATTGGAGAAAAGATCGAAAGAAGTATTGGAAAAAAATGCCGAACTGGAGTTGAAGAACAAGGAAATTACCGATAGCATTAATTATGCCAAAAGAATACAGTCCAGTATCCTTCCTCCTATTCAAAGACTTAAGGATGTATTTCCGGATTCCTTTGTTTTCTACCTGCCCAGGGATATTGTAAGCGGGGATTTTTACTGGTGGGGTCACGTAGATGCCGACCGTTTCCTTATCGTATGTGCAGACTCTACCGGGCACGGGGTCCCGGGAGCTTTTATGTCTATGATAGGTTCTACATTGATCAAAGACCTTACTCAACAAGGCAGGTATGAAACTCCTTCCCAGTTGCTTGGTTTTCTGGATCGTGAGATCACCAGCTCACTGAACCAAAACCTTGAGTCAGGCAAGTCGGATGACGGAATGGACATTATTATCCTGGAGGTGAACCTGAGTAATAATCATATTAAATTTGCTTCGGCCATGCGGCCTGTAATTCTCTTTATGGATAATGATATTTATACCCTTCGCGGAAACCGTAGCGGCGTGGGTGGTGAAATATTTAAAGAAGAGAAAAAGGTGTTTAGTGACCAGGAATATGATCTGAAAAAAGGAGATATTATCTACATGTTCTCGGATGGTTATCCGGATCAGTTCGGAGGACCCAGGGGTAAGAAATTCAAAATGGGCCCCCTCCGGAAATTGCTTGAAGATATTCATAAACTGCCCATGGACGAGCAATATGAAATGGTGAAGAAAACTTTTGAAGAGTGGAAGGGTGATACTATGCAGATTGATGATGTCCTGTTTTTGGGCCTGAGGTTCTAACCCATGCTGTTCATGTCAATGAGTTGATTCAGAATAGCATATACTGTCAGACCTGAGACAGTCTTAATTCCCAGTTTACGTGTGATGTTTTTTCGATGTGTGATAACCGTATGCATGCTGATAAACAGTTTTTCGGCGATCTCCTTGTTTGTATAACCCAGTGCCACAAATCTCAGAATGCTTTTTTCTCGTTCACTGAGTTTTTCTTCCCGTACCGAGGCTTTATTCGGGGAAAAGTTGTTTTTCGTAATTTCAACGAGAGAATGTAATATCTCACTTTTGGGTTGGGATAGATCAAGGGAATGTCGGAATAACCCGGAAGACAACAGGTTTTTGTCTTTCCGGTGATGAGTCAGGGCAATCAGCACAGGCCATCCCTCTGCATGACCGGAACGGACCTGTTTATATAAATCTTGCACATCCGGCAGGCCTGTATCAACGAATATATAGTCAGCATTGCTTTTTTCTATCTGGGACAGATCTTCGGAATAATGTATTTTACCGGTAACGGACATTTCTTCCAGCAAAAACCGGAGCCCGGTTTTATATACAAAAGATTCGGTTATGATTAAAAAATTAATTTTTCTCATCCTGAAACCGGATTATTGGCGGCTGTTTTTGCGTCCGATGACTTTCTCCATCATGGCCACTTTCGGAACAAATACCTTTTCTTCTATACGGCTGTGGTCATTCATGTCTTTTTCCAGATTGAACAACAGTACGATAACCTGGTAGCAAAGTCTCGGGTTTTTGGGGGGCGGAAGATATTTAATGATAATGTTTTTCAGGTCAAATAGTTTTTCTTCTATATCATCATGCTCCTGCAGGTAACGGGAGATCGTGTAATTCCTGAATGTATCCGGCAGGTTCTCTGCAGTTTTTTTTTGCAGATAACATTGCTCAACCTCGAGAGCATAAGGGAATACTTGTTCGTCTTCTTTTTTAATGTGGGTGATCAACTCATCCTTATATTCTTGAAAAAAGGTATTCAGCAGGTAATTGTGTTCTTTGTCTCCATAGCAGATTCCTTCTCTGCCTGAAATGACACTTTCTATTTCGGGAATGGTTTTTTCCAGATATTCATGGTGTGTTTTGGTGAGATAATCAACGATCAGACGGATCGGAAAACTCTTTAGCTGTTCCCTGGGGAAGTAATCATAATCCAGAAAGGAATTAACGATTTCCAGAAAGAACTGCAGGTCAATTCCCCTTTCTTCACATACCTCTCTGATGGTTTTGTCTCCGAAGCCCAGGGAAATACCAAAACGGGAAAAAACAGAAATAAGGACATGGTTCTTGTGCACAAGATCGACCATTTTGTTATTTTCGTTTATCATGGCTGCATGTTTTGACTGGAAAAACTACTTGAGCAAAGGCAGGATCAGGGCCGGTGTTTGTTCGACATTGCTTTTATTGCCTGCCCGGTCCATGACGTAGAAAGAATATTGAATGGTATCCCAGGGAAAATCCCAATAAAAGAAAAGCACCTGTATCTCCCCTTTCATTGTCTTATCTCTGCCTCGCATGGGAATATAAGGGATACGGTAATTAAGCGGGGTCTTGATTTCATCTTCGTCCGCTTCGACCATGGTTCCGTCTTTCATATGATATAGGGTGAAAAACAGGTTTGAATTGGTGGTGTCCCCCGGGGTGACAGAATCCACCTCCTGCAGCCCGAGATCTCCGTCTCCGTCAATAAAAGAAAAAACCAAAGCGCCTACAAGCACCTGGTTTCCCAGTGGCCCCACTGAATCAAATACGGAAAAATCCCTGAAGGTAATCTGTGGCTCCGGGGGATAACTGATTGTTCTCCTACAGGCCCAGAACATGATGAGTAAAAGCAGAGGCATCCATATGTATTTGCTTTTCTTCATGAAAGAATTATTCATTTCTATAACTCAAAAAAAGTGCCAATTATTTCTTACGGAAAAATATTTTAAGAGGGACTCCGTGGAAATCAAAATTTTTTCTCAATTGGTTTTCCAGATATCTCTTATAAGGGTCCTTGACATACTGGGGCAGATTGCAAAAGAAAGCAAAAGCCGGTGTTTTTGTAGGAAGTTGTGTGACATATTTTATTTTGATGTATTTGCCTTTCACCGAAGGAGGGGGGAATGTTTCAATAAGTTGTAACATAACCTCATTAAGCCGGGATGTCGGGATTCTCCGTTGTTTGTTGTGGTATACTTCCATGCCGGCCTCAAGTATTTTCAGAACCCTTTGCTGCTCTTTGGCCGAAATAAAAATAACAGGCACATCCTGAAAAGGCATGATCTTTTCTTTGATACGGGCTTTGAATTCTTCCATGGTGTTGGTTTCTTTGGTTATCAGATCCCATTTGTTTACTACAATAACCACCCCTTTGGAATTTTTCTGGATAAGCCTGAAAATATTTACATCCTGGCTTTCCATACCGCGGGTAGCATCTATCAGCAGAAAATTGACATCCGAGTATTCAATGGCTCGTATAGCTCTCATGACAGAGTAAAATTCGAGGTCTTCAGAGACTTTTGTTTTCTTCCGGATACCGGCAGTGTCAACCAGGTAGAAATTATGATTAAACCGGGTATAGTGAATATGAATCGTGTCGCGTGTGGTGCCTGATACCGGGGATACGATCTGCCGTTCTTCTCCCAGCAGGGTGTTTACGAGGGTGGATTTGCCCACGTTGGTGCGACCCACTACGGAAAAACGCGGGATATCTTCTTCCGGCATAACGGTTGGTTTGTCAAAGGAACTGACTACCTGATCGAGTAAATCACCGGTGCCGCTGCCGTTGATCGAGGAAACAGGATAGATCTCTTTGAATCCCAGTTTGTAAAAACCATCTGCCTCGTAACTTCTCTGTGTGTTATCCACTTTATTGACCACCAGGAAAATTTTCTTGTTGCTTTTTTGCAGAATCCGGGCCACTGCCTCGTCAAGGTCGGTGATTCCACTTTCCACATCGGTGACAAAAATAATCACATCCGCCTCTTCAATGGCCATAAAAACCTGTTGGCGGATCTCATCCTCGAAAATAGCTTCCGGCTTTGTAACATATCCTCCCGTATCGACAACCGAGAAAGTGATGCCGTTCCACGTGCAATATCCGTAAATACGATCGCGGGTAACTCCTGAATATTCGTCAACGATGGCCTGACGACTTTCCGTGAGGCGATTGAATAATGTTGATTTGCCAACATTGGGTCTTCCTACTATTGCTGCTATATTCCCCATAAGGTGCCTATCTGTATCCAAGGTTTTTTAATATCCTTTCCTTATCCCGCCAGTCTTTCTTCACCTTCACAAAAAGTTCGAGAAAAACCTTTTTATTAAAAAAGTCCTCCATTTCTTTCCGGGCTTCCGTCCCTACTTTTTTCAGGGCTTTTCCCTTATGACCGATCAGGATTCCTTTCTGGCTGTCCCGCATGACAAAAATCCGGGCGCTTATCCGGATAATCTTTTCTTCTTCTTTGAATGATTCAACTGCCACTTCTACGGAATAAGGGATCTCCTGCCTGTAAAAAAGAAGTATTTTTTCACGGATGATTTCCTCGACAAAGAACTTTTCAGGCTTGTCCGTGATCTGGTCTTTCGGGTAGAAAGGAGGGTTTTCGGGTAATAGTTCCAGAATACGGGCAAACAGCTTATCCAGGTTGGCTCCCAGGATAGCACTGACAGGAAAAATTTCCGCTTCCGGTAATTTCCCGCCCCATTTCTGAATGAGCATTTCCACAGAAGCAGGATCAGAAAGATCGGTTTTGTTGATTATCAGTAGGATGGGGGCATTGATGGTTTTTATTTTGTCCATTAGCGGATGATGCTCGTCCGGGTTTTCATTTACATCTGTCATGTAGAGAATAATATCCGCATCGTCCAAAGCGGTACGGACCGTTTTTACCATGAACTCCTGTAGTTTGTATTTGGCACTGACCATGCCGGGAGTGTCGGAGTAAACGATTTGAAAATCTTCTCCATTGACGATACCCAGCAAACGTTGCCTGGTTGTCTGGGCCTTAGACGTGACAATGGCCAGTTTTCTGCCTACGAGGCGATTCATGAGGGTTGATTTCCCGACATTGGGATTACCTATTATATTAACAAAACCTGCTTTGTGTGTCATACTGAGGGGGATGAGTTTCACTACAAAGGTAGAAAATTTTCGTGCAATGATTATCGGAACAGTTTTCGGTGCAACATGCTTATTTCCCTATCGGTCAGGTAGCGCCACTTCCCCCGGGTCAGCCCTTTTTTGGTAAGTCCTGCAAAAGAAACGCGGTCCAGACGTTTTACCTGATAGCCCAGTTTCTCGAACATTCGACGCACCACCCTGTTCTGACCTGAATGGATCTCCAGGCCGATCACTCTTTTGTCTTCGGGATCAACGTAGGAGGCCGCATCGGCAGAGACCGTTCCTTCTTCGAGGGGGATTCCTTTTACCAGTTGCTGCAAGTCGTTATGGGTTACCTCGCGGAGAAGGGTAACCTCATATACTTTGCGGTGTTGGTATCTGGGATGTATCAGTTTTTCTGCCAGGTCCCCGTCATTGGTAAGCAACAAAACGCCGGTTGTGTTTCTGTCAAGCCGGCCTACCGGAAAGAGTCTGGTTTTTTCAGGCAGCCGTATCAAATCCAGTACCGTTTTTCTGCCTTCCGGATCTTTTACTGTGGTGATTGTGTCCTTAGGCTTATTGAGAAGGATATAAATCTTTTCCTCCGGCATGACCCTCCGTCCCCGGACCCTCACATCCGCTGCAGGAGACACCTTTATTCCCATTTCCCGGACCACCTCGCCGTTTAGGGAAACCCACCCTTTTTTTATATATTCATCAGCCTGACGCCTGGAACATATCCCACTGCGGGATAAATACTGATTTAACCGAAGAAATGTCTCTTTTGAAGAATTGATTTTCTGTTTGCGTTTTTTTGAAAGACTTTTCCGGGAACCCGGCTTTTCTCTTTTCTCAGAATTGTTGTTCATGCTTAATCCATTCAGCGACAAAATTAAACAATTTATCCAAGAAATAATGTTTACCCGAATATAGTTTATTAATAATAACAAGTCTTAAGCCTTACGATTATTTTTTTTGTACTTTTATATTGTATAACGTAAGCGTTATCAGAAGAAAAGATGTCTAATGTTTTTTCACTTATTTTATTCAATCGCCAAAAGGTATAAAAACTCGAAAAATGACATTAATTAGCTCAATATCAGGAGTACGGGGCACGATTGGAGGGAAACCGGGGGAAGGATTGACTCCGGTGGATCTAACGAAATTTGCTTCGGCATATGGTTCATGGCTTCTGAAAAAAACCGGGAAGAAAAAGTTGAAAGTTGTAATCGGCAGAGATGCCCGTGTTTCCGGTGATATGGTGTGCGGTATCGTTTGCAATACCCTGAATGCTATTGGTGTTGATACAATAGAACTGGGTATGGCTACTACCCCGACGGTTGAAATAGCCGTCGAAACGGAAAAAGCAGACGGAGGAATTATTATTACCGCAAGTCATAATCCTGCAAATTGGAATGCACTGAAGTTGCTGAATGATCAGGGGGAGTTTTTATCCTCGGAAGAAGGGGAAGATGTGCTGAACATTGCAGGAGATGAAAATTTTTCTTTTGTCTCGGTGGATGAGTTGGGTATCCGGATCGTCAAGAATGATTATCATGTGAACCATATAGAAAAAATTCTCTCCCTCGATCTGGTTAGAATGGATCTGATAAGAAAAGCCGGATTTCGTGTGGTGGTGGATGGCGTGAACTCTGTGGGTGGTTTTACTGTACCTGAACTGCTCCGGGAACTGGGGATACATGATATCATAGAACTCAATTGTGAGCCTACCGGTCTTTTTGCTCATGACCCCGAGCCTTTGCCTAAAAATCTCAAAACTCTTTCAGAAGCCGTTGTTCTGCATGGGGCAGACCTGGGCATCGTCGTCGACCCGGATGTGGATCGTCTGGCATTCATTTGTGAAAACGGTGAGATGTTCGGGGAAGAATATACGCTGGTAGCTGTGGCAGATTATGTGTTATCCAGGTACCCGGGCAATACGGTATCCAATCTTTCTTCCACCGAAGCTTTGTCCGTGGTGACGGAAAAATACGGAGGGAAAAGATATCTGGCTGCTGTTGGAGAAGTGAATGTGGTACGGAAAATGAAAGAAGTGAATGCAGTTATCGGGGGAGAAGGCAACGGTGGTGTGATCTACCCGGCACTGCATTACGGACGGGATGCACTGGCAGGAATTGCATTGTTTCTTTCCCATCTCGCAGAAAAGGAGAAAAAGATTAGTGAGCTTAGAAAAACATATCCTGAGTATTTTATGGCAAAAAATAAAGTGCTTTATAACGAACAAACTGATGAAGAGAAGGTTTTCTCAGGAGTTCGTGACTACTTTAAGAACTATCCGCAGAACACCATTGACGGATTGTTCATAAAACTGGAGGAGGGGTGGATTCATTTCCGCCGTTCCAATACCGAACCGGTTTTTAGGATATATATTGAGACCAATGATCGTACTAAAACGGAAAGCTTGTCACAGCAGGTAGTGAAGTTGGTTTCTCACCTGGCTTTCCCAGCAGAATAAACCGGAAACGTTTTTATCCGCCTTCGCATTCCGTGATGCCGGACAAGCTGCTCCGGGGTTCCTGTTATACCTCCATTTGAAGAGAGGTCAGAACTTGCGAAAAACTTTTTGGGAGAGGTATAATAAACCCAAATTATACATTAGGAAACTCTAGATAGCTGAACGGATGCGTTAGTTAGGGACAATCCTTTGCTCCGCTGAAGCTACGCGGAAGTGATGCCGCTGTGGAATTTATTTTTTTGCTTATTCAATAATCGCAGACCTTTATTAGGATATATAAGAGTGAAACATGATTAAAAAATTCTTTAAATAGGGAATAAATCATAGTTTTGATTTGTCAATATTAACTAAAATTGCAAATTCGTTTGTACTAAAAATGAAAAATACAATAATCATTCAGACGGCTACGTTTAATAACTATATTTTTAGTTATCTTGACGGAGTTTTTTTGTCTGTAAAATAAAAAGCTTGAATACATGAGAGATTCGAAAAAAAATATGCGACGTACCCTGATCCTTTCCGGGGCTGTTTTGCTTGTAGCTGTCGCGGGAGTGTGGTACTACTCCAAAGCCCAAAAAAAAGAAAAGGTCCAGCAACTTTATACGCAGGTTAAGAGAGGAAAATTCGAGGTGTTGGTTATGGTAACGGGAGAGTTACAGGCTGAGCATTCCGTAAGGATCATGGCTCCAACCGAGCTCAGGAGCCGCAATTTGCGTTTTAGTCAGATAAAGATTCAGGATCTGATTCCGGAAGGAACGGTGGTAGATTCAGGCGACTATGTGGCATTGCTGGATCGGTCGGATGCCAGCAACCGTCTGAAGGATATGCTGGATGAGCTGGAACAGTACCAGTCCAGTCTTATGAAGACACGGCTGGACACAACCATGCAACTGCGCGGTCTGAGAGATCAGTTGATCAACCTTCAATATGCTGTGGAAGAAGCACAGATTACTTTGGAGCAATCCAAATTTGAACCTCCGGCCACCATACGCCAGGCCAAGATAAACCTGGATAAGGCTGAAAGAGCTCTTGATCAGGCAAGGAAGAATTACTTTCTTAAAGTTAAGCAGGCGGAGGCTGACATGAAGCAAGCGGAATTCAACCTGAGAAAACAGCAAAGACGGGTTCAGGAAATGGAGAATGTGATCAGTAAGTTTGAAATCCATGCGCCTGCCTCCGGGATGGTTATCTACCAGAAAGAATGGGGTGGTCAAAAAAGAAAAGTGGGTTCTATGATCAGTCCGTGGGATCTTACCGTAGCTACTCTGCCGGATATGTCTTCTATGATCTCAAAGACGTATGTGAATGAGATAGATATCAGTAAGGTTGAAAAAGGACAGAAGGTTAGGATCGGAGTGGACGCTTTCCCGGAGAAAAAGTATACGGGGGTGGTTTATGAAGTGGCAAACATAGGAGAACAATTGCCCAATACGGATGCCAAAGTGTTTGAGGTTAATATTAAAGTAGATGGGAGTGATCCGATCTTAAGACCGGCCATGACTACGAGCAACCAGATTATCACCGCCTCGTTCGATAGTGTCTTATCTATTCCCCTGGAGGCTGTTTTCGTTGCAGACAGTATTCCTTATGTCTTCAAGAAAAACGGGGTAAAGCAGGTTGTCATACTGGGACCAGAGAATGAAAATGAGGTGATTGTGGAACAGGGATTGAAAGAAGGAGACAAAATCCTGCTCAGTATGCCGGAGAGTTCTGAAAAATACTCCCTTGCCGGAGAGGAACTGATCCCTGTTATAAAGGAACGTATCCGTCAGAAGAAGCTCATGGAAAAAAAGAGAAAAAGGGAAGAGGAGATGAAAAGAGTCGCCCGTAAAAAAGCCAGCAAAATGAGATTTCAGGGCGATTTTGGGAAGAAATCTCCTTCAGACAGTAAAAACAGGGTGATCATAAAGAAAGAAAAATAAAAAGAAGGACTTTTATGCACAGGTATTTTCATGATATTATCATTGCGGTAGAGTCATTGATTGCCAACAAACTGAAATCTATCCTGACAGCCTTGGGTATCATCTTCGGAGTGGCTGCTGTGATCAGTATGCTGGCCATTGGAAAAGGGGCCAAACAGGAGATCCTCGAGCAAATCAAGATGGTGGGTGTGAATAACATTGTAATCACCCCCATTGTCCAGGATGAATCCAACACCGGGAACAGCAGTGAAGAAGAAGGAGAGAAACAAAAAAAGAAATTTTCCCCCGGACTGACATTGCTGGATGCCGAAGCGATAAAACATGTAGTCCCTTCCATAGAAAAAATCAGCCCCGAAATATCACTGAATTCTTTTGTAATGCAGAATGGGAAACGATCTGCAGCCAAGATCGTAGGAGTCTCCCGGGATTTTTTTCCCATCTATAACCAGAGTCTCATGGAAGGATCCCAGTTCAACACGTATCAGGAAAAACACGGGTTGCCGGTGTGTATTATCGGTTATAATATCAAATCCCGTTTTTTTAGCCACGAGGATCCTGTGGGGCAATATATAAAGTTCGCAAATGTGTGGCTTAAGGTGATCGGCGTATTGAATAAATCGGATGTAAATCTTTCATCGTTTTCCAATGCAGGGGTCAATGTTTATAATGATAATATTTATGTGCCGGTGAAGACCATGCTGATGCGTTTTGAAAACCGGGCACTGGTGAATACGAAGAAACAAAATGCGATCACTATCCGAGGGTTTGGTTTTATTTCCGTACGCAGTTCGTCTGCCAAGGATAATTCAATGGGAAACTATAATCAGCTTGACAGGGTAGTTGTGCAAGTGAAAGAAAGTGCAAAACTTCCTGCCACTACCAAGGTTTTAAGCCGGATGTTTATGAGACGACACCTGGAGGTAAAGGATTTTGAGATCACCGTGCCAGAGCTGCTTCTGAAACAACAACAAAGAACAAAGGATATTTTTAATATTGTACTGGGTGCCATTGCCAGTATTTCCCTCATTGTGGGTGGAATTGGGATCATGAACATTATGTTTGCCAGCGTCATGGAGCGGATCAAGGAAATAGGCACCCGCATGGCTATCGGTGCCAAGAAAAAAGATATTGTAGTACAGTTTCTGGCTGAAGCTATTCTGATCAGTGTTTCCGGAGGTCTGGTGGGAATCCTGCTGGGAATCTTTCTGGCAAAAGCCATTTACCGTATTGCCAACGTGCTGACAATTGTCAGCCCGGGAGCGGTAATTGTCGCATTTACCGTATCTGCGGCAGTGGGTGTGATTTTCGGATATGCTCCTGCAAAAAGAGCTTCCGAGAAAGATCCTATCGAATCATTGAGATATGAATAATACCATTTGAAAAAATCATAAAGATGAGATTAATAATCCTGCGTTTTCGTATACTGATCATTTTGTTGCTGTTTTTTTCCGTATCTTTTCTGCAGGCCCAGGATACGATGCGTCTGACATTGAATCAGGTGATTGAGTTGGCCCAGGAACAGTCCCCGCAGGCGGTGCTGGCCAAACATCAGTTTAGAGCCAGCTACTGGATGTTTAGAACTTACAAGGCCAAATATCTGCCGGCATTGAATATGAATGTGACCTTACCTGATTTCAGCCGGGTTTTTGAAAGAGAATATGACTTTAATACCGGACAGGAATATTATGTGGAGAAATACAGAAATAATTCCACACTCGGTTTGTCATTGACCCAGAACATCGGGATTACCGGTGGTACCGTTTTCGTTAATTCCAACCTGACACGTTTTGATGAGCTTGGCAAAGAACCCAATACCCAATACATCACGACGCCGGTCAGTATTGGCTTCCGTCAGCCTATTTTTAATTACAATCCGCTGAAATGGGAGAAGAAAATTGAACCGGTAAGATACGAAGAGGCTAAGAAAAAGTATCTGGATGCTATGGAAGCAGTTAACTACAGGGCGGTAAATTTGTTTTTCAATCTGGTGCTGGCGCAGATGAATCTTGAGATCGCCAAGGTGAATTATCATAATTCGGATACACTGTACAGGATCGCACAAGGGCGTTACAATATTGGAACCATTGCGGAGGATGACCTGTTGCAGATGCAGCTGAGGTTCCTGAATGCAGGAACAGACCTGAACCAGGCTGGCATAGACCTGCAGATCAAAGAGTATCAGCTTCGTTCTTTTCTGGGATTTAATGAAAACATCAAGATCAATCTGATCGTTCCAAATGAAATTCCCAAAATGACCGTTGAGGTGCCGAAAGCTTTGGCTCTGGCACACAAAAACAATCCGGAGCTCCTGTCTTATCGGCGACAATTGCTGGAGGCCAGACGGGATGTGATGATGGCAAAACAGCAAAAAGGGCTCAACGCCGAACTGTATGCTTCTTTTGGTTATACACAGCGAGCCCCTACATTCCCGGAAGCCTACCGGAATCTGCTTAACCAGCAAAGAGTGCAGTTGGGCTTTACCTTGCCCATTCTGGACTGGGGCCTGAACAAGGGGAAATACAAATTGGCTCAATCTAATGAAGAGGTAGTAAAAACAAATGTGCAGCAGAACCAGATAGACTTTGAGCAGGAGGTGATCCTGAATGTGGCACAGTTCAACCTGCAGGATGATCAGGTGGCCATTGCCGCCAAGGCTGATACCATTGCTCACAAAAGATACCAGGTTACCAAGCAACGTTTCCTGATTGGGAAGATCAGCGTGCTCGATCTGAATGTGGCAGACACAGAGAAAGATGTCGCACGGCGGGGCTATATCAGTGCCTTAAGACAATACTGGAGTTACTATTTCAGCTTGAGACGTCTTACTCTCCATGATTTCGCCACCCAAAAAGATTTGTCAGCGGATTATACAAAACTGGTACAATAATTATTCAGCATGTTTTATTATCCGCAGTATTCCTTATGCCTGAGTTATACCGGGGATAGCACCTTATTTATAAAAGCTTTGACTATCTCTGTTTTCTAAAAAAAAAATCCTATCTTTGCCCGACATTTTTAAAAGGATAGTAATAAACATCATAATAAGCTAAAAAATGCAAAATAAAGGGGCAATTTTTTTTCTGGCTGTTACTTTGGCAGTAGTGAGTATATATCAGCTATCTTTTACCGCAGTAACCTTTAAAGTACAAAAAGATGCCAAGGCCTATGCAAAAGGCGATCTGAACAAAGAACTTCGTTATTTGGATTCTATTGCAGAATTACCCAAGGAGAAATGGAGTTTTCTGGGGAATACTTTTAGGGAATGCCAGAAAAAAGAGCTGAATCTGGGTCTTGACCTGAAAGGCGGGATGAATGTGATCCTCGAAGTGTCGGTACCTGATATTCTAAAGGCTTTATCCAACTATAGTACGGATACTACTTTTGTAAAAGCGCTGAAACTGGCGGAAGAATATCAGAAATCCAGCCAGGAGGATTTTGTTAACCTCTTTGGTAAGGCTTTTGAACAGATTGCCCCAGGAGCCAGGCTGGCGGCTATTTTTAATACGGTAGAATTAAAGGATCTGATAGACTATAACTCTACCAACGAAGATGTGCTGAAAGTGCTTCATAAGGAGGTTCAGGATGCCATTGATAACTCCTATAATATTTTGACTAACAGAATCGACCGCTTTGGAGTGGTTCAGCCTACCATTCAGCGTCTTTCCACACAGGGTCGCATCATGATTGAATTGCCTGGCGTAAAAGACCCTACCAGGGTGCGTAAACTTCTGCAGGAAACGGCTGACTTGGAGTTCTGGGAAACCTATGAAAATTCGGAGGTGGGGCCTTATCTGATGAAAGCTAACGAACTACTGAAGCAGATCCTGAATATCACACCTAAGAAAGATACTACCAAAACACCTACAACGGAAAAACAATCCACCGAAACATCTAAAAAACAGGCGCCAGGGGTTAAGGATACAACAACTACAGCAGATTCGCTGATTAAATTGCTGCAGAAGGACACTACTGCCCAAAAGGAAAATACACAGTCACTGGAAGAGTTTAAGAATCAAAACCCTCTGTTTGCCGTATTGATTCCCAATACTACACGTGACGCAAAGTATGTACCGGGGTCGGTAGTGGGGTTTGCCCACGCAAAGGATACGGCCATGGTGAATAAGTATCTGCACATGAAACAGATAAGGGCTTTGTTCCCGAGAAATGTGAGGTTTTACTGGCATTTTAAGCCTTATAAATATGATCCTCAGCAAACCTTGTATGAGCTGCATGCTATTAAAGTTACGACCCGTGACGGACGTCCTCCGCTGACCGGAGAAGTGATCACTTCTGCCAGGGAAGAATTTGATCAAAATACAGGTGAAGCCAAGGTGACCATGTCAATGAATGCCGAGGGATCCAAAATCTGGGCACGTCTTACCCGAGAAAATGTGGGCAGGGCCATTGCCATTGTTCTTGATAATTATGTGTATTCCGCTCCCCGGGTTAATTCCGAGATCAAAG
>JAGGWN010000066.1 GCA_021157415.1 Bacteroidales bacterium | reverse complement strand
GAGAAGAAACGCGGATCCACACTGAAAGAGTGTTGGTCTTTGCCGTAAGCCGAACGCCAGTCGGCCAGATCGGTTACCCAGCGGTCGGTGTATATAAAACGGTCGCTGTTGCTGTATAAGTTGTTGTGGTCACTGGTCAGGGTGGTTACATCCGGAGCATAGATGACGACACCTCCCGATTTATTGACAAGGATATTGTTTTTCAGGATATTATTCCCTCCGCCGTTCTGCTGGTTAAAGCAACGGCTTTCATCCGTTGAACCTGTAATTTGAATACTATTATAGAAAATCCCGGTTTGAGAAGTGCCGTCCAGCCCAATACCCCCCGACTGCTGATCAGCCCTGAAAGAGATGGCATTATTGGCAACCAGTACAGTGGTGCTGTTTTTGAGATAGATACCTGAATAAGTGAAATCGATCATCTCCGTATGCAGGATCCGGTTGTTTAAGATGTCTGCATTTTGTTGGTACATAAGGTATATGGGGTATTGATGCTGCGAGAAAAAGTTATTGTTCTTAAGGACAAAACCGGATCCCTTGTGTGTGTCATCTGTTCCATTGAGAGAAACCGCAAGGTTGGCGTTATAAAAACGGTTTCCTGTGATCCGGTTATTATGATCCTGAAAATGTTGTGAATAGACAAGTATGCCGTTGTTTTGTATTCCGACAAAGGTATTGTTGTTTATCCGGATATCCGATACGCCATTCAGAAACCATAATACGGATGAATATTGTGTGTTCAGCGGTTTGAAGGTAATCCCTTCAAACGTAACATGATCCATACTATCCAGTATTACAATATAATTATCAGAACTGCTTGTTGCATTATACCGGAGCAATACATTGGCACTATCCGGGGTGATGGCCCTGAACAGGATGGAGGCGGTATCCGGCAGACGGGTTATTTCACTGTTACGAAGGATAAAATGTTCTTCATACGTGCCTGTTTGTACATGAAAGACGGCTGAATCCTCTACACCGCAGAACTTGAGCGTATCTGCTGCCTCGGTGAAATTTTTGAAGTCACCTGTGGCCCCGATCGTATAAATCCCTTTCAATGGAGAGACTCCGTTAAATTCATCAGCTCCGATGTCGGGATGCTGAGCGTCACGCATTTCCCCGTCGATGTCAACGGTTACTCCTGCCATCGGAATTCCCCGGTTGTTAAGCCACGGGTCGGAAGTGTGCAGATCGGTACCGGAAACAAATACAGGATCATAAAACAGGGAGTGTTGATCAAAGCCGGAATTTTGATGCCACCAGGAAAACGATCTTTTTTGAGAAGATCCTGCATAAACGCTGATGCAATGTGCTTCATCAGACGTGTAATAAATATTATGATCAATATGGCATCCGGTGGTATCTTCATAATTCACAGCAGATCCTCCGCCCGTGGTCAGAATATTGTTTAGTATCTCCGAATGACCTTTTATCACCAAAGGCATACCCTGGTCCACAATCTTTATGGTATTGAAAACGATGGTATTGTTTTCTCCGTACCCGTAAATACCGGTAGCGTAATCCAGACCGGCAGTGTTGTTCATCAGTATGAAGTTGTTAAACACCTGTGCATTGTTTCGTACCTCAATAGCGGACGTATATTTACTACTGACCGTAAGATCCACACTGTTGCCGGATATTATGGGATTTTTCCCGTTAGAAAAGCGTATCCTGCAATTTTTCAGAATGTTGTTTATCATTTGTGTATTTGCAGAGACCACAGGGGCATTGGAAGTTCCGGTTTTTCCTGCATTGACGGCATAACTGCCATTTTCAAAGTAGCACGAAGTGAATACATTGTTTGTATCCTTCCCCGTATAAGAGAGACTCTCCGAACCCAACTGGACGAGATGATTCGTGTTATTTACCGGGACTGTGATTCTGCTGTGTGAAATTTCATTAAAGCAGGATCCGTGTTCCAGAAGAACCGGGAAACCGGTATTGGTTTTGGAAGACACCGAAAGTTTGGTGAAAATAATATGACTTGCGCCATCCAAAAAGATCGTGTATGCCTTGTTATCGAATACGGGAGTATAGCTAATGGTAACATCTGTACTGTCTCCGGTGGCAGATTGGAATGTGATGGTATGAGTATCTGAAACGCCGTTTATTTCGGGGATGATAATTTGTTCGGGATAGGTGCCTGAAGCAATATTAAAGATGACGGTACCACTGATGCCATGTATCTCCAGGGATTTTACAGCATCCCGGATACTGTCGAAGTCGGCTGTTCCTCCTCCGATGGTATAGGTCCCGTTCAAAGGTGTGGGAGAAGGCGTAAACTCCCATGCACCGATGTCGGGATGGGTAGTATGGCGTATGTTCCCTTCTATGTCGGATTCGATGCCGGCAACGGGCAGGGCACCTCCGTCAAGAACGGGGTTCTGAACCTCCCAGGAGTCATCATTTGCAAAATAAGGATTACAGGTTTGAGAATGAAGATCATGATGGAAGTTATTCTGCCAGTAATCCAGATCAAAACCGCTGCCATTATAATAATTCAATGTATATTGTCCGGTACTCCAGAGATTATTGTAATCGCTCCGGTCAGGAGTATAATAGTAATAAAAAGCCATTCCTTCCGCATCATTGGCCAGGATATTGTTCATGACCATTCTGTAGCTCTTTGTCCCGTTGCCATTGGAATAAAGACAATAGCTGTATTTGTTTTTCCCGGTAATATGCACGGTATTATAAAGAATCTTTACAGGAGCTTTCGTTGAAAATATATCAATGGCATGATCGGCAATGGTGGTGTTCGGATAAATGAAGTTATTGGTAATCACCGTAGTATCGTTCACTGGTCCGGTGGAATAAAGATGAATTCCCAGCCCGCCTGCCTGCAACAGGATAATATTCTTTGCCAGCGTATCTCCCCGGGTGAGTCCCTGAATATGGATCCCGGTAATATGCATGTTTGATTCTATCCGGTTGTTACGGATCAGTGAATACTGAGAGTATTCTATATGAATGGCATGCTCTGAAGGATTGATAAAGTCATTATGATTTACAATAGTATGGGAAATATAATCATTGTATCCTCCGGAAAGGGAAATGCTTCTTTTTCCGTTCTCAAACCGGTTGTTGAGGAATGTTATATCGGTACTGGAAGGGTCTCCGTAAGTGGCAATGTTGGCAAAGACCAGCTCGGACAATCCGGGTTTCCCCACGAACCGGTTGTTGATGAAGTAAATATGAGAAGCCCCTCTGGCCAGATAAATTATACGTGCATAGTTTGTGCCGGTAGCCTGTAATGTGATTCCTTTAAAAATAACATAATAAGCACTATCAAATTTTAACGTGTAATTGTTATTCTGGTCCGTGGAAGCATAAGTCAGGATGACATCCGTACTGTCTCCCGTAACAGATTGAAAGGTGATGGTGTTGACAGCCGAGACCCCCGTAATGGCCGGGATGATAACCTGCTCGGTGTAGGTTCCGGAAGCAACAGAAAAGACAACCGGTCCTCCGACTCCTTTTGTTATCAGGTCGGTAACGGCCGCATTGAAAGAGGTATAATCGGCAGAAGTTATGCCGATTGTATAAGTGCCGGAAAGAGGTTGGGACAAACCATGTCCCCATACAAAAAAGATCAGAAATAAAAGAAAGTAAATTTTTTTCATCTTATTATTAAATTTATGTCTTATATCTGGAGTAAATAGTTCATTTAAGATAATATGATATATACGAAATGATTACATAAATGTTTTGAAAAGACAAAAAAATGAGCTGCATTTATTTTCTCCTCAATTTTTTTTGCACCTTTACGGTAAAATCAAAATAACAGTATCATGAGCGTTAAATACATTTTGAGTCTGGCTGTAATCCTGACCATCCTGTTTGCAGGATGTGGCGGGACAAAAAAAGCCGCCAAGACGACCATCGCATCGGATAAATCCAAAGTGTCGGTGAACAATGCCCACGGGGAAGAAATGAAGAAGGAGAGGGTTAAGGAAGATACAATCACAGTGAAGAAAGAGAAACTGGTGGAGACGCCTGAAGCACCGGTGCCGAAAGAAAAATTTTTTGTGATTATCGGAAGTTTCCGCTATCCCGGGAATGCAAAAAAGTATATGCAGCAGATACGGGATGAAGGTTTTTCTCCGTTTGTACTACGCAATGAGGAAGGGCTGTTCCGGGTGGCTGTTTTTTCCTACGATGATGAAGCGCGTGCCCGGGGGAAGGTGCATGCGATCTGGAAAGTCTTTCCTCAGCATGCTGATACCTGGTTACTGATCAAAGAGGAATAAAAAGGTTCCTGATGGCTAGTATTAAGACATTGTGCAGATGTTATTCATAAGTCAGGCTTCATATCGTTTATTCTGATTTTTTTGTATTTTTCCAATACTTAAATAAAAAACCATGTTTCAGCAAAAAATTTTATTCATTTTCCTCCTGGGTGTTTTGACTTCCTTACGACCTTTGACGGCGCAACATGTTTCGTCCCAAAAAACTTCAATTACACCGTCCGACCAACAGATACTCAAATCTTATAAAAGTTGGTCAAAAGTGAAAAATGACTGGCCAAACCTGAACCGGTACCGGGCTGCCAATGCCCAGTTATCGTCCCCGTCAAGAGATGAAAAACGGGTCGTTTTCATGGGAAATTCAATTACCGATGCGTGGATAAAAGTTTCTCCGGAGTTTTTTAAAAAGAACGCTTATATTGACAGAGGCATCAGCGGTCAGACCACGCCTCAGATGTTGATTCGTTTCAGGCCCGATGTGATCAAACTCAGGCCCAGGGTGGTCGTTATCCTGGCCGGGACGAATGATATTGCCGGTAATACGGGGCCCTCCACCCTGGAGATGATAGAGGATAACCTGGCTTCTATGGCAGAACTGGCTGAATTTCATCATATCAAAGTTATTCTGTGTTCCGTACTGCCCGCTTACGATTATCCGTGGCGACCAGGGATTAAACCGGCCGAGAAAATAGAGACCCTGAATCAATGGATCAGAAAATACGCTGAGAAAAATAACTATTATTATCTGGATTATTATTCATCCATGGTGGATGAACGGAAGGGAATGAAACAGGAATATACGGTGGACGGGGTCCATCCCAACCTGCCGGGGTATCAGGTTATGGAAGGTCTTGTGGAAAAAGCTATTAGGGAGGTGTTAAGCTCCAGGTAATTCTTTCCTCACTGTCTTGCCGGATTGATAAATGCTTGCCTTTAGGGATTTCCCCTTTCTATACATGAGTCCGGTCTAAAAAGGGTCTTTGTTACCGAGCTCTACGTTGTCAGAAATTTTTCAATACTTAGTAACAACTGTTCACTGCGGTTGCAAAACTCTCACCACCTCGTTTTTAACGAAAATTCACCTTTTTAAATTTAAACACGACTCATACATCTTTTACAGGTGGCCGTCAGTTATCATTTTTGGTTAGAAATTGAAAGATACACGGATCTTTCTTTCAGATGAAGATCCGGCCGAGAATCAGAACGATAACGATTCCGGTAAGTCCCTGTAACAGGGTGGAAACCGTCTGTGTTTTTAATGCGGTTTCGGTATTCAGTCCGGTAAACTGGGCGACCACCCAGAAAAAACTGTCATTCAGATGGGATACGGTCATGGCGCCGGCCCCGACGGCTAAAACGGTCAATGCCCTACCCACCGGGGAGGCCAGACCGAAAGGTTCGAGTAAGGGGGCAACAATGGCAGCTGTGGTGATGATCGCAACAGTAGATGATCCCTGGGCTGATTTTAATATGGCTGCAATCAGAAAAGGCAAGAACAACCCGATTCTCATGCTGGAAAAGCCAGCCCCAATGATGTTGCCGATGCCGGTGGCACGAAGGATGGCTCCGAAAGCACCGCCGGCACCGGTGATCAGAATGATGATACCGGCATCTTTCAACCCTTTGGCTACCCAGTCAAAATGGGTCTCTTTGGTGGTTTTCTTCTTCAAAGAGAAAGCAAGAAATACTCCGATGAACAAAGCCATAACAGGATGTCCGATAAAGTTAAATATGGCAGCCGTGACCCCCGTACCAAAGGGATGGGTCGGGTAACCTGTGACCGACTTCAGGGCTATTAAAAGGATCGGGACAATGATTGGCGCAAAGGCTAACCCGGTAGGAGGCAGCTTTTCTGCGACAGGGTGGGCGTCTTCATCTGTAGAGATGGCTCCGCCGGCCTTTCGCCCGATATGCTTTGCCCAGAAAAATCCTACCAGGGATACGGGAACGGCGACGACCATCCCAAGAAGGATTACCAGCCCCAGATCGGCATTCAGGGCAGCTGCAGCAGCCAGCGGTCCGGGTGTGGGTGGTACGAAAACATGCGTAGCATACAGACCGGCAGCAAGAGATACACCCAGAACGACCAGTGGTATTTTGACTTTTTTACTCAGGGCTTTATTCAGAGAAGAGAGGATCACAAAACCCGAATCACAGAAAACGGGAATGGAAACGATAAATCCGGTAATATTTATGGCCAGAACGGAGTTTTTCTCCCCCACCCATGTAAGCATCTTGTTGGCCATGGCAAGAGCTCCACCGCTCTTTTCCAAATAGGCGCCGATGATAGTGCCGAAAGCGATGATAATCCCGATGCTTCCCAGCGTTTTTCCAAAGCCATTCATCAATGTGGAAGTTACTTCCGCCGTGTTCAACCCCCCCACGAATCCCATGACAATGGCAGCCAGCAACAAAGATAAAAACGGGTGAAAATGATACTTTGAGGCTGCCAGCACCATCAAAACGACTACAATGAGAAGAGCAATAAGTATGTACATGGCTTTCTTTATATTGTTGATTTAATAATGTTTCTATAAGGTAAGGAAGTGTTTCATAGTATTATTTCATCTTTTTCCGGGCCTTGTTCCGGAGAAACGAATATAAATTATTTTAATCATTTTCCTGTGTAAATTTTTTATTCAAAAAATTCATATGAGCGTGAAGCCCAAGCATGACCGAAGTCATTAGGGCAGGTTTACATGGGGAAAGAAAATTTTTATTTGTTTATCACGATTAACCGACTAAACTCAAATTACGGTATTTTTTGTTGCTAACTATTTGATAGTCAAATATAGGATTTTGTTTTCAAAAAAAGACCCCCCTTGCTAAAAAATCAAAATTAATTGTTTATCTGGTGGTAGAGTCTTTCAACAAGACCTCCTTGAAGGTGTCAATCAAAACCACAGATGCTTCCCATCTGTGGTTTTCTTTTTCCTCACGCTTATGCCTGCAAGCGGACAATAAATCACAACTATATTTAATGATGAGATTGCCCTGACGATTTGCCTGCGGCAAATGTCAGGGCGGACTCAGGGGGGTGCCATTACAGAAATCCAAACCACCGATGCTCCGCATCCGGGTTTTCTTTTTCCTTATGCTT